>NZ_JBHTDD010000017.1:0-165726 GCF_042666615.1 Plantactinospora sp. GCM10030261
ACCAGACCATGACCATTGACCCCTGCAACCTGCAACTGCTCTACCAGGGACGCAGCCCCAACTCCGGCGGCGACTACGGCCTCCTGCCGTACCGGCCGGGCCTGCTGACCCTGCAACGCTGACGATCGGACAACGCTGGGGCGGGCGGGCTCGGCAAGAAACCGGGCCTGCCCGCCCCTCACTCACCCCATCACCAGGAGGTACCGACAATGCGACGACAGGCGAATCACCCCCCGCCCTCGGGAAACACCCATCATGACCGAGCACCCCGCCGGTTCCGGGGACGGCTGTTCACGCTCGCCGCGGCCGGGATCGCAGCCGCAATCGGGTTGTTCACCATGACGGTGGCGACGGGGTCGGCGTCGGCCGCCGACAACCCGTACCAGCGGGGCCCGGACCCGACCCGGGCCAGCGTCGCCGCCGAGAACGGCCCCTTCGCCAACACGTCGGTAAGCGTCCCGACCGGATACGGCTTCAACGGCGGCAGAATCTACTACCCGACCGACACCAGCCAGGGCACGTTCGGGGCTATCGCGATCTCGCCGGGTTACACCGCGTTGTTCTCCGTCGAACTGGCCTGGATGGGACCGTGGTTGGCCTCCCACGGTTTCGTCGTGATCGGCATCGAGACCAATAGCCGCAACGACTTCGACACGGCCCGGGGCACCCAGTTGCTCGCCGCGCTGGACTACCTGACCCAGCAGAGCCCGGTACGCGACCGGGTCGACCCCACCCGGTTGGCGGTCGCCGGTCACTCCATGGGCGGCGGCGGCGCGCTGAGCGCAGCCATCCGACGCTCGTCGTTGAAGGCAGCGGTCGGCATCGCGCCGTACTCGCCGTCGTCGAACCTGGCCAACGACCGGGTACCCACGATGATCTTCTCTGGACAGGCGGACACGGTGGTCACCCCGTCCTACGCCAGCGGCCTGTACAACAGCCTGCCGGCCACGACGGAGAGCGTCTACCTGGAGGTCGCGGGTGCGGATCACGGGTTCATGGTCGGACGGTCGAACCCGGTGATGATCCGGACCATGCTGCCGTTCGTGAAGATATTCATCGACAACGACGCCCGGTACAGCCAGTTCCTCTGCCCGCTGATGGACTCCAGCGGCGTGGTCACCTACCGCAGCACCTGCCCGCTGCTGCCCTCGACACCGACGGACCCCACCCCCACCAACACGCCGACACCCACCGACCCGCCCGGCTCCGCCAGCGAGATCGTCGGCACCCAATCCGGCCGCTGCATCGACGTACCCAACGCCTCCCGCGACAACGGCACCCGGGTACAGCTCTACGACTGCAACAAGCAAACCAACCAGGCCTGGACCTACACCGCCACCAAACAACTACAGGTCTACGGCAACATGTGCCTCGACGCCGCAGGCACCGGCAACGGCACCGCAGTCCAGATCTACAGCTGCCACAGCCAAACCAACCAACAATGGAACATCAACTCCAACGGCACCATCAGCGGCGTCCAATCCGGCCGCTGCCTCGACGTCTGGAGCACCAACAACGGAGCACGGGTGCAGCTCTACGACTGCCACGGACAACCCAACCAACAATTCCGGCTCGCCCCCCTCGCATGATGACCATGACCGCCTCGACGGGTGCCACGTTCACGGGCGCACGGATCTACCAGCCGCAGGACGAGACCCACCGAAGCTGAACCGGCCGGACTGGAACGGGCGGGCACGGGTGTTACGCCGTGCCCGCCCGGATCGTCCGGGCTGATACCGGAGAGGGCACACCCACTGACCAGCATTCAACGACTCACGACACTAGACAGTACGGCGCCGTACCCGCCACACCACCACGCCGATCAGGACCGCCGCGACGGCCACGAACAGGGCCGCTTCGATGAGCTGGAACGTCCAGAACCGGTCGGCCGGGTGGTAGACCCCGAACTGTTGGATGCCCCGCGCGTGCAGGAACTGGTTGAGGTTGGTGCCGGCCCGGTTGGCGGCGGCCTCCAACTCGTCGAACTCGGTCCAGCTCAGCCTGCGCCCGCTGGCGTCCGCGTAGCCGTGTTCGATGACCCAGGACGCGTCGCTGATCACGGACCGGCGCCCCGCCTGGTCCGTCGAGCCGCCGCCGGGGACCGGCTCCATGGTGGTGAGCGGCGTGGCGTACGCGGGACGGGCCAACAGCGCCACCGCCATCCGAGCGGCGAGGAACGCCCCGAACGCGACGCCGAACGCGGGCAGGCTGCGCCGCAGGATCGCCCCGGCGGCGGTGGCGACGCCGAACGCGAACAGCGCGTACGCCACCGGAACAAGTCCCTCCAGGTCGAAGGCGTCGTACTGGAACCGCCCTTCCCACGCGTCGAATGGCTGACGGAACCAGGTGAGCACCGCGGTGAACATCCCGGTGAGCGCGACGGTGACGCCGGCCAGTGCCGCGAGCTTTGCCGCCAGCCAGCGCATTCGCGGCACGGCCTGCGTCCAGGCGAGCTGCCAGGTGCCGTCCTCCAGTTCCCGCGCGAGCAGCGGCGCGCCGAGGAACGCACCGATAACGACGGGGACCAGATAGAAGCCCGCCAGGAGGTTCTCGACGTACCCGTACTCCTCGTCGAGCCGACGGAAGGCGGCCGCGCAGTCCTCGTTGACACCGGCCTCCCCCGCACACCGGGCTGGACCGCCGGGGAACAGGTCGTGGGCCTGCGTCCCGAGCACGAGCAGGGCAACGCCGAACATGCCGACGAGCAGACCGAGGACGCAGACCTCGGTCCGATGCTGGCGCCAGATCAGCCACGTCATGCCGCCCTACCCTTGCGTTCGCTGCGGGGCTCGCAAGCTCGCTCCTCGCTCACCCGGCCACCGCCGACGTGACCGCGGTGCTCGGCTCGGACGGCCGGCGCAGGTACGCCAGCACCAGATCCTCCAGCGCGACCGGCTGGGCCTGCCACCCCGGCGCGGCCGGGATCGCGCCGTCGCGTACCAGCAGGGTCGTGTGCCGGTCGCTGTGGACGGCCTTCACGACGGTGCCGCCCCGGTCGAGGTCGGTGGCCGTGCGCGGACCGACGAGCAGCCGGTGCTCGGCGAGGAGGGTGTCGATGTCACCGGTGAGCGTGACCCGGCCCTGGTTGAGCACGACCAGGTGGTCGCAGACGCGCTCCAGTTCGTGCACGACGTGGGAGGAGAACAGGACGGTCACTCCACCTTCGGCCACCGCGCCCATGAGGACCTGCAGGAACTCGTGCCGGGCCAGCGGGTCGAGGCTGGCCACCGGCTCGTCGAGGACGAGCAGGTCCGGCCCCTTCGCCAGGGCCAGAGCCAACGCGACCTGGGCCTGCTGTCCGCCGGAGAGCGTGCCGGCCCGGCGGTCGAGCGGGATGCCCAGCCTCGCCAACCGGCGCTCGGCCAGCCCCTGGTCGAACCGCAGGTTGCAGGCGCGACCGAAGCGGAGCATCTCGGCGACGGTGAAGCGCTTGTACAGCGGGTGGTCCTGGGCCAGGAACCCGACCCGGGACAGAGTCCGCGGGGGGCTGGCGGTGACGTCGTGACCGAGGACCTCGACCGTGCCGGTAGTCGGTGCCAGCAACCCGACGACCAGGCGCAGCAGCGTGGTCTTGCCCGCGCCATTCGGCCCGACCAGGGCGATCACGCCGCCCGCCGGCAGCGCCAGGGTGCAGTCACGCAGCGCCCAGCCCTTCCGGTACCGCTTGCCCACACCGTCGGTGCGCAGCGCGAACTCGGTCGCTGTCACGCCACGTCCTCATCCCTCGTCTGCTGGCGGACGGAATCCCTCGTCTGCTGGTGGACGGACGTAAAGAGCGCGTTGACCGCCTGCTCGTCGAGGCCGGCCGCGTAGGCGCGGCGCAGCCAGGTCGCCAGCCCGCGACCCAGCGACGTGTACGTCGATGCCGACATCGCCGCCGACTGCTGGTCGTTGACGAATGTGCCCTGGCCGGGTCGGCCGATGACCAGGTTCTCCAGCTCCATCTGCCGGTACGCCTTGGCGACGGTGTTCGGATTGATCGCCAGGTCCTCGACCACCTCGCGGATGAGCGGGAGGCGGTCGCCGGGTTGGAGAAAGCCCAGCAGCACCGCCTGGCGGACCTGCTGGACGAGTTGCAGGTACGGCGGCACGCCGGAGTGGGTGTCGAGCCGGAACACGAACACGGTAGCTCCTTACTGCTTTCCTAGTGCCATAGTAAAGCAGGAGGTTGGCGTCCAGCGAACCGACGCGCCCGCACGACCGCGACACTGGATCCGGGCACACGCCTGCCCCGACCGCCAGCGGCAACCCGCGCGATCGGTGACAACGGACCGGTGATGAGGAGGCTGGGTGCGTGGACCCAGCGTCGGCAATGAAGCGGTCGCTGGAAGGGTCGCAGCCGGGACTTATGTCATGGGCAACGGATTACATCCTCACCTGGCGGCGCGCTGCCGAGACGACAAGAGTGTTGGTGACAACGCGGGTGATGACGACGACGGCAGAATCGAGGACATGGGCGGTATGCGCCTATGTCCTGCGCCTGCGAATCGCGCTGAGCCAGATTTGAGTATCGCGCTGAGTGTGCCTACAGGAAATAGCTGAAAGCACGCTGGGCGGCCAGATCATCGCCGGAGTTCACCAGTACACGCAGGAGGCACACGTGCGCAAGATTGTCAATTCGACCTTTGTCAGTCTCGATGGCGTCATCAATCACATGGAGGCGTGGCACTTCACCTACTCAGACGGCGACGCCGAGCGGGTCGCCACCGAGCACCTCATGGCGGCCGACGCATTGCTGATGGGCCGCAAGACGTACGAGGTGTACGCCGGTTCGTGGCCGAACCGAGACGGAGACTATGCCGACAAGATCAACAGTATGCAGAAGTACGTCGTCTCCGGAACCCTCGACAAGGCCGACTGGGCAAACACCTCAATTCTGAGCGGGAACGTTGTCGAGGAGATCGCTGACCTGAAGAGCCAACCGGGCGGGGACATCGTCATGCATGGCTACGGTCCGGTGGCGAAGGCCCTGGTCCGCGATAATCTGCTCGACGTACTGCACCTCTGGGTTCACCCGGCTCTGGCCGGCGTCGGCACCCTCGAGGAGGACATGGTGTTCGCCGACGGACTGAACGTTCCGTTCAAGCTGCTCGGCACTCGGACACTGGATTCGGGCATCGTCATTCTTACTTACTCGTGCGTCCGGTAGCACCGGTTGGTGCGTGATGCGGGCGTGGGCCGAGTCGAGGACTCGGCCCACGCGCCTGCCCGAGGGTGGCGGCTCGGTAGGCAAGGCCTGCGACGCCGTTCATCGCAGGTGGAAACCCATGAGGCACTCGCGGCGGCGGCGCGGCGACCGCAACGCCGCACCGCAGACCAGGCGGGTGCGGTCCGCTTGAGATTGTCCCGGAAGAGCTACGACGGTACGCCCCGCGATGATGGCGAACCCGTCCAACGGTGCCGTCGACCACGGCGTGTCCGGCACCATGCTCGGGGGTGCCAGTACGGTGGCCCGCACGTCCGCGTACTGCCGTGCCGATCCGTCCCCGCAGTCGTAGAAGCGGGCTGTTCCTCGGTGGCGAATACCTCAGCCCGCGGCGATGCAGGCGACGGCGATGCCGCTGAGCACCAGTCCAACGCTCTGTGGACGGCCGACGCGTTCGCGTAGGAACAGCATCGACAAGGCGACGGTGAAGACCGGGTAGAGCGACACGACGACACTCGTGACGGAGAGCTGGCCTGCCTGTGTCGCGACCATGAACACCGCGGTGCCGGTCGCGCCGAGCACGCCGATCGGCAGGCCAACCCACGCCCGCGCGGTTGACGGCACCCACGTCTGGCCCAGCATCACGGCTGCGACGACGGTGAACAACCCGGCGGCCACGTTCTGCAGAGCCAGCGGAAACATCCCGGCCGAGGACGGAATCTGGCCGACTGCGGCGAACAACCCCCCAAAGCCCATCCCCGAGAGGATGCCGTCCCGCAGCGCCGAAGCGTGACCAGCCGGCCGCGGCGCCTTCCCGGACGAGGCTGCCACCAGCCAGATGCCGGGGAGCGACAGCGCGATACCGGCCCACACCATCATCTGCGGTCGCTCCCCACCCACCACCGCGGTCATCACGGGAACCGTGGCGGCGACCACGGCCGATGACGGTGCGACCAACGCGCTGTGACCGGTGGATAGGCCTCGGTACAGGAAAACGGTGCCGGCCGCGCTGCTCGTTCCGGCGAGCACGGCCCAGGCGAGGTGTGCGACCACCATGGTGCCCGGCGAATTGGCCGCGACGATCAGCATGGCAAGACCACCGCCGACCTGGCCGGTGAGGACGATGGCCCAGGGGGTCACCAGCCGGGAGGCGCAGCCTCCGACGAAGTCGCTGACGCCGTAGGCCATCGCGGCCACGAGGGCGAGCCCGACTGCGAGCGTCATGACGCTACACCGATCTGATGGGTCGGCCGGACAACAACGGCACACCGGGTGCTCGTCGCGGTCCGGCCCCGGTGTCGTCCGCGAGGCTTCATGGTTCCCCCTTCTCCGGCGTCGATGCTGCGGCGAGACGGTGCCGGCTGGTAGGTCCACATGTCATGGGTGCACCACTCGAAAACGTCCCGGTGACAATCGTCATCTCCGGCGGATGACAATGCGCTCTGCCGGCAATGGCGCCTTCGCAGCAGGGTGGTGGTTCATGCGAAAGGAATGCACATGAGCGTGACCAACCATGCTGTCGGCGGAGTACGGGCCACCCGCCGTGAATGGCTCGGCTTGGCCATTCTGGCCCTGCCGACGCTTCTGCTCTCCGTCGATGTCAGCGTGCTGTACCTGGCGCTGCCGCAGCTCAGCGTTGAGCTCGGCGCTGACAGCACCGAGCAGTTGTGGATCCTCGACATCTACGGGTTCCTGCTTGCCGGTTTCCTGGTGACCATGGGTAACCTCGGCGACCGCGTTGGTCGCCGACGGTTGTTGCTCATCGGCGGGGGCGCGTTCGGTGTGACCTCGCTGATCGCCGCGTACTCGACCAGCCCGGAAATGCTCATCGCGGCTCGGGCACTGCTCGGCGTCGCCGGTGCGACACTCATGCCGTCGACGATGGCGTTGATCAAGAACATGTTCCGGAACCCGCAGCAGATGGGGGTGGCGATCTCCGTCTGGATGAGTTGCTTCATGGGGGGTATGACCGTCGGGCCGTTGGTCGGTGGCGTGCTGCTCGAGAACTACTGGTGGGGGTCGGTCTTCCTGCTCGGCGTACCTATCATGCTGTTGTTGCTGGTAGCCGGGCCGGTGCTGCTGCCGGAGTACCGCAAGGCGTCCGCCGGTCAGCTCGACCTCATCAGCGTGGCGCTGTCCCTTGCAGCGATCCTGGCCGTCATCTACGGCTTGAAGGAGCTGGCCCGGTCCGGCTGGGATCCCACGCTCGGCCTGATCACGGCGACCGGATTCGGGGTCGGCACGCTGTTCGTGCGGCGGCAGCGCGCCCTCGCCGATCCGTTGCTCGACCTCACGCTGTTCCGCGCCCGAACGGTGAGTACCGCGCTCGCGGTCATGCTGTTCACCGGCGTGGTGATGGCTGGCGTGGCGCTGTTGTCGACCATCTACCTGCAGGTCGTCGCCGGGCTGTCACCGCTGGCCGCCGGGCTGTGGCTCATTCCGCAGAACATCGCCATGGTGGCCGGCATGACTGTGGCGCCGATCCTCAACCGGCGCTGGTCCACGTATGTCGTCATGACCGTCGGGCTGATCGTGGCCACCTGCGGCCTGCTGATGCTCACCCAGGTCGATGGCGGCGGTGGCCGCGGGACACTGGTCACCGGGCTCGTCGTGGCCTGCTTCGGCGTCGGCATGCCGATGGTGCTCACCATGAGCCTGATCATGAGCGCTGTGCCGGCGGACCGCGCCGGGTCTGCCGCATCAGTGTCCGAGACCGCCGGTGAGTTCGGCGTCGCACTGGGTGTCGCCACCCTCGGCACTCTCGGTGCGGCCCTGTACCGCACGCGGCTCAGCGATGCCCCGCTCCCCGGCGTCCCGGCGGAGGTGACCGCGACCGCGGGAGAGGGCATCGGGGTAGCGAAGGCCCTGGCGGGTGAGCTGCCGCCGGAGACCGGAGAAGCCCTCTTCGCCGCCGCGCGGGCCGCGTTCGCGGTGGGCCTCAACGGCGTGGCGATGACCGGCGTCGTGATGCTGGCGGTGCTGACAGTCGTCACCGGCACGGTGTCCGCCGCGCCGCGGGCCTGGGCGGCCGGCGCCCACCGATGACATCAGACTCAGGATGACGGCATCTGGTTGTCGCGGTCAAAGCGGACTAAAAGGGCGTTAGTGACGTGGAGCGGAGATGGGAGTAATGGCAACCCGTACCCGGTCTCGGCTCACCGCTCGGTGCATCGAATCGCCGTTGTCGGCCCGTCGGAGGACCCGCTACGCTGCGCCGATGCGACCGCGGCGCGACCAGGATGGAGGGCGGCTCGCCGAAGGTCCGGCGGGCGGTCCGGTCCGTGCACCGGGGTACGGACCGGATCCCATGCCGTCGTCGCCGAACGTGCTGTGGGGTCGGGTGGGCGGTGGCTTTCCGGCGCCCGCCCGGCTCGACCGGCTGCTGCGACACGCCCCGACGGCGGCAGTCCTGTTCACCTCGATCCTGGTTGCCGTACAGCTGCCGTGGGTGGTGCTGCCCGTGGACGGGGCCGGGGCCGACCCACGGCGTGGCGTCTGGGCCCTCGCCTCCGCCGTTCTGCTGCTGGTCCCGCACTGCGCGCAGGTCAGGGCCGCTACCGCAGGCGTTCGTCTCCGCGGCGGTCCGTGGGCCCTGGCGTTCATGGTGGCGGTGGTGCTGGCGGTGTTGCCCGTGGTTGGCGCCCACTGGCTGCCGGTGCTCTACGCGCCGGCGGTCTCGGCGCTGCTCGTCCTGTCCCGGCCGTGGGCCGTCCCGGTGGCGGTGGCGTTGCTCGTCGGGGTCGTCCCCCTCGGGCTGCTTATGGGCGTCGACGGATTCACGGCGATCTGGTACGTCTTCGCAGCGGTCTTCCGAGGCATCGCGGTGTACGCGCTGATCAGCCTGTCCGGTTCCGCCACCCGGCTGCAAAGCGCACGCACGGCGCTCGCGTCGGAGGCGGTGCTTGTCGAGCGACAGCGCCTCGACTGGGAGATCCGCCGCCGGCTCGACGTCGCGTTGCAGCAGATCGCCCATCGAGGTGGGCGGGCGGCCAACGAACGAGACCCGGCGTGGCGGGCGGGCGAGTTGCGGGCCGTGACCGCCGTCGCCCGCCGGACGCTCACCGAGACACGGCGGCTGGTCGGCCGGCATCACGTCACGTCGTGGCGCACGGAACTGGATACCGCGGTGTCGCTGCTCGCGGCGGCCGGGATCAGCGTCGCCGTCAGCACACCCGCGAGCCTGCCCGACGCGGACGACGCCGAGTTCCGGGCCGCCCTCCGGGAGTCGGTCGCGCGCCTGCTGGACGACCAACCGGCCGGTGCCTGCCGGATCGAGGTGACGGTGCGGGATGACCGTCCCAGGGTCGAGGTACGCGGGCTTGCCGGAGGGGAACAGCCATGGTCCGGGTGAGTGCGGCGGGTGCCGTCAGCGGAGAGGGCAGCCTGCCTCCACTGACGCGCCGGCAGAGCCGGTTGCTCCTGTTCGGTATCCACCTGGCCGTCGCTTTCGTTCACGTCGGTCTGACGGCTTCGATCATGATCGAAGAAGGAGCGCCGTGGTGGACGCCGACATCGGCCCTTGTCCTGGGCGTTGTGCCGATGCTGCTCAACCTGCGGCACAGTCTCGCGTTCGCATCCGGCCGGCGCCCCGCGGGCTGGTACTGGACGTTGACGGCAATGATCGTGATTCTCGCGGTGCCGATACCGTGGTGGCCGTACATGTGGACGTACTCCGGTGTCTACGTCATCGCCTCCGCAGGGCTGCTGTTGCCCGGTTGGGCGGCCGTGGCGACGACGGCCGTGGCGCTCACTGTGAACGTCGGGTGGTACTTTGTGCACTTCCACGATCTGTGGATGGCCGCGGGTGGTTGGCTATGGGTCGTGGCTTACGGGCTGTACGCGCTCGGGGTGTCCGTTGCCGGTGCCGCCGCTCTGTTCTTGTCTGCGTGGCTGACCCGCGCGTTGGCCGAGCTGTCGGCGGCCCGGGCGGCGCTGGCTGAGGCCGCGGTGCAGGGTGAGCGACGGCGCATCCTCCGCGACCTGCACGACCTGCTCGGCCAGAGCCTGTCGGCGGTGTCACTCAAGGGCGATCTGGCGCTGCGGCTGCTGCCCAGGGACCCGGAAGCGGCCCGTGCGGAGATGATCGGGCTGGTGTCGGTGGCCCGCACCGCGATACGCGACGCGCGTACCGTCGCGCGTGACACCCGGCGGGTCTCGCTCCGCACGGAGATCGACGGGGCGGTAGCCCTGCTGGCGGCGGCGGGAGTCCAGGCCGACGTACGGCTGGCGGAGGAGCCGATGTCGAGCCAGGTGGAGGAGCTGCTCGCCTGGGCGGTACGGGAGGGGACGACGAACATGCTTCGCCACAGTGAGGCCCGCCGGTGCTGGATGCGTGTTGACCGACAGGGCGACCGCGTCCGGCTGGAAATGGTCAACGACGGCGCCCGGGCCGGTGGGGGCGAGGGCAGCGGACTGGCCGGGTTGTCCGACAGGGCCCGCGCGCTGGCCGGTTCGGTGCGGTCCGGATTGATCGGTGGCGGCCGTTTCCGGCTGGCCGTTGAGGCTTTCGGCGGTGACCGGTGATCCGTCTGCTGGTCGCCGAAGACATGGCGATCCTGCGCAAGGCACTCGTCGCGCTTCTGTCGCTCGAGTCGGACTTCGAGGTGGTGGCGGAAGTCGAACGAGGAGACTTGATCCTGCCGCGGGCGCTGGAGACCCAACCCGACGTCGCACTGCTCGACATCGATCTGCCCGGCCTCGACGGACTCAGCGCCGCCGGCCAACTCCATCAGCAGGTGCCCAACTGCCGGGCAATCGTGCTGACTGGGCTGAGTCAGCCCGGCAACCTCCTGCGCGCCTTAACCGTTCACGTCCGGGGTTTCATCGTCAAGGACGCGCCGGCCGACGCACTGATCGACGGCATCCGCCGGGTGATCGCCGGCCAACGGGTCATCGATCCCGATCTCGTTGCCATCGCCATGGAAACCGGCGCCAGCCCGTTGACACCGCGTGAAGCCGACGTGCTGCGTGCCGCAGCCGACGGCCTGTCCACCGCCGACATTGGCGAGCGGTTGTTCCTTTCTCCAGCGACCGTCCGCAACTACCTATCCAACGCGATAGCCAAGACCGGCACGCACAACCGCATCGGCGCGATTCGCACGGCCCGCGACGCCGGCTGGATCTGACGAGAGCCGGCGGCGTCGTTTCATCCATCTCCCCCGTCAGCGCACCCTACGGCCCAATATGGCCGAACGTGCAGGCCGGGAATGGTAAGCGACTGGCGATTGGCTGCCCGGCTAGAGGCACTTATGCGAAGCCTCGGCCAAGCCGCCGTCGAGGCCGGCATGACCGTCGCCTGGTTCACCATCGAAAGGCTTCGGCGTCATGGTTCGCCGACACCGCCCAGGTGACTCCGTCGCACGAGCCATGGCGCCTTCGGCTCGGGCTTCAGCGTGCACCGTTGATCTGGGCACGCATTGTGGCAGCCGTCATTGACGCGTCGTAGCCCGGCTCCACACCCGCGACGATCACCGCCTCGCCCTCGATGTTGCCGGTTCGCAACGGCAGAATCGTCTGGTACTCGGCCGAGTCGTACCATGCGTGAGCGCTGTCGGTGTCGGGGAACTCGATGATGACTATCGTGCCTGGCCACGTTCCTTCCAGGACGTCGACCGTTCCGCCGTGCACCAGGAAGCGACCGTTGAAGGGGTCCAACGTCGCCTGGATCCGCTCGAGGTACTCGAACACCTCATCGTTTCCGGTCGGCGTTCTCAGGTGGGCGATGGCGTAACCAGCCACGTCTGGTCCAATCCTGCGTCGGTGAATCCGTCAGTCCGCGAGGCGGCGGCGACAGACGCTAACCCGGTCCGCCCTCACGATGACGACAGCCGCGCGTCACGGCCGCTTCCGCTGCATGGCGGGCTCGGGCGATGGGAACAGCCGGAGGAATCGCTCGACGCGCTCGTGACTGCCCGACAGCCGCACATCGCCGGAGGCTATCGCGTCGTCCAGGCCGCGATCCTCCCAGAGCAGCGCGTTGAGCGTTGCTGGCGCGGTCTCGACGATGGCGTCCGGCTGGTCCGTCTCGCCCCGCCGAATCTGGATCACCCCGGCGGACAGCTGAACGCGGAACGTGTCCTCTCCCATTCGCAGGCCCAGGTCGATGGTGAGCCCGTCAGCCAGTTCCGGGTCGAACATCGTCTTCAGCGCCAGCATGAGTGAGTCGGAACTCAACGCGGCGTCGTGGCGCAGCGATGGCGATCGGACCCCCCACCGACCCAGGGCCGTGATCACCGGCTCAAGCTCACGGCCCCACGTGGTCAGCTCGTACACCCAGGTGGCGGCGGGCGGGGGAAGCTTGCGGCGACGCGTCACGCCGGCCTCCTCCATCTCGCGGAGCCGTTGAGCCAGCACATTCGGGCTCGCGCCCGGCAGGCCCATCCGCAGGTCGGTGAACCGTTTGGGACCGAACAGCAGTTCGCGGACCACCAGCAGCGCCCAGCGCTCGCCCACGAGGTCGAGAGCGTGAGAGGCGGCGCACCCGTCGTCGTATCTACGCTTTCTGGCCATCCCCCCACCCTATCAGCGAAGGTCCTCGATTCAATGCTGGAAGTTGTAATTTAGGACCTACTACTAGCATAATGCTACTTCCAGAGATGATTCAAGGATCACCGGAACTGGGAGAGCAGATGACAGGTGCGCGGAACGATCGAACATCCCAGCCGGCGACAGCGACCGGGCCGCCCGATCCACGACGTTGGAAGGCGTTGGCGCTGCTTGGCACGGCCTTCTTCATGGTCATCCTGGACGCGACAATCGTGCTCACCGCGATCCCGTCGATACAGGAGGACCTGAACTTCACGGTGGCCGGCGTCCAATGGGTGCTCACGGGGTACGCCGTGACCTTCGGCGGCCTCATGCTGTTCTTCGGCCGCGTCGCCGACCTCGTCGGACGACGCGGTGTCTTTCTTGTGGGCGTCGCGCTGTTCGTCGTTTCGTCGTTACTGTGTGCTGTCGCCTGGACCGGCGGCTGGCTTCTCGCGGCCCGCGCGGCACAGGGCGTCTCGGCCGCCATCATGGCCCCGACCGCGCTGTCCATCGTCGTGTCGGTGTTCCGCGACCCGACCGAGCGCAACCAGGCGTTGGGCGTGTGGGGCGCGTTGGGCGGCATCGGCGCCACGGCTGGTCTGCTACTGGGTGGCGTCATCACCGCCAGCCTTGGCTGGGAATGGCTCTTCTATATCAACGTCCCGATCGGCATCACCATCCTTCTGCTGGTGCCCGCGCTCATCGACACGAGTCGCACGAAGAGCACCTCGCGCCGGTTTGACGCGGCCGGCGCGGTCACGAGTACGTCGGCGCTGGTCCTGTTGATCTACGCCATCATCAACGCACCAGAGGCTGGCTGGGCGAGTGTCCAAACCATTGTCGAACTCGCTGTCGCGGCGTTGCTGATCACACTCTTCCTCGTGATCGAGGCCCGATCGACGGCACCACTGGTGCCGCTGCGGATCTTCAAGCTGCGCGGCGTAGCGGCCGGCAACCTGACGATCCTTGCGGTCGGACTCTCGGTCGACGGCATGCTGTTCCCGTTGACGCTGTACGTGCAACAGGTTCTCGGCTACTCGGCTCTTCAGTTCGGCCTGACCAGTGCGCTGATGACCGTGATGTCCATCCTGGGCGCGTTCGCCGGCCAGGCGTTGGTGACCAAGCTGGGTTTGCGGCCGATCGCCGTGCCGGCCCTGCTGCTGATCGTGATCGGCAGCTCCCTGCTGACTGCGGTCTCGGTCAACGGCACGTTCTTCGGCGACCTTCTCTGGGGCCTGCTGATCTTCGGACCGGGCTTGGGCGCCGCGTTCGTAGCATCCCAGATCGCCGCCCTGAACGACGTCGCCGAGGAGGAGTCCGGACTGGCCGCGGGCCTGGTCGACACCTCGTTCAACATCGGTAGCGCCCTCGGCATCGCCATCGTGATGTCGGTGGCTCTGTCGGTCGCTGGCGGGGTGGCAACCGACGATCCCGCCGTCGCCCTGACGGAAGGCCTCCAATCCGCCTTCCTCGTCGCGACGATGTTCGCGATCCTCGGCTTCCTCGCCGCGTTCGCCCTGCCCGGACGACCCGCCGACCCGGCGAGCACGAGCGCGGGGTCGGCGGTGAGCTTCGACAAGGCTGCCTCCAGCGTGGCGGGGTCGACCCAGCGGTGATGATCGCTGGCGGCGGTGGAACTGACGCCAGCTGGGCCCTGAGCAGGGTCGTTGCCCTTGGCTCCGCTCCGGGCGGTTCATTTCGGGTTTCCTCGAATCGATGGTCCCTCGCCCAGGCGGTCACGGATGCTCGACCCGACCCGACCCGACCCGACCCGACCCGACCTGACTTGGAGTCGCGGTGACATTCCACGCAGGGAGAGGATCAACGCCATGCTGACCAGCTTCTATCCGGTGCTCGGCTCGCACGACGTCGCGACCGCCAAGGACTTCTACACTCGACACTTCGGGTTCGAGGTCACCTTCGAGGCAGACTGGTACGTCAGCTTGCGCCGCGCCGACGCACCGCAGTACGAACTCGGGCTGCTCGATTTCACCCACTCGACAGTGCCCACGGCCTACCGCAAGCCCGTACAGGGCATGCTGCTCAACTTCGAGGTCGACGACGTCGATGCCGCGCACCAACGCCTCGTCGGGGAGGCCGGACTGACCGAGGAACTCACGCTGCGTAGCGAGGAGTTCGGGCAACGGCACTTCATCGTCGCCGCCCCGGACGGCGTACTCATCGACGTCATTACCAACATCCCGCCGGCCGGCGGCTACGTCGACCAGTTCGCACCCGGCATCGCCGAACAGCACTCGCCCTGACCTGGGCCGCCGACCTCGCAGCGCCGTGCAGGACGAACGAGACGTGGTCGATGGCGAGGGATCACCACCGGCGATGCGTACGGACGTCCGCACCCCCAGGTCGAGATTCGCTCTGTGCCAATGGCGCGTAGCGGTCGTGCCGGTTGCGGGCACACCTGGAGGGCGTCGCGCCCACGAGCGGAGCGGCCCGTCCCAGTCCATAGAGCAGTAATGTGTTCCAAACATCAGGCTTCCACCGCCGGATCGATCGTTCGAATTTTTGTGTAAGCAAGGCTGCGACGAATGCCGGCCGACGATTACATGGGATAACCTGCCAAGTGGCCAGGAGTCGAGTAGCCGGAAAGACAATACGGAACAGAATCCTTGCCGGACTTGACTCGCTCGCCAATCTACAGGCTCATCCAACCAACATCTGAAAGGTTTGACATGCGACTCGTGCGAGTGGCCATAGGGGGCGCAGCCACCCTCGCCACTGTTATCGGACTCGGTTTGGTAACCGCCAGCCCCGCCGCCGCAGGCGGGACCTGGCGGGCGTACGGCAACACCAATCCGATAACCTCCAGCTCCAGCACATGGCGTTGCACCGTGAGCAAGGTGGTGGACAACAGCGCCGTATACGGCAAGGTCATCGCGCAGGTTTGTGCTATCAGGTCGTCGAGTGGAACCGGCGTGCAGTCAGCCGTGATCGTACGCAACAACAGATCCAGCTCGTGGTACCCGTGGGCACAGTCGGACCTTATGGCGTACCCAAGTCGATCGTCTGAAGACAGGCTGGGCCAATGGCGGTGTTCGTCGTCCGGGATCGCGCCGAACACCTGGTCAGTCTGCTTCGGGGACACCATTATCCATAGCGGTCCGGTCAACTCGGGCGGAAGCGTCGAGAGCGTCTACCTCGGCATTTCTCCGTACGTCTGAGCCTCATTACAGCACGTGATCCGCAAGCCGGCGGGCGCACGCATCCATTTACCTGATTGCTGACCGACAGCCCCGGTTGAGATCCTCTTCAGGAGAAGAAGATCTCGACCGGGGTTGTCGTGGGTGGTCGATGCGCTAATGGTTGTGCCGCACACCGGGTACGCCCTACACGGCTCAGGCGGCCGGTGACGTTGAATCGGTCGACATGGAGAGCCGGCCACCATTACTGACGGCAGGTCGGAGCCTGGTACGAGGTGCGTCCGAGAGCCTCGGCCTCCTGATCGTGATCAGCCAGCCGTTGGCCGGCCACCTGGCCCGGACCTGCACTGCCGGTTGCCGCCCGCGTTAACCAAGCCACATGACCGTGACGGGCGGGCTGCTCCTTCTCACGCCGTTGTCGTGCAGGGTCCGACGTCGTCAGGTGCGTCACCGGTACCGGTAGCGACCCGGACGATGGGTCCATGTCAACGGCCGCGACACGCACCAGCGGGGAAAGACGGTAACGGTTATGACCTTCCAGTCCCAACAGATTGTGGGCGACCAGCCGGTCGAGGGAACGACGGACGGCCGTGGGCGGTATGGCCGTCAGTTCTGCCACCGTGTTCGATGAGAACACCTCCCCCACCTCGACCGCCAGTCGCCGCAGAAGCAGCGTAGTCTGCGGATCGAGCGACCGCGTCGACCACAACTGGACCGTCCGGAAGTCGACGAGGTCGACGTCAACGGCGGCGGCATCGAGCCGATTCTCGTCCTCGATGAGGTCCCGCACCAGGAGGGGTACGTCCACTTGGGGCAGACGCGCCACCTTCTCCGCGACGATCCGTAGCGCCAGTGGGGTCCGGTCGCACAGTTCGACGAGTTGTCGGACCTCGTGCGAGTCGGGGTCGATCCGGCTGCCGATGACCGCGCCGAGGAGGGCACTCGCCTCGCTGGGGCCCAGCCGTGGCACGGCCACCCGCCTGACGGCATGCCGGGTGGCCAGCCCTCTCAACTGGTTGCGGCTGGTGACAATCGTCAGGCAGCTGGCGCCGGGTAGCAGTGTGCGGATCTGGTTCGAGCTCGCGGCGTTGTCGAGCACGATCAGCATCCGCGGCCCGCTTGTGCGCAGCCGAAACATCGCGGCCCGGGCCTCCGTGCCGTCCGGGATCTGGTCGACAGGAATCCCGAGGCTCTGTAGCAGGACACGGAGCGCGTCAACCGGCTCCACCGGGTTCGTGGGACCAAATCCTCCCAGGTCGACGTGCAGGTGCCCGTCGGGGAACCGATGGGCATTCAGCGTGGACCAGTGCAACGCCAGCGCGCTCTTACCGATTCCGGCCGGCCCGTCGATGACGATGGTGCGCGGCGCGGCAGGGGCAGCCGAGTCGATGCCATTCATGACGTCGTCGATCGCGGTCATCTCGTGGTCGCGTCCGGTGAACTGTGGGTCGTCCGGCGGAAGGCTGCACGGGTGGGCGGGAGGGAGCCCGTGGACGGTGAGGTTCGCGCGTGCCGACAGCAACTCGTGCAACCCGCGGCCCGTGAGAATCTGCTGGTGGATCTTCCGGAGTTCGACACCCGGGTCGATGCCGAGACCATGCGCGAGCTGGTGCGACACCGCGTGATAGGCCTCCAGAGCCTCGGCCTGCCGTCCCTGCCGGTGCAGCGCCGCCATCAGCAGTACCCAGAAGTGCTCGCGCAGTGGGAACTCAGCGGTCAGGGCGCGCAGCTCCGCCACCACGCCGTCAACGTGACCCAGCGACAGGTCCACCTCCAACCGTCGCTCCACGGCGCGGAGGCGTTGTTCGGTAAGTGCCAGGACGTCGTACTCCTGGATGATCGCCGAGGACACATCGGCGCAGGCAGGACCACGCCATAGGTGCAACGCCCGACGCAGCAACTCACCCTCTCGCTCCAGATCCGTCGTCGCGGCCGCCTCGGCGAGCAGGCGCCGGAACACGAGCAAATCAAGATCATCAGACTCCACCCGCAGGAGATAACCCGCGGGCATCGTGACGACGGAGCCGTCCCACGGCACCTCACGCCGGAGCCGGACGATATTCGTCTGCAACGCGCGGCGCGGTGAGGCCGGGGCCTCACCATTCCACAGTCGGTCGGTCAGCTGGCTCACGCTCATCTGCTGGTTGGGATGCAGTAGTAACGCCGCGAGCAGGGTCCGCACCTTCTCCGAAGGGATGGCACACATCCGACCGTCCTGCATCGTCGCGACCGACCCGAGGATCACGTAACGCATGCTTCTCCTACCAGGCTGCACCCGGCACGGCAGTGGTGGAAAGCCGGGTCGAGCAACGGTATGAATCAGGTGTACGAACGCGCAAAGACTTCTGGAACTCTCGAAATGTGTGCCGGCCGTTCAGTGCGGTGCCCGTCGCCGGATTTCGCCTGACGTTTCCGGTGGTCCTGCCCACTCAGCTGTCGCGGTTTGCTGTCGAACGGTCCATGAGGATCCTGCACAGGTTGGCGAAGGTCGTGGCCTGATCGTCGTCGAGGAGGTCGGCGAAGTGGGTGTGCACCAGCGCCAGGTGTACCGGTGTGGCCTTGTCGATTGCCCGGCGACCGGCCTCGGTGAGCACGATGTCGTCGCCGCGTCCGTCCAGCTCGCAGCGCTCCCGCGTGATCAGGCCCCGCTGTCGCATCCGGCCGAGTTGTCGGGACAGTCGGCTGTTGGACCAGCGCATGCGTACGGCGAGGGCGTTGACCCGTACGCAGTGCTCCGCCGGGTCGCGCAGCACCGCGTCGGTCTCGGCGAGCACCTCGAAGTCGGCCACGGAGAGGCCGGTCTCCGCTTCGAGATCGTGCGCGACCTTGGTGTCGAGTGTCAGGCGCAGTGCGCGGTAGGCGGTCCAGGCCGACTGCCAGGGCTCTTCCTGCATGAGCTGCAACGTACCAACTCGTTGACATGTAAGCGAAGGCGCCTTTACGGTATCGCTTACATGTAAGCGATCTGGGGAGATGATATGCAGAGCATCCACGTCAACGGTGTCGACCTCGGAGTACGGACCGACGGCGACCCCGCACATCCGGCACTGCTACTCCTGCACGGCGCGGGCCACTCGAGCGCCGCCTGGGATGAACGGTTCTGCGCCCGCCTGGCCGCCGGTGAGCGGTTCGTGATCCGCCTCGACAGCCGCGACGCCGGCATCTCCACCACGTACCCACCGGGCCAGCCCGACTACGCCCTACGCGACCTGGTGGCCGACGTCGTCGGGACGCTCGACGCGCTCGACGTACGCAGCGCGCACGTTCTCGGCATGTCGCAGGGTGCCGCGACAGCCCAACTCCTCGCGATCGAACACCCCGAGCGCGTCACGTCGCTGGCGCTGCACGCCTCCACCCCCGGCGGCCCCGGACACCACAATCCCGACCTACCCGGCCCGACCCAGGAGATCAACGCCCTCTTCACCGCGACGCCGGCCGAGCCGGACTGGTCCGACCGCACCGCCGTGATCGACCACCTGGTCGCCGCCGAACGCCCCTTCGCCGCCGCCAGCCGCCCCTTCGACCTGACCGCCACCCGCGCCCTGGCCACCAGGCTGTACGAGCACGCTCGCGCCATCGCCGCTCAGGTGAACAACCCGTTCCTCATCGACGCCGGCGCGCCGTGGCGCGACCAACTGTCCTCGGTCCACGTCTCGACGGTCGTCTTCCACGGCAGCGACGACCCGTTCCTCCCACCCGCGCACGGCGAGGCGCTCAGCCGCGAGATCTCGGGCGCACGCTTCGTCAGCCTGCCCGGGACCGGACACGAGATCTTCCCCGAGCACACCTGGGACACCGTCCTCGCGGTTCTCGCCGACCTGCACAGGCTCCCGTCTCGTCCGCGTCCGCGGAGAGGGTGAACCGGTCGGCGTAGTGGATCTCAGGCAAGGAGGTGAGCGGGCGAACGGGTCCGGGAACAGTGCGTGTTCCCACGACACTGTCCACAAGACCGATGGTCAATCTGACCGTCTCCGATCATGTCTACGGCACCGGACAAGCTGCGCGTTCGAGCTGGCCGTGTCTTGCGGCGTCGGACACGATCGCGGGCCGATCTGGCCCATCGTGCGTCGGGTCGGCGTCATTGTCCGCGCGGGGCCCCATGCAGTCCATCAGTTCGAGGATCTGCGAAACGACTTGACCAGCACGTCCAGACGAAGGATGCTCTGGTGCCGTCAGCCTGAAGCAGGGCGGGCGCTTACCTGACGATAACCGCCACCATGGTGGAAGTCGTGCCGGCCCTGCCGCGCATCGTTGGCGTCATGCCGGCGGACGTGGAACGCCACAAGCGGCCGAGGGGGGTCGCACTGAATATGATCAAGACAGCGCAGCCGCGCAGCGAGGTGACCTTCGGATGTTTGGATGATCTCCGCGTCGACGTGAAGATCATGCCGATGGCGAGTGTCCTGTCCCTGTTGGCCGATGCCGCAGGCCGGCCGCAGGGAGTCCCCCCACTCCTCCGGTCGGCAGTACGATCCAACCTTCCCTACGAGGCGACGCGGCTGCTCACTCCCATGTTCGGCCCCTCGGCGTCGAGCATCCCGCACTGCCTGACACCGTCGGTTTCGGTCCGTGACGTGGACTTCGAGAGCCACCTCAACCAGATCGCCACTGCCGCCCACGAGCGGCTCCCCGATCAGGTTACGGCTCTTTACGGCGAAGCGACCCCCGGTCACTGGGATTGGGCGCTGCGCCGTCCGGGCCGATGGGTGGACGCATACATCGCCATGCTGCGGTCTGCGTGGGAGGTTCTCCGTCCGCACTGGCAGCGGGCGCAGCCTCTGCTGGAGCGGGAGATCGTCCGGGTGGGGACCGCGTCGGTGCGCGACACGTTCGACGGTGTCCTCGCACACATCAACCCGCGGTGGCATTACCGCGACGAGTCCCTGTTGATTCCCGACCGCCACCCGGAGCGCTTCGCTCTGGACAACAGACGGCTGGTCCTGACCCCGACCGTGTCAGGCGTCGGAGCCTCGGTCTTCGATCCCGACATGGCGGACATGTTGTGGCTGGGCTACCCGCTACCGAACCTCTGGACCGTCTGGAGGTCGGAGCCGGCCGGCTGTGGGCAGGACCCCCTCGTCCTCGTGCTCGGCCCCATGCGGGCCTCCCTGCTGCGTCACGCCGGCTCGGGGCTGGGCATGAGCCAGCTGGCCGACCTGCTTCACTGCGCCCCCAGCGTCGTCACCTACCACTGCACGTCACTCGTCGACGCCGGTCTGCTCTACCGCGAACGTCGGGGTCGCCACACGCACGTCCGTCGCACCGAGCGGGGCAACGCCATGCTGGACCTCCTGGCGGGCGGATAGCCCCGGCTGTGACAGTCCCGGGCGGCAGGGGTCCGCAATCGCCTCATGCGGTTCGAGCGCCAGATCGCGCCCGTTGTTGTCGTCGGCTCCGGGGTAGCCCGCCGGTAGCAGCGATGGCCGAACCGCCACCGACGGCCTGGTCCAGGTGAGCTACGCGCCGTTCCTCCGAGACGTCACCAATGGAATTGGCGGGACGCATGAACTGACGTCGTGGTGACAACACGCCGAAGCCGCACTGAAGCGGTGCAGTGCTTCGATATCTGGCGAGACGGTTCCTGAGGAACGGAGAAATTGCCATGCATATCCGCCAAGTCAAACGCACGATGTGGCACCTTGCCATGAGCGCACTGGCCGGGGTTGCGCTTCTTGGGATGGCGGCAGCGCCTGCCCATGCCGCCACGGCTGCGAGCCCTGGTTCTGCTGCCAGCACGACCCTACAGGCGGCCGACTACTCCACCTCGGCGTACACGCTCTACGGTGGCCGCTGGTCGGACATTGACGGCTGCTTCCGGGCTGGCGAACGTTGGATCAACTATGAGGGCGCGGACAACTATTCGTGCCTGTACGACAAGCAGTACAACTACTACGACCTGTGGGTCTACTACTACTGAGACCCGCCTACTGACAAAGGTGTGAGGAGTTCGGGCGGGGTGTGTCGCCGCCGCCTGTAGCGAAGTCTCCGGCGACGGTTGGGCGAAGGTCGACCTGACGCCGGAGACCTCGTAATCATGTTGGCGGTGATGAGACGGGCCGACAAGCGGCGAGTGAAAGGGATCCTCGCGCTCCGGAACCGGTGACCGGCTGGCCGCCACTCGCGAATGTCGGCACCTCGTTTTGACGGCGGCGCCATTCTCTCACGTCGCCGACACCTCGCCTGGCTGGCCAGCGCGCGGCAATGTCAGTGCTGTCCCAGACGCTGATACGGAAGGCCGTTGAGAAGGACATGGGTGGGCGTCTGCGCCGACCCGACTATCGACAAGGTGGACCGGGTGGAGTCCGGGTCGGGCGCCCACGGGATGTGATTCGGTGCACCGGTGGGTGCGACGTAGACGTGGCCGGCGAGGTGTGTGTAGCGCACGCTGGCGACACCGTCGGTCACTCGCAGCCCGTTCGCCTCGGCGCTGATCGTGATCGTCCGGCCCGCTGGCCGGCCGTAGATACCCGCCGCCACAGCAGCCTCCGCGGCGACGGCGAGGTCCGGCGTACTCCCCAGGCCGTTGTCGCGAAGCCATGACCGTCTGCCCGCTCCGAGCAGATGAAGGAGCTGGTCGAAGTACTTCTGCCGCCGCGGTCGCAACGCGGGATCCTCACCCCGGTTGTCCAGCCACGCTGCCCCGATTCCCAGGTCGGGTATGAGCTGCAGCTTGCTCCAGTTGCCATCGTAGTGGCCTTCGTGGCCGACGCTCAGCGCGTTGCCGTACCGGGGTCCGATGGCTATTGCCATGCCGTATCCCCGCACGATGTCCAGGCCCACGTCGACGCACGGCTCATGAAGTTGCCTGGCGGCGGTGGCGGTGAGCAGGGGCCGACCGCGGTTTCCTGGGTCACCGCCGAGGTGGACGACGCCGAGGCGAGCGAGGTCCTCGACGCAGCTGAAGGCACCGGAACTGGGCGCCGTCATCAGGTTGGCGTCGAACCTTCGCCGTACGGCCAGGCGTCCCGATGGGGTCGCGACGTGCTGCTGGCAGAGTGGGAACGTCATGGCGGCGAATGGATCCAGTGTGGTGCGACGCATACCGGCCGGCTCGAACAGCAGCTCGCGCATCGCCTGGACAAAGGGTTTCCGCATGATGCGCTGGATGACGTAACCGGCGACCACGATGCCGAGTTCGCTGTAGCCGAAGACCTGTCCGGGTTCGGCGAATCGCGGCGCACCGAGACAGGCTCCGAGTACGTACTGCTCGAGCGGGTCGCGCCACGTCGCTTCCGACAGGAGCGGAACGGGTCCGCGGACGATGCCCGCGGAGTGGCTGAGCAGATGTCGCAGCGTGGTGTGTGCGAAACGGTCGCGTCCGGGAACGTCCGGCAGGTGGCGGGTGATCGGCTCGTCGATGTCGGCGTGGCCCCTCGCCACGAGTACGCCGGCGGCGGTTCCGGTCATCACCTTCGACAGGCTGTGTACGACGCCGACCGTTGTGGGCGTCATGGCCGTGTCGGGGCTCTCGATCGAGCTGACGCCTCTCGCGGCTCGCACTGTCACGCCCTTCGACGTGAAGAGGCTCACCGCGACGCCGGGAACATCAACGGACTTCAGGAAGTCATCGAGGATCGCTTGCACGTCGCGCGTGTCGACGTGGCGGTGCGGGGGATCAACGGTCACCGCGACCGACCGTCCCGTGGTTCGCGCCCGCGTCAATCGTCGCGCGGTAGGTCCGCTCCAGCCAATCGACGTATGCGGCGTTGTCGAAGCGCTCCGCGCGCAGCAGCCCTTGACGCACGAGTGTCGCCCGCAGGGAGGCGTCTGACAGGATGCGTCTGGCGGCGGATTCCAGCGCGCCCGGGTCGCCGGGGGGCACCATGAGCCCGGTCTCGCCGTCGACCACGGTTTCCCGCATTCCACCGGACCGAGACACGACAAGTGGAACGCCGCACGCCATCGCCTCCAACGGCACCAGGCCGAGCGGCTCCGCGTCGGAGGTCGGATACCAGACCAGATCCGCCGCCCGGTACGCGTCCGCGATGCGCTGCCGGTCGAAGTCGGTGAACCGCACCGCGTGCGCCACCCCCAGGTCCTCGGCGATCCTCACCAGTTCTCGCCGGAACGCGGCCACCTCCCGCGGGTCGTCAACGATGTTCTCCGAGGCGCAGAGCACAAGCGTGCCGCCGAACTCCCGGTGTATGCCGGCGAACGCTCGCACTCCGCTTTCCACACCCTTCCAGCGCAGCAGGCGCGCCGGGTGGAAGATGACCGGCCGTTCGAGTTGTTCGATGCGGTTGTCTCGGGGCCCGTTCGGCCGGAAGGTGTCCATGTCGATTCCGAGCCAGCGGGTGACCGCCGGGCGCTCGGTCGGGAGGGCATCGCGCAGATAGCCGCTGACGAATACCACGAGCGACCACGGCCAGTCGAGCAGCTCCGGGTACAGGTACTCGCCGACCCGGTCGTGGACGCCGTTCACCACCGGCACGTCCGCGAGATCCAGGCAGGCGCGGGCCAGTTCGGGTCCGAAGTGATGCGCGTTGTGGACATGGACGATGTCGGGTCCGAAGCCGACGAACTCGCCTGCCAGGCACGACCGGATTTCCGCGAGCAGGCCCGGGTCGGGCGGGGAGGTGCGGGGTAGGTTCGCCCTTGCCCGCAGGATCGACTGGGCCGACAAAGCCGGGTGCCACCGTACGGGCACCGATCCGAGGGCCGGCAGGTCCTCGCCACCGGCCAGGACGAGCACCTGATGTCCGCGGTGTAACAGCTGATGGCACACGTCCCACACATGGCTTTCGGTGCCGCCGAAGGTCGGCGGGTAGGCGTGAGTGATCATGAGGATGCGCACGGCTGCCGCCTCTCGTTCCGCACGCTGAAGTCGACAAGCTCCGGTCTGATTCTGGTGAGCAGGTAGTAGCTCTTGGCGACACCCAAGAACGCGTTCATTGACTCGAATCCGCGGTCCAGCGCGGCGATCTCCACGTCGTCCGGATCCACCCGCCAGTGCTTCGCGAACCACGCTGCCACCCGCGCGGGCGGGAGGGTGGAACTGTCCCGGTTGGCGATACGGAGCCGGGACTCGACAAGCGATGCCACCCGGGCGATCTTGGCGGCGCGGGTCCACGCCTTGGTATCTCTGAGCAGTGCGATCGCCTCTGCCTTGGGAGCGATGCCAGGCTTCACCCGGAACGCTCGGGGCACGAAGATGGCGATGAGTTCCTCCGTTGATCGTGTCGCACGCTCGGATCTGGTCGTCCACCGCGTGAGGAACGTGAAGTCGGCCCCGTCTGGCCGGTCGGAGTAATGCCCGCGGTGCCGGCCGTGCGCGACGACGGTCTGCTCCGGGGTCAGGCCGGGACGATGGTCCGGGCAGCCGTCCGCGCACTCCTGCCCGATGACTCGGAAGACCAGGTCGCGATGGATCGTCGGGTAGTCGTGGGCGAACAGTTGACAGATATTGACGAGCGAGACGGCGCTCAGCGTCGGCAGGGCGCCGTCGGGTGACTCAGCGCGCGAGGCCAGCTCCAGGTTGGCGGTGAAGGACGTTCGGTGGAGGACAGGCCGTCCGGTTCTCCCCCGGGGATCGCCCTGCGTCAGCTGGTCCAGCAGCCGCAGAGCGTCCGAACGCTTGACATCCACGACGTTCGTCCGGCAGTACCGCTCGATTCTTCGTGCCTGGCCAGGAGGGAGATCCAGCGCTTCGATCGTCTCGACGAGGGTTCGGTGGTTGCGCCGGACATAGGGCATCGTGGCCATGGCGTCGATCAGCTTGTCCGCGTGCGTCTGCTCGATGATCCCGTCCCGCACGGCGGTCGCGATCGTGGCGCGGATGTTCACCAGCGGCTGGGAGAACGCCGGATAGCCCGCCTCAGCGGGGCCGTGGAGCAGCGCCACCTCGTCGTCGCCCACGAGGCGACCGGAGCGGTAACCGGCGAAGACGTAGCCGACGCCTCCCATGCCGTACCGGTGCATCTCCGCGGCCCGCAGTGCGCCCATGCTGCTCGCACCGAGGACCCGAACACCGTCCGCGAGGGCAGCGAAGATCTCCTTGTGGCGAACCGCCGCGGTGTGGTGGAAATAGCCATCGACGATCCCCACGATGTCGCCCGCGGAGAGCGGCACCCGGAACAGGTCACCGGCGGCGATGGGCGGCAGGACCCGCACGGTGCCGTCAAGATGATCCCGTACGTCCGGGAGGCTCGGTCCGATGAACAGGTAACGCATAGGCACCTCAATGGGAGAGAACGTCGTACCTCAGGCCAGGACACACGACGTGCACGACCGGAATTCCCAGGTCGGCTCGGGTGTGGTCGACATATGTCGGCTCGCGGCCAGTGGCGGCCACCACGCGGTCAGCGGTGATCTTCAGGTCCGTTGCGAGATCCGGTTGCCGGACCGTGCCGATCCGGGCGTAGTCGAGACCGACGGTGGGGGTGTCGAACTCGGCGGGCCGCTGCTGGCCAGCCTTGGCCGCCCGGGCATAGTCCAAGGGCTTGATGTCGTCCCGCGCGCCGGCGATGACGGTGGCTCGCGACTGTGCCGCCTCGGTCAGCGCGCGACACAACGCGACATCGCGGTCAAGATGGCAGCCGGTGCCACCGAACGGCAGCGGCAGATTGTCGCTCCAGATCCGGGCCCGGAAAACCGGTAGCCCCACAGCGCTCGGAACAACCGTGACCGCTACGGCGACGCCGGCTCGGGTCATGGTGTCCAGCAGTGAGGCGGCCGGCCCGGTCACCGTCTCCAGGTCGACGACGTGCGCGGCCCGCGGCTCGGGATGACGCCGGGCGAGGGCGTCCCGTTCGATCACTTCGTACAGGCCGTGCAGCAGTGCCTCGGTGAGGTTGTTGCCGCTTGCCAGACCGTTCGTGGTGGTGTCGAATCGCGGTACGGTCCATCGACCGTCGACCACGCCGTCCATGTTGAGCAGCTCGGTCGGCAGCCACGTCGGCGCCCCGGTGCGGATGACTATCGCGGGAGACCAGTCCAGCACGCAGTCCTGGTTGACGGTGCTCTTGTACCCGAGGTTGAGCTCGTCCACCTGGTACCCGATCTCGCCGGTGAGCTGGCGCGGTGAGGCGGTGCGTGGCCCGGCCGGCATCCGTTCGGCGTGCCAGAGTTCGATCGATTCCATGGCGGCGGACACCTTTGCCAGGTCCGGTGTCAGTCCCTTGCCCTGCGAGACAGACAGGGAGCGGGAGTCCGGCCGGATCGCCTGGTAGACCGGGATTCCGATCTCGTCGAGCCAGGTGACGTCGGCGAGCCGGGTGATGCCCACCTCGGTGAACACGGGTTCGATCCAGCGCAGCGTCTCGTCCGGCTGCCGGGCGCGATGGGTCCCGTCGACGCATGCTTTCAGCTCTTGTACTGACTTCACAGCGACCGTAGCCTTTCGTCACGAGCGGAACTCACGTCATCTCCGGCCGGTACCGGCGGAGCCAGTCGTTCATGGTCACGATCCGCTCGAGTTCGAGCCGCTCGTGCTGCATGCTTGTCTGTCCCACGGGGCGGGCGAGAGCGTCGCGCGCCGCGGCCAGGTCGAGCATCGGCCGCACGGGAGCGTCCCGGTCAGCGATGATGGCGGCGAATCGGCGCCGGATCGCGTGTTCGTAGCCGGGATCCTGGGTCGCCGGGTACGGGACCTTCACGCGCTGTGCCACCACCTCGGGAAGCAGATCGGCCACCGCGGAGCGAAGCAGACTCTTCTCCCGCCCGTCATGCGCCTTCAACCCCCAGGGCGCGTTGAACACGTAGTCGACGAGTCGGTGGTCGCAGAACGGCACCCGTACCTCCAGGCCGACGGCCATGCTGATCCTGTCCTTGCGATCGAGCATCTCGGGGAGCATGCGGCTGAGAAACAGGTACGACACTTCCCGCATCCGACGCTCCCCCGGGCTGTCGGACGGCAGCCGGGGCACCTCCGCGAGCGCCTCCTCGTACCGCTGGCTGATATGGGGGAGCACGACCCGCCGCATGAACGTCGGATCGAGCACGGTGCCCCCGCTCGCTGGCGTCCATCCCCTGAGCCGGGCGAACCACGGGAACGTGTCGGCCGCGACCGCCTCGCGATTGTGGAACCATCGGTATCCGCCGAAGAGTTCGTCCGCGGCCTCACCCGACAGCGCGACCGTGGCGTCCTGCCGGACCCGGTCGAGCAGGAGGTAGAGCGAGCTGTCGAGGTCACCCCAGGCAGGTAGATCACGGGCCCGCAGGACCGCGTCGAAGACCTCCTGGGCGGCGAGCTGGTCGGCGCCCACCTCGATCGTGCTGTGCCGCGCGCCGAGATGTGCGGCCATGAGGGCGGCGATCGGGGCGTCCGCGCTCGACCGTACCGGATCGGGTGTGAACCCGGCCGGCGCGGTGACGTCGAGCGCGAACGAGCGGACCGGCGTGTCGAGCGTGCGGGCGGCCAGGGCGGTGAGCGCGCTGGAGTCGAGTCCTCCGGACAGCAGCGTGCACAGGGACACGTCCGCCATCACCTGACGGCCGACGATGTCCGTCAGCAGGCTGCGGACCGTGCGGACCGTCGTTCCGAGGTCATCGGGATGGTCGTGTGCGTCCAGGCTCCAGTACCGGTGTTCGGTACAGCCACTACGGGACACCCTGACGAGGTGACCCGGCCGCACCTCGCGCAATCCGCGCAGCGGTGACTGTCCGGGGCTCCGCAGGTTCGTCAGCAGGTCGGCGAGACCGTCCGGGCCGACAGCCGCGGAGAACTCCCGGTGGGCCAGGATCGCCTTGGGTTCCGATCCGAACAGGACGCCGTCGGCAAGCGCGGTGTAGTACAGCGGCTTGACGCCCATCCGATCGCGGACCAGGAGCAGGACCTCGGTACGGAGATCCCAGATCGCGATCGCGTACATGCCGTTGAGGCGGCTGACGAACCCGGCGCCCCACTCCAGGTAGGCACGCAGGAGCACCTCGGTGTCGCTACGGGTGTGGAACGCGTGTCCGGCGAGTTCCAGCTCCGTCCGCAGTTCCCGGTGGTTGTAGATCTCGCCGTTGTAGGTCGCCACCGCGACGGTGTGACCGTCGGCGACCACCGGCATCGGCTGCGTCCCACCGTCGAGGTCGATGACCGCGAGTCGGCGGTGACCGAGCGCCGCGTGCCTATCGGTCCACAGGCCCTCGCCGTCCGGGCCGCGGGCGGCAAGGGTCCGGGTCATCGCGAGCACGATGTCGCGCTCGGCTGTCAGGTCGGTCCGGTAGTCGACCCAGCCGGTGATCCCGCACATCTGTCGAAGTCCTCTCGTCGAGCGGTACCGGGCGGTCGGTATCAGGTCCGCACCGGTCCGACAATGAATTCGCCGACGGGCGACTCCACGTGTGGCCGGACGCGGGTGGCGGTGGCGAAGGCGACCGCGTCCCCGGTGCCGAGCGCGCAACCGGCGAGGCCCATGGCGGTCGTCGCCAGGTACAGGGCGCTGTAGGCAACGCCGACGTTCTTCAGCGTCGCCGCGTAGGCCATGCCTTCGTACTTCCAACCCAGCCGGGCGAACCGGGACGCGAGGACGACGACCAGGGGCGGCTCCGCCATCGCGGAGGCACTGTGCTGCGCCGACGCGAGAATCGTGGACAACGTCCGCGGGTCGGCGGTCACTTCCGTCACGGTGTGCCGCATCGGGTCGTAGTGGAACAGGCCCCTGCCGACCCGGGTGACCCGGCCGGCGGCGAGGTAGACCTCGAGATCGTGTGCGGCACCCGCGCTGGGCAGCGGTCGCATCGACACCTCGTAGCTGTGGGGATCGGCGGGATCGCGGGGCACCAGGCGCCGGACGCGGAAGACCCGGTAGAGCAACTCGCCCACGGCCTCGACGGTCAACGGCTGGTCAGCCCACTCCCTACCGGAGGCGCGCCGCTCCATCGCGACGACAAGCGGCGGGTCGGTGCGGGCCAACCGGTGCAGGTCTGGACGGGGCAGCGGGAGCTGCCGGCCCGGCCAGGCCGGACGCAGCGCGGGCAGCGGCGGGACCACGCTCGCGTGTCGGAAGGTCGCCCCCACCGGCAGCGGGCTGAGCCCACGACGGCTGCGACTGTGGATGAGAAGGTCGTGGGGATCGCGCATCGGGAGTACCGGCTCACGATCCTCCGGCAGCAGCCCGTCCTCGTCCACCGGGGCGATGACGCCGCCTGCGGCCATCAACCGTAGGCATGCTCGCAGGACCGACGCGGCCCTCGGCCAGACGGTGCGGACGACGTCGGCCTCCTCGGCTGGCTCGTGCAGTGCCGCGAGGACCGCGCCGAGTTCGGCCGCGCGGATCCGCAGACAGGTCCCGGCCACCAGGCTCTCCGCCCGCAGTCCGCGGTCGGCTCGGCGGACCAGGGTGAACCGGGAAAGCCGGTAGCGCGTCACGGCGTCGTGCAGAGCGAGGTCGAAGCCGCTCAGGGTGCTGTTCGAGGCGAGGTCACACAGGATCTCCCCGGCGTCGTGGACCGCGAGGGCGATCGCCCCGCGGACGTGCAGCCGGCCGATCTCCCGAACGAGCCGGCCGGTGTCGGCTCCAGGACAGCGGTCGCGTGCGATCCGTAGCAGGTCCGCGATCGATGCCCAATCGGTGGCGCTGTCCGGATCCAGGGCGAGCAGCGCCGCGTGAACGCCGGCGTCGAGACGCTTCATGGTCACTGTGGAGTGTCGCAGCGCGAAGGTCACCGTATCGTCGGACCTCGGTGATGCGCCCAGGGGGTAGTGCGGTCGGAGGACGAGGTGGTCCTGCCAGCTGCCGTTCACCACAGCACCGCCGAGCCGGCACCGTCACCGAGCGAGCCGCGTGCGGCCAGCCCCACCGCGGCGAAGCTGCGGTACCCGCTCCGCCACCCCTTGCCGTCTGGTACCAGCGCGGTGGACTGAAGGTCCGCGAAGACCATCGCGTCGTACCCGCGCTCCCGGGCCGCCTGGTGTAACTCCTGCGCCGATTGGGCCTGGGCCATCGCGCACGCGTCGATGGAGTCCGGCCCGGTTTCGGCGAGCGCGCGACCGATGTCGGTGGTGAAGACGACGAGTGCGTCGGGGTCCAGCTCACGCTCGCGGAGTGCGGCGTCGACGTCGGTGCCGGTGAGCCGGATGGGATCGAGTCGGCCGTCAGCCCACCGGTAGGTTCTGTGCTCGGCCTCCCGACTGCCACGCCAGCGGATGACCACCTCTCCCCCGTGGCCGGCGCGGGCCGCGAGCATGGCTGCGAGGTCTGCCCGGCGTACGGCTCGACGGGTGCGCCGCACACGTCGGTGTGGGAGTGGCTTTGGAAGGTCCTGTCGCAGCGGAACGTCGACGACCATGGTGACAACATCCCGGGAGGGGTCGAGTCCTAACTGGTGCAGGACATCGGTTGGCAGTGAACGCTCAGGGCGCGCTCGGAGGCTGAAGCCCTTTCGTGCCAGGACGGTCCGCAACGCGCCGAGTGCGTACCCGGTGTCCTGGCGCACGGTGAGGAATGCCCGGCTACCGAAGAGTGCCTCGGCTCGGTTAAGGGTGGCGGCGACGATGACCGTCAGGTGACCGTCCGGCGATGGGAGGCGTTGCGCCAGCGTCGCGGCCGGGATCGGCCGCACCGCGCCCCGGCGCCGATCCAACAGATAGGCGTGGGCACCATTACCGTCGCGATGACACAGGAACACGTTGAGCAGGTTGGCGCCAGCGACTGACAACAATGGGTTGTGAGCCGTCGACCGTGGCGCGAACAGGTCGGCAACGACGCCGAAGGCGCCGGTTCGCTCCGGGGGGCGAACGTCGAGCGGCGGCACCGGGTACACCGTGATGGTGCTGTTCGCGGTGGACGCCCGTAGGGCCCGGATCGGTCGGGACCAGTTGGCTTTCAGGGGTACGTCGGTGGTCTGCAGCGACTGGTAGGTCTGGACCGCGTCCGGGGACAGGGTCTCTCGGATGCCGCAGTGGACGCAGGCCGGATCCCGCAGGACCGCGGTGAATGTCTGGTCGCTGCCGCCGCCCTTCACGTCGACGGCGCCACCACTGGTGCGGCAGTACCCAGTGCCGGCCAGCCACCGGACCACCTCGCCGGCGGCGACGGCGAGGCCGACGCCGAACGACGGGGTGTCGTTGACGGCTGCCGGTGACCGGCTGTCGTCCGTGGACGGGCGGCAGCAGTGTGAACACCGACCGCCGGGAACGTTGCAGAGCGGCCCCACCCGCATCCCGTCGGCGGTCGGCGTGACGAACAGCGTCGGCACCGTGCCTGCGGTGTCGTTCTGGGGTGGGGTCGCACTCCCATGAACAAGCATCACGTCGCCGGTCGGCTCGGGCGGCAGATCGCCGACCGTCGCGATACCGCAGTCCCGCAGCAGTCCCCCCATGGCACGGCGGAATCCCAGGTCCCCCCGGAGGCAGATCGTGGCTGTCGCGAGGCGGTGGAGTGCTGTCGCAGCGGCCCGCACGCCCAGGGTGCGTTCGAGGTATCGGGCCATCTGTCGGGGAGCAGCGGTGTTCGGGGAAGCGGCGAGCGTCAGCACGCCCAGTCGCACCAACGGTGCTACCCACCCTTCGATCGTTTCAGCGGGTTGGTCGAGGATCGCCGCCGCCTCGTCGAGCGAGTGGCCGCCGCGGATCAGTTCGACCACGGCCAGGGTTTCGGCGAGCGCGGGTGGCCTGCTCAGCCGCACGGTGACGGGACCGCCGATGACGTCGAGGCCGGCCGCGTGCGCCCGGAGGCCGAGACCGTCCACGTACCGGTGCTTCCGGATCATCGTGTCGCTCCGTTCAGACCGGTGTGGAGCGGCGGACCGGGTGGGGTCGGAGCGGCGCACTGCGGGCACCCGTTGACCGGGATGACCGGCAGGGTGCGGATGGTGAGCAGTGCGGTGTCGACCATGGTGACCTCGTTCCGACGTGCCGCTGGATCGGCCGTCAGCCGTTCCAACCCGGCGAGGACCAACGTCACGACGATGGAGGTGACGTAGGGCGGGAAGCCATCGATGCTGACGGAAGGCAGTGTCCGGAGAGGCGGCCCGCCTGTCGTCCCGGACCCGTGCTGGCGAGCCCGCATGCGGAAGCAGGAACCGCACGCCGATGTGCCGGAAATATCCCATGGCCCGATCCGGATGTCCGGATGCTGGTGGACAACGTCCAGCAACGGTCTGCCGCTGCGGCGCCAGCGGGTGCGGAAGCCCGGAATGGCCGGGTCGTCATGGTCCGCCACGAGGATGCCGACCGACGGGCCGGTGGGAACCTCACCGCGTTCGGGGTTGGCGGGCGCGGTCGGTGCGACGGATACGGCGTACCCACTCCGGTTGAGCGCGGGCTCGAGCTTCGTGATCAGAGCATCGGCGAAGGCGCCACTCACGGCGCAGTGTGCCGAGGTGACGGCATCCACCGCCTCCCGTCGCGTCATAAGGGTGTCACCCACTTTCACGATTGACCGGATCAGGAGATCGGCAGTGGCCACCGGTTCAGGTCACGTTGCCGTGGCACGCCGTCGGCGGCCGGGTGCGGATGTCGGAGCCGGGGGTGGCCGCGGTACTGCATCTGCGGTGCGAGCGAAGCCGGCTGCAGGGCGGGGACCTGCACCTGCACCACGGTGTAACCGGCCGCCGCCACCTCGGGCGGGGTCAGGTCGGTGGCGTACGCCGTCATACCGAGCGAGCGGAGCACGTCGAGCACGTGGGCCAGTTCCGCGTCCGGTGACCCGAAGGTGCGGTCGTACGGGCGGCTCGTGGCACGTTGGGCGGCACCGTCGATCAGGAACGAGAACGCCCGTCGACGTGACGCCCGGGCCATGTTCGCGGCCCCCGCCATCGGGTCGGTGAAGTCGCGGTACCGGCGCGGAATGCGGATCCGCCCGGACAGCGGTGCGATCATTACCGTCGCCTCCAGGACCGCCTTCAAGGCGGTACCGGGCACGTCGAAACCCGCCGCGCTGCCGATCACCTGTGATACCCGCCGGTCGTTCGGCGACTCGACGACACACAGCACGGCCGGGACCGCCACGTCCGTCGTCGCGTCGAACAGGTGCAGGGTGACGTGGCGGTCACCGAACCATGCAACGATCTCCGCCACGTCGGTGGAGACGGCCGCGGGATCGAGCCTCGGCAGCGGGAGCCGCCGAAGCCAGGCCACCGAGATACTGTCGCGTTCGATCACCTCGTACAGGCCGCCCAGCAGCGCACGGGTCGGGGTGCGGTGGAGCGCGCAGCCGGTGGACATGGACAACCAGAACCGTTCGGCGGGCATCACCGGCGGGCACATCCGCGCCATCATCAACGGGATCAGCCGATGCTCCTGGCTGGTCAACTCCATGGCCTCGGTCCAGCGGATCGGCGCGTCCAGGTCCGGCGCGACCACCGGACAGTCCGATCGCCGCGACTCCGCCGCCGAGCAGCGAGCCACCTCGTCCAGCGCCAGGGCCCGGCTACCGAGTTCCCGCCCCGTCGCCGTGATCACTGGTGCCGGCCGCGAGTACAGACCCGCGTACCGTTCGACCGCCTCGCAGATCGAGATCCGACGTGCCAACTCGGGATCCCGGTACGTGCGGCCCGCCCCGTCGCTGAACTCCGGCACCGGAGCACCACGTAACCACCCGACGTCACCGATCGAGCAGACGTAGACGGAGACATCGGGAGGCAGCCAACCCCGCGTGTCCAGTGATCGCGGCTTGGCGGCGATCCCGTACGCGCCGACCAGGTCCTCGATGGGCCATCGGTCCGTGGGCGCCGGTTCCGGCACGGTCACCCGAATCGCCGGCCCCAACAGCGGCGACCTGTTTGAGGTCGGCGGCATTCGTTCCCCCTTTACGTCGTCGTTCTCGCAACACCGCATGGCGAGGTGCGACCGCGGAGACTCTGGCATGGTCCGCCTTCGCGCAGGCTTCACCTGGGTGTCAGGCGTGTGTGGTTTCCGTCGACCTAGGGCCGGCAAGCCGGTCGGGCGTGGCGACGGTTCCACCGGGGCGTGCCGTCGGCATGAAGGCGCGACGAAGGCGGGCCCTGGCAGGGTTCACCGGGGCCGCGCATTCCCCGCGGTCGTGGATGAACGACGAACGTGAGAGGTGGAGACGAATGCCGCCAACCCCCAACCAGCTCGTCGCCGGCGAGGATGTCGAACTCATCGCCCTGGAAGGTGGACCACAGCTGGACTCGATCTTCGAGGAGGAGTTCAGCCTCGGCCCAGACGAAATTGTCGCAGGAGGGTCTTCCGGTTCTGTGAGCACCTGCGGATCCAGTGTGTGCACGTTCGGTTACAGCCCCACCGAGGAGATTGGCGACCCGATCGCCTACGTGACGTCTCCGGCCGAGATGTAGCGCATCGCCCGAGACACGAAGGCTTCCGTGGCGGGCGGCGTTCCCGCTCACCACGGAAGCCCGCCATGAGCCGGACAGGAGTGGCAATGGCAGAGCCGACAGCAGCGGACGCCACCAGCACAGACCCTGGTGGCAGTCGGTACGACCGGGATACGTCCAGGACAGCCGCCCTCCTCGACGCGCGGATCCGGGAGCACGCCCGCCGGCATGGCGAGCGGCCCGCGCTCGTCGTCGTCAACCGACATGGCTCCGTCTCCGTGTCCTGGGCCGAACTGGACGCGGCGAGCGGGCGACTGGCCGACCACCTGCCGTCCACAGCCGGAAGTCCCTTCTGTTCCGTTACCCCGCTGGTGAACCATGACGCGACCGAACTCGTGGCGCTGGTTGCCACCATGCGGGTGAGCGCTCCGACCGCGGTACTCAACGCACGCCTACCCGCCGCGTTGCGGGACGCCCACCTGTCTCGCGTCCGTGAGACGGGGTACGTCCCCGTGGTGTCGCGGACGGCTGCGGCGCCATGGCCGCACGCGCAGCGGCCGACGGCGACGAAGCCGCCGGTTGTCGCGTTGCCGCCGCATGCCGTCCTGCTCGCGTCGGGTGGGTCCACCGGGCACTCCAAACTGGTCATCGATCACCTCATCCGGTCTGCCCCGGCCCGCCCAGAGGCGGTCCGGCCGTTCCTGAACACGGGATGGCGCGCGGGGCAGTGCCAACTCGTGTGCAGCCCGCTCTACCACGCGGCCGGGCTGGCGCCCTTTGTCGAAGGTCTGGTGGCGGGTAACACCACGGTGGTGGCGCACCCGTTCGACGGGTCGACGGTCGGAACGCTGATAGCGGGACACGCCGTCGACTGGGTGCAGATGACCCCGTATCACATGGCATCCCTGCTGACGGGTAACGCCGGTCCGGACAGCTGGAAACACGCGCCCACCCTGGTGCACCTGGCCGATCGGTGCCCGGCCCGGGTCAAGCGGCGGTTCCACGCCGCGCTGGGTGCCCGGAAGGTCTTCGAGATGTACGGCGCCAGCGAGGGAATCGGGATGACGATGGCCCGCGGCGACGAGTGGGAGGAACGACCCGGCACCGTCGGCCGAGGGTTCTTCACCCACCTGCGCGTCATGGACAACACCGGCAGGATCCTCGGCCCGGACGAGGTGGGCGAGGTGCACATGCGGGCCGGGGTCCGGCAGCACGGGACCTACCTGGGCGCGACAGGTCGGCTCCGGGTCGGTCCCGACGGCTTCGCGACCCTGGGCGACACCGGTCACCTCGACCATGCCGGTTACCTGTATCTGGCACCTCGCCAGCTGGCCACCATCAATGTGGCCGGGGTGACGGTCAGTCCGTCGGAGGTGGAAGCCGAACTGAGCGAGCATCCGCAGATCGCCGATGTCGCGGTGTGCGCACAACCCGACGCGGCCTTCGGTGAGCGGGTGGTCGCGATCGTCGTACCCGCCACTGCGCTGACAGCGGACGAGGTACGCCGCTGGGCCATCCCGCGGATGGCCCCGGCTCAGGTGCCCTCGCGGTATGTGTTCACCGCCGCGCTTCCGCGCGCCGATACCGGCAAGCTCGACCGGACCGCGCTGCCTGCGCTGGTCCGTTCGGACAGCCCTCGGCAGAGGGAGTGAATCTGAGGCCAGGGCGTCTGGAACGACTGGGGCGGCCGTACTTTCCGAGTCACCTCGCGGCAGACGCCGTATCAGCCACACCCCATCGTCCCGGGCATCCGGGCATCAACCCCAAAATCATCAACCTTAGGGAAGCCCATGTGGCAGGTAGTCGACCTTGGTGGGACCGAACAGCGTCTCCGGGAGCGCGCCGAGATCAACGATGTCGCGGCCGTCCGGTCACCGGACGGCCGTCTCTATGTCCTTCTGGAGCGGCAGGGTCTTGTCTATGGCCCGTGGGCACGTGATCTCGTGCTGGACGAGATCGACGAGGACCACGCGAACGTGTGTGTCGTCGTGGTGGGCACCGTGCCTCGATGCGCGTCCACAGGCGCGCTGGACCACACCATGTGCATCACACTCAGCGAGCGGGCTGCCGAGAACCCGGCATGGGTCTTCAGCCTCGATCCGCCCGTCACCGCAGCGGAGAAGATGCTCAGTGAGTTGATCACGGAGCTTCTGCCCATCCAGCGGCTGAGCATGACAGACAGCTTGCCCATGGTCGGAGCGGACTCACTGGTTCTGGCGGAGCTGAGTGCGGCGCTGACCGCACGGTTCGGCGTTTCCGTGGACGCGATGCGGCTCTTCGAGACGGACACTGTCCGAGAACTCGCTGTCGTTGTCTTCGGCGACAGGACGAACGAGCGCGACGATGTCACGGGTTGACCGGGGGTCTGCGAGTTGGCGATCGTCCATTCCGCCAGTCGTGGACCGGATGGCAGACCCTCGTTCGGGCACGAGCAGCCGTATCGGCGCCCGGAGAGTATCGTGAGGATCAGCGGCGGGCAGCTGAGCGGTGCGACGGACATTCTCGAACGCGCTACCCAAGAGGGACGAATCCTCGGCGCTCACCTGTACGTCAGTTACCGCAACGAGGTCATTGCCCACGTCGGATTCGGCAATGTCGTGCCCGGACAGCCGGCACAAGCCGGCGATGTCTGCGAGATGCTCTGTGCGACGAAGCCTTTGATCACGGTGAGCGTCGCCCGTGCGGTGGAGACAGGTCTGGTGGGTCTCGACGATACGATGGCCAGGTGGGCGCCGGCTGGGACGGCCCCCAAGGTCGCCGCCATCTCCCTCCGTGAGCTTCTCACGCACTCGAGCCGACTCCCCAATCACCTCGGACCACGGGTGTACGACCTGACATTCGACGACTACATCGCCGCTGTCCTGAAGCCCGAGTTCCCCGACGGCTTCTGGGAGGCGCACCCGGTCTACAACATCGCCCAGGGCTGGCATCTGCTCGGATGGGTGTTGCAGCAAACGTACTCCCGTCCGCTGACCGATGTCGTGTGGGAGATGGTGCTTCAGCCCCTGGGCTTGTCGAGAACCCTCCTTGTTGACACCGACCAGGTGGCGAAGCCTTTCCATCGCCGTTCGATCGAAGGCGGCTGGGTCGCCGTTCGGGATTCGGCGGAGAGCGCCCGCGCCAACAGGCTGAATCCCGCATACGGTGGGTCATCGACGATCGGTGACCTCGGACGCCTGTACAACCACCTCGGACGCTGCCTGGCCCATGACGGGATTCTGCGTACCCGGACGATGCGCCAGCTGATCACCGACCACGGCGGCGTCCGGTTCTGGCACGGTGACGAGACCCGGCCGTTCGGGCTGGGTTTCTATCTGTCCGGAGGCGGTGGGGGCCTCGGATCCGCCTGGGATCCCGGCAGCTTCGGACACCCGGGAACAATCGCGTCGCGGTGTGTCGTGTCCGCGGTGTGTGACCCTGCGTCAAATACGGTGGTCGTCCTGCGGGTGTCCAATGTCGGCACCGCAAACAACGCGTTGTTCGACAAGGTGGGGCGGGCCATCCGAGCAGACCTGCGACTTCCCATTGCCGACCCGGCTCGTGTGTAAGAGGGTTGAGGCAGTGGTCGATGGTGATCGGCTGACGAGATCTTGCCACGCAGGATGGGCATGGTTAGCACCGGCCGCCAGTCCTCGGTAACCACGACGATCGCTCCGGTAGCGAGGTCGTCGGCGGCCGGAGGAGCCGTTCGCCGGAGGATCGCCACGATCAATGCGGCTGGCAACCGCTGACCCGCCGTACCGACAACGCGGACGATTCGCCAGTCCTGGAGATGCCGATAGTGCCGCCTTCCGATGGCGCAGGAGTCCTGACTCGTCACCGTGCCGGTAGGGAGACTGGCCCACGGAGATCCTCAGGCAACGTGAGCCAGCCTGGTAACCACTGGAGACGTGTCGCGTCGCTGGTGGTTACTGGTTCGCCAGGTTGATCGTGATGGGGTCGGTGGTTACGGGCTGGCTGTTCGCGGCCAAGAGGTGTACGGAGAGGTTGACCTCAGGCTTGCGGGCGGGGGTGGTGAACACCGCGTACCGGGGGCCGTCAGGCTGGTTGGGCAGGGTGTGCGTGTGCACGTCGCGGGTGGCCCGTGCATTGTCGGCGATGCGTAGGGTGGTGACCCTCGGGTGGACCGCGATCAGGGTGATCCAGTCTCCGTCCTGGTCCTTGCCGCCGAGCCGCTGAGAGAGCTTGTCGACGCGGCCCGGATCGGTAAGCCACTGCGCCTGGTCGCTGACGTAGCAGCCGGAGCCGGGCGACCCACCCCTGGGGGCCTCGCCGTAGGCGACGCTGGCGGTGTTCCACCCCTCGCCGACGGTGTTGTTGTCCTCCATTACCAGCTCAGCGCCGCCGACGGTGTTTCCACAGGCGTCGCTGTGGAAGGACGGAACGAGCCAGTAGCGCTCGCCGTCCTCGGATCCGCTGATGAAGGCGTCCTTGGGTGGAATCTGATCGACGTCACCAGGGCCGATGGCCAGGGTGGAGGCAGCGGCCACCGGTACGACGGCGGCTGCCAGGCTGACCGGCAGCCACCGCCTGCGCCTGCGCCGCACCCGTCGTGGGTTCACTACCGTGGCCGACTGCGCCACGATGTGCGGCTTCACCGTCCCTTTGACGGGATCGGCGTCAGTAATCCTTGCTGCGACCGCGTTCAGCGTCCCACGCAGCCGGGCATCGAGGGCGGGATCAACCGCAAGGTCAACATCGTCGTTGCTCATGAGCCGAGGGCCTTCCGTAGATGCTGCAGGGCACGTTTCAGATCAGACCGGACCGTCGCTGGCGGGCGATCCATCACCGCGGCGATCTCCGCCAACGAGAGGTCCTCGTAGAATCGCAAGATCACAACCGTGCGCTGAACCAGCGACAACCTCTGGACCTGCTCCCACGTCTCATCGACCTCGGGCGGAAATGTCACCGATTCCGGCACACCCAGCATGCGTTCCCGCGCGGCGCGACGGTGATGATCCGCCGCCCGGTTCACGATCGCCCGCTTCAGGTACGGCAACGGCTGCTCGATGCGATCCCACCGCGGCAACGCGGTGACGAACACAGCCTGCACCAAATCCTCGCCATGCTCCCGCGATCCAGTCAGCAGAAACGCCAACCGCAGCAATGCCACACGATGATCCTGATAAACCCGCTCCAAGTCCGGCGGGCCGGTCTTCGCTTCCATCACACCTCTACGTCGCCCCGACGCCCCGAAACGTGGCACCGACGGCCGAAGAATCGGACCCGACCCGCGATCAACCGCCACGTCGACGACTAGACAACCCGCAGCCGCCCTCGCCGGGCGCATGCCACCCTGCCAATCTCGCTCCCCAACCGATCATGGCTCGGCCGCTGGGCAGAGGCGCGACCGCACCAAACCGCGTGTTTCTCCCGCTCGGGGTGCCGTACGCCTCGACGGTCCAGGCAAACTCGACGGCGGCGATCTGCGGAAGCGCCTCGGCTACTTCAGTGACCGTGTCCTACTTTTCCGGCGTTGCTGCCTGTTCTGGCGGGTAGGAACAGAGCGGTGGTGATCGCGGCGGCGGACAGCACCGCGCCGATGATGAAGGCCAGCCGCATGCCGTCAAGGTTGGCGAGTGCGGCGGCGACTCCCTTCGCCTCCAGTGAATCGGCTCGGGCGCTCATCACGGTGACCACGAGCGCGGTACCGAAGGCCGCCGCTACCTGTTGCAGTGTGCCCAGGATGGAACTGCCGTGGGCGTAGAGGGCCGGCGGAATCGCGCCGAGCCCCAGGGTGAAGACCGGGGTGAAGGTCGCGGCGAGAGCCACCATCATCAGCGTGTGCAGGGCGAGGATCTGCCAGTACGGCATGGACATCGATATCTGGGTGAAGCCGACGAGCGCGAGTGTGATCACGATCGTGCCCGGGATAACCAGGACCCGGCCGCCGAACCGGTCGAACAGACGACCTATGCTCGGTCCGAGCAGACCCATCGCCAGACCACCGGGCATCACGAGCAGCCCAGTCTGCAGGGCGCTGAGCCCGCGAACGTTCTGCAGGTAGAGCGGCAGCAGGATCATCGAGCCGAGCATCGCCATGAAGGCGACCGACATCAGGATCAGCGCGATCGTGTAGGTGCGGTGCTTGAGGGTCCGCAGGTCCATGAGCGGCGAGCCGAGCTTCTGCAGCGACATCTGGCGGAAGACGAAGACGGCGATAGCGACCAGACCGGCCACGACGATCCCGGTGGCTTGGCCGATGCTGCCGCCCTGGAACCGGCTGAGCCCGTAGACCAGACCACCGAAGCCGAGTGCGGCCAGCACGACGCTGAACCAGTCGATGGTGCTGACCTCGGGTTCGCCGACGTTCTTGAGCTGCTTCATGCCGCCCCAGGTGATCAGGGCGGCAATGGGGAGCACGGCGGCGAACAGCAGGCGCCAGGACCCGAAGTTGAGGATCACGCCTGAGATCGCCGGGCCCATCGCGGGCGCGACCGAGATGGCCAGGGTGACGTTGCCCATCACCTTGCCGCGGTTCTGCTCGGGCACCACATGCATCAAGGTGGTCATCAGCAGCGGCATCATGACAGCCGTGCCTGAGGCCTGGATGATGCGGGCGCCGAGGAGTACCTCAAAGCTCGGCGCGACGATGGCCGATGCGGTGCCGAGCAGGAACAAGCCCATTGCCGTGGCGTAGGCGCTGCGGGTGGATACCCGCTGGAGGAACCACCCGGTGATCGGGATCACCGCCGCCATGGTCAGCATGAAGGCGGTCGACAGCCATTGGGCGGTCTGCTCGGTGATGTTCAACGCGCCCATCACGCGGGGGATCGCGTTGATCATGATCGTTTCGTTGAGGATGACGATGAACGTGGCCAGCACAAGCAGCCGAATCACGGGCGGCGTACCGACCGAGGTCGCGGACTTGGCAGGCGAGTCGAGCTGTTGGACGGGCACGCTACCTCGATCGGGTCGTGGGCAGATAGTGGTCATGGTCGGCTGTACTGCTGGCCATCGGCGTCACGCCAAGACTGACCGCCACCTCCGACAAATTCGTCGCAGCGACCCACATTGCGAGACTTCCCGCCGGATGTCACCCCGTTTTCGTCAGCAGCGGGCGGCCGGCTGGCTGTCGAGGGGATCCTTCCCCGGCCCGAGGGCGGCGTTCACCGCGTAGCGGGCCCGAGGGCGGCGTTCACCGCGTAGCGGACTGGCGCCTGGTTCGGCGTACCCGCGCCGCGGCCGCCGGACGCGGTCGGCATGAATGTGCACGGGATCGCCGGGTGCCTGGGCAGCCCGCTGCTTCGCGGTGGGAGCGGCGGACCCGCCCCACTACCCGCGCTACCTGGCGGCGGTCGTACTCGGGTACGCGCCATGCAGTCGACCGAATCTCGCTCTTGACCCGGGACGTCGACACATGGCCTAAATTGATCTTTAACCTGTGCGGCGCGGCCGGGCATTTGTCGATTTCTTCTTCGTAGAGGTTGTCTTCCCGGTTGCGCTGCCTCGGTGACCCGGCTTGGGTCATGCCGTGGTGCGTAGTTCCGCCAGCAGCATCGCGGCGGCGGTTTCGGCGAAGGTGTCGTCGTTGGCGGAGGCATCGACCTCGGCGGGAGTGATGTGGGCAGGCAGGTGATCGAGCAATGCCTCGCGCAGCGCACGGTCGGCGGCCGGGTGATGGAATGGCCCGCCCGGCACCGAGAGGGCGGACAGTCCTGCCGTCGGCAGGATCACCTGCACCGGTCCGCGTGCGGTTGCCAGCTTGGCTGCGATCTCGGCGCCGATCTGGCGGCATTCGTCAACCGAGGTACGCATCAGGGTGGCAGTGGGACCGTGTCGGTACAGCGTGCGGTGCTGGTAGCGGTCGGGCAGGTGGTCGTGCGTGCCGAAGATCGCGAGGTCGCACCCGCCGATCGAGACGAGTTGGGGGATGCCGTGGATGCCGGCGGCGGTGAGTCGGTCCGGGCCGGCGGTGGCCGTGCCGCCGACGACGTGGCTGGCGATCTCCGCGGTGGTGAGGTCCGCGACGGCGTCGACCCAGCCGCTGGCGGCCAGGGTTTCGAGAGATCGGCCGCCGACACCGTTGGCATGGAAGATGATCGTTTCGTAGCCGGCGGTAGACAGGTGCCGCCGGGCGGCCGAGACGCCGTCGGTGGTAACGCCGAGCATGGTTAGCGCGACCACCCGCGTGCCAGCTCGGTGGGTGTCCATGGACGTCCCGAGCAGCGCCGTGGTGACGGCCACGGCGCGGTCGATCGCGAAGCGGGAGAAGCGGTTGATGCCGGCGATGTCGACGACGGCGGGCAGTACGACGAGGTCGCTCGCGCCGATGACGGAGGACATGTCGCTGGCGGCCATGGTGGTGACGATGACCTTCGGCAGTCCCAGTGGCAGGGTGCGGAATCCGGGCGCGGCGGTCATGAGAGCGCCGGATCCGCCCATCGCGAGGACGGCGTGGAGTCGTCCGTCCTGGTGGAGGTGGCGCAGCACGTGGCCGAGGCCGTCGGCCATGATCGTCAGACTGGCTGCCCGGTCTGGCGCCGCGCGGACCGTGTCAAGGGTCGAACCGGCGGCGGCGCAGACGTCCTCCCGCGAGATATCAGGCGATACAACGGGACTGTCCCGGACGCCGATGTCGACAAGCAGTGGCGTGTGACCGTTCTGCGCCAGCAGGCGAGCGGCCAGCGCGTATTCCTCGCCTTTGGTGTCGAGGGCACCGGCCAGGACGACTGTGGCCAAACCGACCTCCTGGTTGTTTCGTTCTAGAACGATTTGTTCGTAGAATATTCGCATGGCAGATGGGGTTTGGGAACGTGCTCGGTCGATTCGACAGATCGACGATGGGCGGCCGTTGTACGAGCGGCTGGCGAACGTCCTCGGTGACGGCATCCGGGGTGGTGACCTGCCGGCCGGGCACCGGATGCCGACGGTACGGGAACTCGCCGAACTGCTCCAGGTCAGCGTCACGACGGTGATGAGCACGTACACCCATCTGCGCACCGAGGGACTTGTCACCGGTGAGGTGGGCCGCGGCACGTTCGTCACGAAGTTGGCGGGACCCGCGCCGTCGCTCCGCCAGGTGCGAGATGACGATCGCGACGAGCTTCGTCGTCGGCGACCGCCACGACCGGCGGCTCTGCCTGCCCTGGCCTGGCGCCGTGGCGCCCTCGCCCTGGCCGAGAGCCGGCTGCGGGCGGCCTTTCCGGGCGCGGCCGACCTCATGCGTGGCGGACCTGATCCGTCGATGCTCCCGACCTCGCCGATCAGGCGGGCGTGGCATGCGGCCGCCGAGTCGCTCAGCGCCGCCGATCTGCAGTACCCGACGCACCTCGACCCGGACCCGGTGCTGGTCGAGCAGCTGCTGCCCCGGCTGCGCCGGGACGATATCGAGGCGGGACCCGACGACATTCTGGTGGCGAGCTCCACCCAGCAGGTCCTGGCCCTGGTGACCGAGTTGCTGCGGGCCGAGGGAGGCCGCGAGCAGGTCATCGCGGCGGTCGAGGAACCGGGATATCAGACCGCGATGGACACGTTCGAGCGCGGGGGTCTGGCCCTTGTCGGCATGGCGATGGACGCCGAGGGCGTGCGTCCGGAGGCGCTGGAGGAAGCGATAGCTGCCGGGGCGCGGGTGGCTCTGTTCACTCCGCGAGCCCAGAGCCCGACCGGCGTGAGTTGGACCGTTCAGCGCCGTGCAGCCCTCGCGGAGGTGCTGCTCGCACACCCGTCGGTGTGGATCGTGGAGGACGACCACTTCGCCGAGGCCGCGTCTTCCCGCCCCGGCAGCCTGGTATCGGACCCCCGGCTGCGCGAGCGGGTCATCTATGTGCGGAGCTTCTCCAAGAGCATCGCCCCGGACCTGCGAATGTCCGCGGTGGTGGCCGGCGATGAGTTGCGCACACGGCTGGCACTCGCGAAGACGTACGCCGATGGCTGGACGCCGCGTGCCGCGCAGCGCTGCCTCGCCGCGCTGCTTGCCGATCCGGAGACCGATCGGGTCCTGGATGGCGCCAGGCGGGCCTACGAGCACCGGCGCGGCACCCTCGCCGATATGATCCGCGAGCGGACCGATGGTGCGATCTCCGCGACAGCCGGGCCGGACGGACTGCACCTGTGGCTGCCGATGCCATCGCGCTGGGGGGCGGGTGAGGTGGTCGCGGAGACGGCGGGCCACGGATTCCTGCTGGCCACCAGCGATCCGTTCTACCTGCGGCCGGGGCACGATCGGTTCATCCGGCTCAACGCAGGTGTCGCGGACCTGACAGTGACCTCGGCGGTGGCGGAGGCGCTGGCGCGGACCGCACGCAAGGTGCCGTCCGGTCGCGTCGTGTTGACCCCGTGAGCTGGTGGACTCAACCGCTGCGGACATCGGCCCAGACTCGCGACTCCGCGCCGCCCACCACGCGGCCCCGCTTGATGGTCGTTCGCCGGCCAGGCGCGTTTCGCAGGACATCGACGAGTGAGGCGGCGGAGAACACGACCAGGTCGGCCACCGCGCCCACCTGGACACCGTCTGCCGGCGCGCCGACATAGCGAGCCGCGCCGACGGTCACCATGTCGAACGCCTGCCGGATCTGCTCGGGTACGCGCAGCTGTGCCGCCAGCACCGTCGCCATCGCCACCTCGGCCGGATCGAGCCGCCCGAACGGAAACCACATGTCGTGCACGTTGTCACCGCCAGCGCAGACCTCGACCCCGCGCGCGATCAGGGTGCGCAGCCGGGAGGTGCCCCGACCACGTGGCGGGATCTCGTCGCCGACCAGCAGCTGGTTGCCCAGCGGACAGACGCAGATGTGGATAGCCGCGGCGCGTACGGCGGCGATCACCTCCTCGGCGGTCGCGTCATCGTAGGCGTCGAGCGCGCAACAGTGCCCCGCCCGTACTCGGCCCACCAGACCGAGCTCGACCGTGCGCCGAGCGAGCCGTTCCAGGTCACGCTGCCCAGGGTCGTAGCTGTAGTCGCAGTGGACGTCCAGCGGCACCCCGGTCTCGCCGGCGAGCGCGAGGACGGCCTCCAGGTGGGCGGCCCGGTCGTCGGGGTGCTCAACGTCGGGTGCGCCGGCGAGCACGTCGGCGCCTTCCGCCAGGGCCGCACGCAGCAGACCCCGGGCGCGCGGGTCACGGGCGATGGGCTGCTGCGGGAACGCCACGAGCTGGATGTCCAGCGCGGTGGCGTACCGGTCGCGAAGCTCCATCATCGCGTACAGCGCGGTAAGCCCGCCGATCGGATCGATGTCGACGTGGGCGCGGATGGTTCCCACGCCGTGGCCGATGGCGAGCGTGAAAGCCTGGCTGGCGCGAGCGATCAGGTCGTCGCGGGCGTAGTGGGCCTTGACCTGCCGCGTCCGCGCTGAGGCACGGTGGACCAGGGTCCCGGCACCGGGCGGGGGCAGACGCGGGTAGGTCAGGGCCTTGTCGATGTGCAGGTGGGGTTCGACGAACGCCGGTGTCACCAGGCCGCCGTCGGCGTCGAGCACCTCCCCGGCCGTGTCGCGAGGGTTGCCGTCGGTCGCCGGTTCGATGCGCTGGATCCGGCCGTCGGAGACATGGATGTCGACCGGGTCGTCCCGGTCGAGAAGCAGCGCGTCGCGGATCAGCAGCGTGTCACGCATCCGGCCGCCCGGGCTCGTCGGTGCCGAAGCCGGGCAGGGTGCCGCGTTCGGCGAGGCTGACCGTTTCCTCGGTCTCCACCACGAGCCTGAGCTGACACACCGGAAACATGCTCACGTGTTCCCTCCTGTGGTCATTCCGACAAGCCCTCGCCCGAGGGTGCCGGGGTCGCGGGGCACCCAACCGCCGCTGGTGACCGACGCGAGAAACGTCTCCAGCGTGTCGTTGAACGCCGCCGGTTCCTCGATGGTGATCGTGTGGCCGGTGCGCGGCAGTACGCACAGGGCGGCGGTGGGCATGACCCGCTTGAGCATCAGGTTGACATCGAGGCAGCCGTCGTCCTCGTCGCCGACCACGAGCAGCACCGGCGTGGCCACCCGGGACAGGGTCTCCCGCAGGTCATACAGCGACGGGCGCAGCGCCAGCACCCGGGTGAACGTCAGCGCCATGCCCAGCGGATCGTGGCCGGCCAGCCGGTCTCCGAACCGGTGCCACGCCTCGGGATCCTTGCGCTTGAGCTGCAACCTGGTGGGACCGTCGCGGTAGACCCGTGCCGCCGCGGCCACGTCGTGCCGGAACAGGTCCGCCGCGGCGCGCGCCTCCGCGGCGAAGCCGTCCCGCTGGTGGGGGGCCGACCCGTAACCGGCGCCGGCGACGGTCACGCTCAGGCAGCGGTCCGGGTGCGACATCGCCAGGTGCAGCGCGCAGAAGCCGCCCATCGACAGACCGACCACGTGTGCGGCATCGATGCCGAGGTGGTCGAGCACGGTCACCGCATCAGTCACGGCAATGTGCTGCCCGTACCGGGCGGGATTGGTGGGCACATCGGACGGCGGATAGCCGCGTGCGTTGTACCGCACGCAGGTGTACCGGTCGGCGAACCGGTCCACCTGTGCGGCCCAGTCGCGCTGGTCACCAGCGACCTCGTGGAGAAACAGCAGCGCCGGTCCGCTGCCCCGGACGGTGACCGCGAGTCGGGTGCCGTCGGCGCAGACGGCGAACGAGTCGGTCACGACGCGTCCTGCTCGCGCAGCGCCGACCAGGCCGGCCAGACGTGCCGCATCAGCTGGAACGACAGCGCCGTCATCGGCAGCGGCAGGATCTCGGCGTCGGCCTCGCGCAGTGCCGAGCGCAGGTCCTTGAGCAGGATGTCGAGGTCCTCGCCGGCGACGTACCGCTCCCACCACGGCTTCACCCGTGGCCAGTTCTCCGCCACCCAACTGCGTCCGACACTGACCGACAGCATCGCCATGAGTTGGTCCTCGCTCACGTCATGGCTGTCGACCAGGCGGATCGCCTCGAAGACCCCCATCATGTTGATGCCGAACGTGAGCTGGACGGCGAGTTTGGTCGCCTGTGCGGTGCCGACCCGCTCCCCGACGTGGAAGATGTTGCTGCCCATGAGATCGAGAAGCGGGCGCAGGCGCCCGAAGACGTCGGCCGGCGCGGCCACCATGAGGGTAAGCGTGCCCGCCTCGGCTCCCCACGGTGCGCCGGACATCGTCGCGTCGACCGCGGTCACCCCGTGCGGATCAAGTGCGTCGGCCAGCCCACGCATCGTGGTGGGGTCGAGGGTGCTGCACACGACGACGGTGCGCGGCACGGCGACGCTGGCCACGCCCGCGTCCCCGAGCAGGACGGCGCGGGTCTGCGCCGCGTCGCGGACGACCGAGAAGACGGTCTCGGACGCGTGCCGGGCGGCCTCGGCCGGTGAGTCGACGACGGTGATCCCGGCTGCCGTGGCCAACCCGCGGCGGCCCGGGTCGGGATCGTACCCATACACCCGGTGGCCGCCCCTGACCAGGTTGGTCGCCATGCCCAGGCCCATTGCTCCGAGGCCGATGAAACCGATCGACGCCGTCATCGGGTCGCCACCTCCACACGGTGACCGTAGGTGCGGGTACTCATCGGCTCAGTGTCAGGATCTCGCTGCCGGCGATGTGCGGTTCGGCCGCGGCCCGGGCCCGGAGGACGGCCTGCCACCGCGGGTCCGCGCGGAACGCCGCCCACCGCTCGTCGCGGGCCTGCTCGTCGGCGAACTCCAGGACGTACACCAACTGCTCGCCCTTGGTCAGTTGGCGGCGCCACGGCCCGTACGCGGTGATGCCGTGTGTGGCGAACAGCTTGAGGGATACGGCGGTGAACTCGTCGAACAGAGCTTCGCTGTGTCCCGGCGTGATGGTGTAGAACCGCAACTCGGCGATCATACGGTGCCTCCTGACTGGGCGTGGTCGGTTTGGTTCCAGGCGGCTCGGATGTCGTCGACATCGGCGACGACAGCGAACCGTTTGGCGGCGGTCGCCAGCGCGGCGGCGTGCAGGTCCATGTCCCAGGACGCGCACGCGTCGGCGGCGATCGTCACGAAGAAGTCGCGGGCGAAGGCCTCCCGCACGGTGGTGTCGACGCAGACGTTTGTGGAGACGCCGCAGCAGACGACGGTCTGCCGGCCGAGGCTGCGCAGCACCAGTTCCAGGTTGGTGCCGGTGAAGCCGCCGTACCGGTACTTGTGCACCACGTGGTCGCCGGGCTCGGGCGCGAGCGCCGCCACCGCCTGCTGCCCCCAGGTGCCGAGACGGCAGATGTCGGGAGCCGAGAACGCTGCCCGGGACCGCGCGTCCCGCCAGGCCGGCGAATCGCTGGCGCCGCCCGGCAGCGTGGTGTGCAGGACGTGGATCACGGGTACGGCGGCGCGCCGCGCGGCAGCGGCGAGGCGGGCGGCGGCAGGCAGCACCCGCTGGGCGTGGCTGACGTCGCGACCACCCACCACAGCGGTCTTCCCGGCGGGGTCGACGAAGTCGTTGCAGAAGTCGACGAGCAGCAGAGCGGTCGTCGACGGGCGGACCCGGGCGGACAGTGGAGCATCGGTGGCGGTCACGGCAGCACCGCCCGCGCATACTCCGTCGCCCCGTCCCAGGAGTGTTCACGGTTCAGGGTCGACCGACCGGCGAGGAGCCAGCGTCGACCGAGGCCGTCGACCAGCGCACCCGGGTCGGCGGTGGGCGCCATCACCGGGTACAGGCCGCGGCGGCCTTCCAGGGGCGCGTCGGGCGTGGTCATCCCGGCGCGGGCGAGGTCGACTGCCTGGCGTCCGTTCTCGGCGGCTCGCCGGCGCTGGAAATCACCGAGCGGTGTGCCGACGGCCTCGGTCAGGCCACCTGCCTGCGTGGCGGCGATCGCGAGCGCTCGGGCGGTGGCCGCCGCGTCCAGCCCGTCGAGCCGGGCGACGGCCGCCGCCACGCCGAGGGTCACTGCGGGGCAGGCCGGGTCCCAGCCCTCGGTGAGGTGCCCGTCGAGGCTGGCGTGGACCCGGAGGGCGACCTCCATGCCCACGGCGGCGGCCACCGTGAGGGCGACCCGGTCACCGCCGTGGCGCAGCAGCACGCACACCACCCAGAAACCATCCGGATCGTGTCGAGGGTCCGTTACCGGCAGCCTCGCGCAGCACGCGCCGGCGACCGCGGACACTTCCGGCGGCACGGATGCTCGGGCGACGAATGCGGCGAGCGTAGGGGTAGTCATCGGCCCACCTCGATCCGGTCGCCGGCGAGCAGATCCGGCAGGCTGCCGCGGCTTCCCGGCGCCGCGAGGCGACCGACGCCGGTCCAGATCGCGTGGGCCCGACCGGGGACCAGGGCCTCCGCCTTGTCGATGAGTTCTTCGTCGGTCAGTGGCCGGTCGCGGCTGCCTCGCGCGTGCGTCACGGCGACGTCGACGGCCCGGCCGTCATCGGTCTCGATTCTCAGGACCGCGGCGTCCCGGGCGATCGTGTCGGACGGTCGCAGCGTGACGCGGTCACGCATCGCGGCCAGGACGGGGTCCACGGCCGCCGCGTCGTCGAACTGCGCCAACCCGCCCGCGCCGGTGGCCAGGCCGGCGGCGACGCCGTGCACCGCGGAGAAGCGGGTCTCCAGGCCGGTCCGCGGCGCGGTGCGTCCCATCAGCTCGGGCACCAGCGGGTGGCAGTGGTAGTCGACAGCGACGACGCGTGTCGGGGTGATCCCGACGCGGTGTGCCTGGATAGCCGCGTCGATGCCGGGATGGGCCACGATGCCGCAGGGGTACGGCTTGAACGTGTTGGCGAGCAGTTCCCACCGCCGGCCGAGGCCGTCGAGCAGTTCGTCCGGGTCGGACCGGTCCGGGGCGAACGCGGCCAGCAGAGGACCGAGGTCGACCGGAGTGCCGTAGCGGGTCGACGCGGCTTCGCGGGCGGCGACCATCCCGTTGGCCGCCGCCTTGCCCGCGTGGAACGGCTTGACTTCTGTGCCGAACGCCTCCCGGTGCCCGAGGATCTGCACCGAGGCGAGCCGCAGCGCGTCAGCCATCCGGTCCGGAGGGAGCCCCAGGAGCAGCCCCGCCGTGACGGCCGCGCCGAGCACTCCGCAGGTGCCGGTGATGTGCCAGCCACGGTCGTAATGCTCCGGGCTGACCGCGTTACCCAACCGGAGCTGGAGTTCGGCGCCGATGGCGTAGGCGGCCAGCAGGTCCGGCCCGCTTCGACGGGCGGTCCAGCCGGCGGCCCAGGCCGCGCCGAGGCCCGCGGCTCCCGGATGGATGACGGTGCGCAGGTGGGTGTCGTCGTAGTCGTCGAGGTGGGCGGCGAAACCGGTAAGCAGTGCGGCGTTCGCCTCGCTGGCCCGCTCGTCGATGCCGGGTGCGGCCGGTACGCCGTCCGGCACGGCGAGGGTGGCGGCGAGCCGGGACACCTGGGGTGTACGGGCGGCGCCGAGCGCGACCGTGAGGACGTTGAAGAGGGTGCGGCGGGCCGCGTGCGTCACGTCGTCGGGCAGTGGGCGGGCGGCGAGGCCGGCCAGCGCGTCGGCGACCCGCTCATAGGTGGGTGCCGCGGAGTCACTCATCTGCTCGGTTCCAGCCAGGTGATGGCGCCGAGGGAGAAGGCGATCTGCGCGAGGCCGGCCTCGGACGCGCCGTGCCAGTGCTCCTCGCCAGGCTCGATCCAGACGGTGTCGCCCGCGGTGATCTCCAGGGGTTCGGCGTCCCGGCGGCCCACATAGCCGGAGCCGGCCACCACATGGATGACCTGTCCGTCGGCGTGGCGGTGCCAGTGGCCACGGGTATGCGGTGCCATCCGGATCAGCGCGGTCGTCACCTTGCTCGGTGTCCCGCTCTGGATGGCCGCGCTATAGGCGGGGCCGAAGAAGCGTTCCGGTTCGGGTACAGGTGTGGGGTCGGCCAGCAGGTCCGCCTCGCGGTGCAGCCTCACGCCACGGCCCCCGTCTGCTCGGCGTGGCCGTCGAGAACGGGGTCGGCGTGCGTGCCGTGACCGCCGAGGGAGGCGTCGACGTGTGTGCCGTGACCGATCGTCACCTCGGTGAACCGCCGCATCGTCTCGATCAGCGCGCGTTCGGCCGGGATCCGTTCCATGCTTGACGCGCCGAGGAAGCCGGCCGCGCCGGGCACGAGCCGCAACACGTCCTGCGCGTCCTGCGGGGTGGCGATGGGCCCGCCGTGGCACACCACCAGCACGTCGTCACGGACGCTCGTGGCGGCGTCGTGGATGGCGGCGGTCCGCTCGGCGGCCATGTCCAGCGACAGGGCGTCGCGGGCGCCGATGAGCCCGGCTGCGGTGAGTCCGACGTGGGCGACGACGATGTCGGCGCCCACGGCGGCCATCGCGCGGGCCTCGTCCTCGGTACGGACGTACGTCGCGGTGAGCAGCCCCATCCCGTGGGCGATCCGGACCATGTCGACCTCCTTGTCGAACCCGTAGCCGGTCGCTTCGAGGTCGGCGCGGGCCGAGCCGTCGAGCAGGCATACCGAGGGGAAGTTCTGCACGCCGGCGAACCCGAGTTCGGTGAGCTGCCGTAGGAACAGTGGGATGTTCTTGAACGGGTCGGTGGCGCACACGCCGGCCAGGACGGGCGTGTGGGCGACGACCGGGAGCACTTCGGCGGCCATCTCCACGACGATGTCGTTGGCATTGCCATACGGCATCATGCCGGCCATCGAGCCGCGGCCGGCCATGCGGAACCGGCCGGCGTTGTAGATGACGATGAAGTCGACACCGGCCAGCTCGGCGCACTTGGCCGAGAGCCCGGTGCCCGCGCCGGCGCCGATCAGGGCATGTCCGGAACGGACCTTGTCGTGAAACTGCTGGACGCGCTCTGAGCGGCGCATTTGCTGGTACCTCCGGTGCGTGGGGTGGGCGGGGGTCGTCACAGGGTCGTCACAGGTGGTCCTCCGGTGGCGGCCAGCACGGGAACCACGGCTCAGCCTCCTGCCGAGATCGGGCCGGGCCACCAGGGTCACACCGCGCCAGCATCGTGTCAATATATCCGCAGAACATTCCGCTACACGCCCGACGTGCAGCTCAGGACCGAAGCAATTGACCGGTTCAATAGCAGAACATTCGCTTGACATGGGGTGCGCGTCAGCGCACAATCCTCGGTCAACGCATCCACTCGATCGGCATGAGGCCGGTCCAGCGAGACGGGCGGTGCCTGCTCATGCGAATCACCCACGCCGCACGGGGGCTTGTGGCACTCATACTGTTCGTCGCGATATCCGGATGTACCGTCGGTAGCGGCAGCACCGGCGGCTCCGTCTCCGGCGACGGCACGGTCGACTTCCCCAACTGGGTCTGGGGCACGCCAGACAACGCGCCCTTCTGGAAGGCGCTGAAGGCCGACTTCGACGCGGAGAACCCCGACCTGCGGCTCACCGACGAGGTCGTGCCCGGCGGCGAGTACCAGGACAAAATGTTCACCCTGCTGTCCGCCGGCAATCCACCCGACCTGGTCACCCCGTTCGACCCGCAGATGCGGGCGTGGGCCGACGCCGGACTGCTCGAGCCGCTCGACCCGTGGTTGGAGAAGGCGGGATACGACCTCGACAGCTTCATCCCGCCCAACCAGATGGCCAAGGGCAAGGACGGGAAGATCTACGGCGTCATCTACGTGTCCAACCCCCGGGTGCTCTTCGTCAACCGCGGCCTGCTGCAGAAGTACGGATTGCAGCCCCCGACCACGCCCGAGGAGCTCTACACGATGGCCAAGACGCTACGGGACAAATCGGCTCAGCAGTTCGGCTTCGCCACCATGTCGGCATCAGCGGCGGCCTTCCCCACCTACGGCGAACTGGCCCCGATCGTGAAGAGCTTCGGCGGCGACTTCGTCAAGGACGGAAAAGCGACCGCCACCTCACCGCAGACCGTCGAAGCGCTGCGGTACATCGAAAAGCTGCACGCCGAGGGCCTCATCCCGGCCGGCCAGACCGAGGTGGAGTACCGGGAGGGGTTCGCCCAGGGCAAGGTGGCCAGCATCGTCTGCGGCGCGTTCGTCATGTCGATCGTCAAGTCGAAGAACCCGACGAAATTCGGCGACTACGACGCGGTCCCCATGCCCTTCGGATCGCCGCGCACCACCGCCGCCAACGGCTTCCTGGCCATCCCGAAGAAGGCCACCGACAAGGAGGCCGCCGCGAAGGTGATTCTGAAGGTCCTCGAGACGGAATGGCAACAAAAGCTGATCGAGACATCCTGGCAGGTCCCGGCGCGACCCGACATGATCCCGGCGGGCTTCCTGGACGCCAATCCGTGGTTCCGCACCATGATCGAGGCGGTGCCGCAGGCGGAGTCGCTCGCGCCGGTCGGCAACGAGTCCGACGCGCCGAAGATCCAGGACGCGGTGACCCGAAACTACCAGCAGATGCTGCTGTCCAACCGGCCCGCCGCAGACGCCGCCGCCGCGCTCCAGACCGACCTCACCAGTATCCTCACCGAGTCCTGAGCCATGGTGGACACGAGAACCAGACTCGCGGCGTCACCACCGCCCACCGTCACCGCACGGCCGACACGGCGACCGCGCGACACGGACCCGGTGCGCCGTCGCCGCCGGACCGCCGCCGCCTTCCTCCTGCCGACATTCCTCGCCATGGCGGTGCTGTTCCTCTGGCCGCTGTGGCAGGCCCTCGGCATGAGCCTGTCCACCGAGGAGTCCAGCCTCACCGCAGGCAACTACATCGATCTGCTCACCGACACCCGGTTCCAACACGCGGCCTTCGTATCCCTGATCTACACGGTCGCCGTGGTGGGCGGCAGCCTCGCCGTCGGTATGGGCACCGCCCTCCTTCTCAACCGCAAGGTCCGCGGCGTCGCCGTACTCCGGTCGATGTTCATCATGCCCTGGGCGATGCCGTTCGTCGCCACGGCACTGATCTGGCGGTGGATGCTCGACTCCCAGTACGGAGTGCTCACCTACGGAATCGACGCGCTGGGCGGTGGCACCCTGCCCAACCCGTTCAGCTCCAACCTGGCCCTGGCCACCGTGTCCGTCATCGAGATCTGGAAGACCGCACCCCTCGCCGCCATCATGCTGCTCGCCGGCATGCAGGCCATCCCGAAAGAGCTGTACGAATCGGCGGCGATCGACGGAGCGAACGTATGGCGGCGATTCCTCCATGTGACCCTCCCCGGACTACGGTTCACCACCCGGGCGGTCACCCTATTGCTCACCCTCTGGATCTTCGGCCGAGCCTTCATGGTCATCTTCCTCACCACCGGCGGCGGCCCGGGCGGAGCGACGGAAACACTCGTGCTGTTGACCTACCTCAAGGGGTTCAACCAGTTCGACCTGCACAGCGCCACCGCGACCGGAATGGTCACGCTCGCGATCGCGCTCATCCTGACCGTCGGATACCGAAGGGCAGCCAACGATGGCGACGACTAGCGTACGCCGCGACACCGTACGACGGCTGGGCTCGACGGCACTCACCACACTCACCTGGGTACTGGCGCTCGCCGCCGTGTTCCCGTTCCTGTGGATGCTGATCCAGGCACTGCAACCAGAGGCACTGAGGTTCGCCTCCCCGCCGACAGTCGACCCCGGCTCGTTCAACCTCGACGGCTTCCGCGCCGCCACCCGAGACGGCGAAATCCTGGTCTGGCTCCGCAACTCCGCGATCGTCGCCGTCACCAGCACCCTCATCTCGCTCGTACTGGGCTCCGGCGCCGCGTACGCGATCGCCCGCTTCCGCACCCGTGCCGTCACCGCCACCACCCTGCTCATCCTGGCGAGCCAGATGGTGCCACCGGTCGTCCTGATGGTCCCGCTGTTCTCCCTCGTCACCGCCTTCGGGCTCTTCGACACACTGACCGCTGTCGTCCTCGGCAACATCGTCTTCACGCTGCCGGTCGTCACCTGGATGCTGTCCGCCAGCGTCCGCACCGTGCCACCCGAACTGGAGGAAGCCGCCATGGTCGACGGCTGCGGCCGAGTCAACGTCCTGCGGCGGATCACCATCCCGGTGGCGCTACCAGGCGTCGCCGCCGCCGCCGCCTTCTCCTTCACCTGGGCCTGGCAGGAGTTCCTGTTCGCCCGAATCATCGTCTCCCGGAACGACAACTGGGTCGGCGGCGTCGGCATCGCCTCCTTCTTCGGCGTGTACGAAACCCCGTGGCACGTCATCATGGCCGCCACCGTCATCTTCACCATCCCACCCGTGATCTTCTTCCTCATCGCGCAGCGCCGCTTCGTCGACAGCGTGGGCGGGGCGGTGAAGGGATGAACCCAGACGACAGCACGGTAGGTGTGGTCGGACTCGGCGCGATGGGAATCGGCATCGCCGCCAACCTCGTCCGGGCCGGCTACCCGGTCATCGGATTCGACCCGTCGACCGACTCCGTCACCACGGCACAGCAGCACGGCGTCACGGCCGCGACAGACGTCAGCACCGTCGCCACCCAAGCCCGTACCGCCATCCTCGTGGTGGTCCGTACCAGCGAACAGGTCGAATCCGTCACCACCGACCTGGCCGCGGCCGGCCGCCCCGGACTACCGGTGATCCTGGCCAGCACCATCGCGCCGGCCACCGCACGAACGGTGACCGACCACCTCACGGCCGCCGGACTGCGACCGATCAGCGCCGCGCTCAGCGGCGGACCCTGGGGAGCGAAGGCGGGCACCCTGACCTTCATGGTGTCGGGTCCCCCGCAGACCGTCCGCGACTGCGAACCCCTGTTCGCGGCCGCCGGCTCCCGCACCTTCGTGGTCTCCGACCGACCCGACGTGGCGCAGGCGGCCAAACTGGCCGTCCAGCTCATCTACGGCGTCAACATGATGGGCCTGTTCGAGGCGTTCCGACTCGGCGCGGCATACGGTATCGACCACGCGGACCTGGAACAGATCTTCCGGCACTCGGTTGCCGACAGCTGGGTTGCCCGGAACTGGCCACACGTTCGGGAATGGTGGGAGTCCAACGGCAACGGGCTCGACATCCTGCTCAAGGACATGCGCGCCGCACTACGCGAAGCCGACGACCTCGCACTCGCGCTGCCCACCACAGCGTTGACCTTCGACCTCATGCGGGCCGTGTGGCCAGCGTTCGGCGGATCCTTCCCCCGAGCCGACCAACCAGCGCCGGATCCGGTGGCATGGACCTGAACCCACGCCAGCTCATCCGTCTGGCAGTGACAACCGCGACCGACAACGCCCGCCAGGGACAACGCCCCTACGCGGCACTGGTCGTCGCTGACGGCACCGTGCTGGGCGACGGTGTCAACACCGTCCTACAGGACAACGACCCCACCGCACACGCCGAGGTCACCGCCATCCGCGCCGCATGCGCCCGAACCGGACGGCGGGACCTCACCGGAGCCGTTCTCATCGCCTCATGCCGGCCCTGCCCTATGTGCCAGGCAGTCGCCCGCCTGGTCGGCATCGGCACGATCTACCATGCCGGCCAATGTAGAACGCCCCCACCCCAGCTACCCGATCTGGAACTCATCCTCGTCCCGGACGACGACCTGAATCGTCCCTTCGTCGAATTCGAGCACCTTGGAATGCCCGACCTGGACCGACCCGCAGCCAAGCCTTTATGCAGCCCTGCTGAAGCCTGATCCGGCCAGGCGCTGTGGCCCATAATCGACCGCCACCGGACGGTCGGGCCGTTCCTCAGGCGGCCCGCAGGCTGGCCGGGCGCATGTCCGTCCAGACGTTCTCGATGTGGGTCAGGCACTCCTCACGGGAGCCACGGACCTCCATGTCCTGCCAGCCCTGCGGGACCGGCCGGTCCGCGGGCCAGATCGAGTACTGCTCCTCGGCGTTACGGACCACGACGTACTGCTCCGCTTCGAAACTCATCCCACGTCCCCCCGCTACGAACCACTGAGATCACTCGTTACGGACAACCCTATGCCAGCCGTCACGGACCGGGCAACGACCGCCTTCACTCGATTCGGGCGCCAACGATGCTCAGTCGTCGGTGGCGGCGCCGTTCGGCCGTGGTGGGTCCTCGGGCAGCGGCCGGACGAGCAGCTCGAACGCCTCGGCGTACCAGGTTTCGGGCACCGACTCGGGGTCGACCAGGCGTTGGACGCTCAGCCCGATGTCGAGCCCGAGGAGCAGGGTCGCCGTTCGCGCCACCAGCGCGGGATCCGGTCCGTCGGTTCGGGCGGCCAGGTGGGCGGCGATGCCGGCGCGGGTGCGACGTAGCGCCTCGATGTAGCGGGGCCGCACCCGGGGGTTGCGCATGGCCGCGATCCAGAACTCCATCATGAGCAGCGCAAAGTCGGCGTTCTCCCCGGCCCGGTCGCCTGTCGAGTTGGCCGAGCTGAGGGCGGCGAACGCCTGCACCATGTCGGTCTCGCCGGTGGCGACCTTGGTCAGGTCGGTGCTGATGATGTCGAGTTGCCGGTCCAGCAGGGCGAGGATGATGTCTTCCTTGTTGCGGAAGCTGGAGTACACGGCGCCCTTGGTCAAACCGGCGGCGGCGGCGATGTCGTCCAGCGAGGCCGCCGGTCCCCGCTCCGCCAGTAGCCGCTGCGCGGCGTCAAGCAGGCGGTTGCGGTTCTGCCGCTGCCGCTCCTGGCGCCCCATTCGTTCCATCAAGCGACTCTCCTGTCGTTCGGCTTGACCCGAATCTCCATATTCCCCATACTAGCCGGTATCTGGATACCGATCAGTATCGGAGATGTCATGGTGCTGCGGGTGGATCATGTCTGCAAGGAGTATCGCGGAGGAGTACGGGCGAACGACGACATCAGCTTCCAGGTCGGCGCCGGACAGGTGCATGGCCTCCTCGGTCACAACGGCGCCGGCAAGACCACGCTTGTCAACCAGGTCGCCGGGCTGGTCCGCCCGACCAGCGGCACGATCCGGATCGACACCGGCGACCCGGTCGCCGACCCTGGCTTCGCCCACCGGGTCTGCTCGGTGCAGCCGCAGGCCCAGGTGCCGCTGCTGGGTGTCACGCCCCGCCAGGCGATCACCCTGGTGGCTCGGATCCGGGGCGCGAGTCGGGCCGAGGCGGTCGCCGCCACCCAGCGGCTGATCGACGCCCTTGACATCAGCGAGTGGGCGGACACCCCCGGCGAGCGCCTCTCCGGCGGGGTCCGGCGCCTCACCGCGTACTGCCTCGCCGCCGTGCGGCCCGGCCGGGTGATCGTGCTCGACGAGCCCAGCAACGATGTCGATCCGGTGCGCCGGCGGCTGCTGTGGCAGCACGTCCGCTCGCTGGCCGACGACGGGCCGGCCGTCCTCCTGGTCACCCACAACCTCACCGAGGTCGAGCGGATCCTCGACCGGCTCTCGGTCCTGGCACAGGGCCGGGTGGTCGCCGAGGGCACGGTCGCCGACCTGCGCGCCGACGCCGGTCCCGCGCTGCGGCTCGACGTCAACCTGTCGACCGGCAGGCCGGAGCCGGTGGCGCCGCCGTTCGCCGCGCAGCCGCCACGCCGCGAACGCCAGCGACTGGTGTACGCCCTGGACCCCACCGACGCGGTGGCCGCGACCGAGTGGGCGACGCGTCTGCAGGCCGCCGGCGCCATCGACGACTTCTCCCTCTACCCGATGCGGGTCGAGGACATCTACCTCGCCCTCGACGAACACCAGCCGGCGACCGACGAGGAGGCCAATGATGTCGTGGCTCCGTAGCTACGCCCTGCTGCTGCGCTGGAACGCGCTACGGCTGCGTTCTCTGCTTCCGCTCTTCGCGATCGTCTCCGCCGGGCTCTCCGTCGGCATCATCGTCGGCTTCGCCTACCTGCTGCCCGACGTGGACGCGACAAGCGCGGCGTTCCTGGCCACCGGTGGCCCCACCATCGGGCTGATCACCGTCGGGCTGGTGATGGCGCCGAACATGGTGGCGCAGAGCAAGTTGCAGGGCAGCTTCGAGTTCGACCAGACCCTGCCTGTTCCACCGCTGGCCTCGTTCGCCGCCGGGGTCAGCGTGTGGATCCTGGGCGCGTTGCCCGGACTCGTGCTGTCGCTGATCGTCGCCGCGTTCCGCTTCGATCTGCGACTGGATGTCAGTCCGCTGGTGATCCCCGCCGCCCTGCTCGTCGCCCTGACCGCCACCACGCTGGGCTACGGGCTGGCCCATGCCCTCCCACCAGCGGCGGTCGGGTTGGTGACCCAGCTCGTCGTCTTCGTCACCCTGATGTTCTCCCCCGTCAACTTCCCCGTCGACCGGCTACCCGGCTGGTTGCAGGCCGTGCACGTCGTGCTCCCGTTCCAGTACATGGCGCAGAGCGTGCGCGAGTCACTCGTCGGCGGCGTCAGCCCCACCCCGTACCTCGTGCTGGCCGCATGGTGCCTGGTCGGTCTCGTCGTGACCTACCGGATGATCGTCCGGCGCCCCTGATCCAGGCCGGCGCCCCCTGGCCCAGGCCAGGGGGCGCCGGCCGGGCCAGGGGGCGCTGGCCCAGGCCGGTCCCCGGGCTCAGGCGGGCGTCACCTCGTAGAGCGGGAAGTAGCTGTCGAAGGCGTCCCGGGAGTACGCCTCGGCCAGTTGCGGGATGGCGTCGAAGGAGGCCACCGGCTCGTTGATCTCGGGCAGCCAGCCGGTGCTCTCCTGCACGTCCCGGATCCGGGCACAGTCCTGGAACCGCCAGGCATGGGTGTGCACGTGGATGTGCCGGCCGATGCACTCCACCGCCCGCAGGTTCGACAGCCGCATGCCGTGCTTCCAGCCGACGGTGGCGAGCACGCTCTCCCGCGCAAGTGATCGCAGTGTCACCCGGTGCAGCCCACCGCCCATGTTGTCCAGGAAGATCGAGACCCCCTGACCACCGCTGATCGCCATCACCCGCTCGACGAAGCGTCGCTTGGAATCGCGGTGCCGGTCCATCGCGTCCGGACCGCCGGAGGCTTTCGCCACGTCGTAGTCCAGGTCGAGGAACTCGCGCCGATCGATCGGGATAGCGCCGGACGCGGCGATCGCGGCCAGTCGGCTGTCGCGGCCGGAGACCATGGCGGTCCGGAAGCCGTCCCGCCGAGCCAGTTCCAGCTGTGCCCACACCACACCGCCGCCCCAGCCGAGCACCAGCGGGGGCTCGTCCCAGTGGTCGTCGACCTGCGCCTCCCAGCAGCGCCGGGCCACCCGCCAGTTGTCCCAGGCGGTGAAGTAGCGGGCGAACGGTGCCCAGCGTTCGATCGAGTGCCGGCTCTGTTCGGGCAGCGGCACCAGCAGCCGCGCCTCGGTGACGAAACGGCCGCACAGCAGCCCGGGCGAGCCGGGGGCGTCGTACGCGCAGATGCGCTCGGCGTAGCCGTTTCGATCGATCACTCCGAACGGGATCCACAGGCACTGCTGTCCCTCGCGCAGGCCCCGCACCCCCGGTCCGGTCGCGAGCACCCGGACCACTCCGCAGGTGCCGAGCACGATCCGGTCGTCGCCCCGCTGCCGGGCCACGTCCACCGGGTGTCGGGAGATCGCGTGCTCCATGTTGGCCTCCCAGCAGCCCACCAGCGGCTCGACGAGGACCTCGCCCTCCCCTGGCCGGCGCACCGGGATCTGCTCCAGCGTCAACTGCCCGCGGGTGAGTTCGCTGCCCGGCTCAGTGGCGTGCAGCACCCATGCCTTGGTCGTCGCCATCCCGCACCTCCTGATCGTCGTCATCCATCTGCGCGGCCAATGCCTGTTCCACGACAACGGCGAACGCCGCCACCGTGCGGTTCTCGAAGACGCTGCGGATCGGCAGCTCCACCTGCCACGCACGGCGAGCCCGCGACACCACCTGGGTCGCCTTGATCGAGGTGCCGCCGAGGGCGAAGAAGTCCCCGTCCGGACCGAGGCCGTCCACCTGCAGCACCTGACGCCAGAGCGTCGCCACCGCCTGCTCGGTGACCGTCATGTCGCCCGCCTCGGCCACCCCGTCGCCGGCCAGCTCACGCGGCGACGGCAACGCGCGCGTGTCGAGCTTCCCGCTGCTGGTCAGCGGCAGCCGGTCGAGCGGCACGACCGCACCGGGCAGCATGTACTCCGGTAGGACCTGCGCGCAGTGCGCGAGCAGCTTCTCCGCGTCGATGGTCCCCGCGCCGGACGGCACCACGTACGCCACCAGGGTGTCCGGCGTGCCGGTCGATCCGTCCGAGGCGCGGGCCACCACCGCGCAGTCCGCCACCTCGTCGTGCCGGCGCAGCACCGCCTCCACCTCGCCGGTCTCGATGCGCAGGCCGCGCACCTTGACCTGCTGGTCGGTGCGCCCGAGGAAGCGCAGCGCGCCGTCCTCGGTCCAGCGCACCAGGTCGCCGGTGCGGTAGAGACGGGCGGCGGGCGGACCGGACGGGTCCGGCACGAACCGCTGCGTGGTCAGGTCGGGACGCCCGGCGTACCCTCGGGCCAGTCCGACGCCGCCGACGTGCAGCTCGCCGGGGACACCGACGCCGACCGGTCGACCGGCGGCGTCGAGCACCCGGACCGTGACGTTCGGGATGGGCCGTCCGATGGGCGGTGCTTCCTCCTCGGGTCCGCACTCGTGCGCCGAGACCCAGATCGTCGCCTCGGTCGGACCGTACGCGTTGAAGATCCGTCGCCCCGGGGTCCACCACTGCCGTACCAGCGACGCCGGCAACGCCTCACCGGCGAGGACGAGCAGGCGCAGCTCGGGCAGGGCCGCGGCCGGCACGGCCGCCAGGGCCGACGGGGTGATGGTCAGCGCGGTGATCCGCTCGGTGGCGAGCAGGTCCCGCAGGTCGGGACCCGGCGCCACCCGTTCGGCCGGTGCGAGGTGCAGGGCGGCTCCCGCGCCGAATGCCATCGCCACGTCGAACACCGACGCGTCGAACGTCGGCGACGCCCACTGCAGCACCCGGTCGTCCGGACCCAGTCCGAACAGCGCGCGCTGGGCGGCGATGACGTTGCACATCCCTCGATGCGGCACGAGCACGCCCTTCGGCTGCCCGGTCGACCCCGAGGTGTAGATGGAGTAGGCGAGGTCGTCGGGGCCCACGGTGGCGGCCGGCCGGTCGTCGGCCAGGTCGGCGTACCGGTCCCGGTGCGCGTCCAGCAGGACGGTTTCGATCCCGGTGCGGGGCAGGCCGGCCCGGTGGCCGCGATCGCTGACCACCACCGTGACGCCCGCGTCGGCGAGGATGTCGGCCAGCCGGGCCGGCGGGTGGTCGGGATCCAGCGCGACGAAGTAGCCGCCCGCCTTGAGGACGGCCAGCATCGACACGACCAGTTCCGGGGTGCGCCCCAGGCAGAGCCCGACCGGTGTGCCGCGCCCCACGCCCAGCGCGTGCAGGTGCCGGGCGAGCCGGTTGGCCCGACGGTCCAGCTCCCGGTAGCTGACCGACTCGCCGCCGGCGCGCAGGGCGACGCGGTCACCGCCCAGGTCGGCCTGCTCCTCGACGAGCCCGTGCAGGGTCGCCGTGTCCGGGTACGGCGCGGCCGTGCCGCTCCAGCCGGTCACCAGGGCGCGTTCGGCGTCAGGTAGCACGTCCACGTCCCGGACCGCCGTGTCCGGGCGGGTGGCGGCGGTGTCGAGCACCGTCGCGAGGTGTCCGAGCAGCCGGGCGACGGCGTCGTGACCGACGCGGTGGCGATCGTAGCCGACCCGGACGGCGAGCCGGTCACCCTCGGGGATCACCAGCACGGACAGCGGGTAGTTGGTCCGGTAGCGGTACTGCCCGTCCCGGATCTCGACCGCGCCGCTGCGCCGGTGCAGGACGCCCACCCCGGGCAGGTTGAGCACGGTCATGATGGTCTCGAACAGGGGCAGGCCGGGCGGGACCTCGCTCCACCGCTGCACCTGCTCCAGCGGGCTGAAGTCGTAGCGGCGCAACGCCGCCTGCTCGTGTTGCAGGGCGACGGCGGTGGCGAGGACCGAACGGCTCGGGTCGAAGCGGACCCGCACCGGCAGCGTGTTGATGAACAGGCCGGCGGTCTGCTCCACGCCCGGGACCTCGGACGGGCGGCTGGACAGGGTGCCCCCGAACACCACGTCGTCGCGTCCGCTGTGCGCCCGCAGGACAAGCGCCCAGCACGTCTGCAGCAGCGAGCCGAGGGTGACCTTCCGGTGCCGGCCCAGCTCGCGCAGGGCGGCGACGGTCTGCGCCGGGACATGCAGTACCTGTTCCGGGTTGTCCCGGCCGGACGGTTCCGGCGGGTGCCCCTCGGCGGGACGGATCCACGCCGGGACGGTGGAGTCGGTGACGCCGTGCAGCGCTTCCCGCCACGCCTGCCGGGCCGCGTCGAGGTTCTGGGCCCGCACCCAGCCGACGTACTCCTGGAAGGAGGTCGCGGGCCTGGTCTCCAGCTCCCGCCCGGTGGCCAAGGTGTCGTAGTTGGCGAACGCCTCGTCGAGCACCATCAGCGCCGACCACGCGTCCAGCAGCAGGTGGTGGTAGCGCAGGACGAAGGTGTAGTCCTCGGCGCCGGTGCGGATGAGGGTCAGCCGGATCAGCGGCGGCTGCTGGACGTCGAAGCCCTGGAGCCGGTCGGCGCGCAGCCGCTCCTCCAAGCGGGCCGGCAGCTCCGCGGCGGGCACCTCCCGCCAGTCCAGGGTCTCCATGGGCACCTCGACGTGTTCCCGGACCACCTGGACGGGCTGTTTGATGTCCTCCCAGTGGAACGACGTGCGCAGCACCGCGTGCCGCCGCGTCAGCGCCTGCCACGCCGCGAGCAGCAGGTCCGGGTCGACGGGCCCGTGCAGCCGGTACTCGACCTGGTCGACGTAGAAGGCGGCCCGGGGGTCGGCGAGGCTGTGCGACAGCAGCCCCTCCTGCATGTACGACAGCCGGTAGATCGTGTCGACTCCGGGAACGGTCACCGGACCACCACCCGGGTGCCCCGTGCGGATGCGTTGCCAGTCATGTTCGTCCTCTCTGGTGGGATCGGACCGGTGCGGGCGCCGGCGGGGCGGGGGGATGTCACGGCTTGTCCTTCCTCGGCGTGCCGGTGGTGGTGCGACGGACGCCTGGCCGTCCGGAACTCGCCCCGGCCAGTTGCGCCGCCAGCGCGGTCAGGTCGCTCGCGTCCAGCGCCGCGTCGGCGAAGGAGGTCAGGTCGGGCGGCGCGTGGTCACCGTCGCCGGCCGGTGTCCGTTGCCCGCCCGGCTTTCGGGGTTCCGGGGCCAGGGCGCCGGTCGTCCGGCCGCCTGCGTCGTGGGTGTGGGCCGTCCGGTCGTCGGCGGCGACCGCGGCGAGGTCCCGGACGGTCGGGTGGGCGAAGACGTCGGCCTCGGCGATCCGCAGACCGGCCCGCCGGGCCGCCCCGACCAGCCGGAGGCTGAGGATGGAGTCGCCCCCGAGGTCGAAGAAGTTGTCGGTGACGCCGACCTCGTCGAGCCGGAAGATCTCCGCCCAGATCTCGGCGAGGATCCGTTCGCGCGGGCTTTCCGGTGCCCGGTGGCGGCGGTCGGGAGCCGCTCCGGGGGCCCGGGTGTGCGGGGGCGCGTCGACCAGTTCGGCGTAGAGGCCCGGATGCCACCGGTGGGGCAGGTGCCCGGCGAACCGGGACCAGTCGGCGTCGGCGACCACCAGGCACGGCGGTCCGGACGCGGAGCCGGCGAGTACATCCAACCCGTCGGCCGGATCGAGGGGGTGCAGCCCGAGCGCGCTCAGCCGCTCCCGCTCCCGCTCACCCAGTCGCGCCGCCATTCCGGTGCCCGCCCAGGGGCCCCACGCGATGCTGACCGCCGGCAGGCCCAGGGACCGCCGGTGGGCGGCGAGGGCGTCCAGGAAGGCGTTCCCGGCCGCGTACCCGCCCTGACCGGCGGTGCCGACCACCCCGGCCAGCGAGGAGAACAGCACGAAGAAGTCGAGCTGGTCGTGCAGGGTGGCGAGGTGCAGCTGCGCGGCGGCCAGCTTCGGGCGCAGCGGGGTGTCGAGCCGGTCGGGGGTCTGCGCCCCGAGCGGGGCGTCGTCGAGGCCGCCGGCGGCGTGCACCACGCCGCGCAGGGGTGGACCGGCGCGTCGCGCGGTGGCCACCGCCAGGTCCAGCCCGGCCGGGTCGGTGACATCGCAGGTCAGGGTCCGGACCCGGTCGCCCGCGCCAGCGATCGGTTCGGCGTCCTCGGTGGTGGCGCCCCGGGACAGCAGCCACACCCGACCCGCCCCGCGTTCCAGCAGCCAGGCCGCGACCCGGCGGCCGAGACCACCGGTGCCGCCGGTGACCAGGTAGCCGCCGTCCGGGTGCACGGGCAGGCTCGCCGGTGGGTCCGCCGGCGCCGGCAGCAGCCGGGGCACCAGCAGCCCCGGCGGGCGGACAACCTGCTGCGGTGGCGGCGCGGGCGCGGTGAGCGCGGTGAGCACGGCAGCGGCGTCGGCGGCCGGGTCGTCGCCGTCGGGCGGCAGGTCGAGCAGGACGAGGTCGGCGTCCGGCCGCTCGGTCATCGCCACCCGGCCCAGCCCCCACACGGGAGCGTGGGTGGGGTCGACCGGCCCGGAGTCGGCCTGCTGGCAGCCTCGGGTGACGAGCACCAGTCGTGTCTCCGGGTGCCGGGCGGCCTGGGCGTGCAGCAGGCGCAGGGCGGTGTGTGCGCCATGGGCCTGCCGGCCGCACAGCGCCGCGAAGCCACCCGGTATGGCGGGGGTGTCGTCGAGGGGCCACAGCAGGGCGATGCCGCGCAGCGGCTCCGGTCCGTCCGCCAGCAGGGCGGGCAGCCCGCCGGGATGGTCAGTGACCGCGGCTGGCGCGATCGTCCGGCAGGTTCCGCCCCCGTCGCGTACGGCTGCCGCGACCCGGTCGGCGATTCCCCCGCCGTCGGCCAGGAGCAGCCAGTCGCCGCTGGTGTCCGCGGCGGGTTCCGCGGTGGGTTCGGCGGGACGCCAGTCGACGCGGTGGCGCAGCCGGTCACCGGCGTTTGCCTCGCGCAGCAGCGCGGTGCGGCGCACCCGGCGCAGCCGCAGGCCGTCGACGACCAGGCGGATCCGGCCGGCGGCCCGCAGGGTGGCGTCGAGGACCAGTTCCTCGCCGTCGGGGGTGGCCGACCGGAGTCGGGCCCGGCAGGTGAGGTCGTCGTTGGTGTCATCGTTCGGGGCGTGCCAGGCGAGCCGGTCGACGCCGACCGGAACGGCGAGCCCGCCACCGTCGGCCACCAGCGCCTGCGGGGCGAGCGCCAACACCAGGCGGAGGCAGGAGTCGAGCAGGCCGGGTTCCGGTCGGGTGGACGCCGGTACGACGGGTGGGCGGCGCAGCGTGGCGTCGACCTCGTCGCCGTGCCGGACGACCGAGTCCAGCCAGCGGTAGCGGGGGCCCAGGCGGTAGCCGGCGGCGCGCATCCGGTCCTCCAGGTCCACCACGTCGACGCCCGTCGAGTCGCGCGGGCCCGGCGGTGCGGCCGGCGGAGGGCCGGCCGGCCGCACGGTGCCGGTGGCGTGCACCCGCCACAGTGCCGGGTCGGCCCCGGTCGCGCTTACCACCTCAGCGGTGCGGCCGGTGCCGTCCGGGGCGCCGAGCAGCACCTGCACCCTGACCTGCTCACCGGTGGTCAGGGTGAGCGGTTCGGGGAAGGTCACGTCGCTGATCTCGGCGGTTGGTTCGCCGTCGGCGGCGGTCGCGGCGAGGATCGCGGCGAGGTGGTTGGCGGCCGAGACGACGGTCGCGCCGAACAGGCCGTGATCGGTCAGCCGCTCTGGCAGTTCGGGGCCGATGGTCTGCTCGAAGACGCTGCCGGTCAGGGCTGGCGACCGCAGCCGCTGCCCGAGTGGGCCCGGGTCGACGGTCCGGGTGGCCGTGCCGCGGGTGTCGCGCCAGAAGCGGCGTCGCTGGAACGGGTACGTCGGCAGCGGCACCGCCCGGGTGTCCGGGTAGACGCGGTCCCAGGCCACCGGCGCGCCCCCGCAGAAGGCGGCGCCGAGCGCGTCCCGGGCGACGGTGCGGTCGCGGCGGTTCCGGCGCATCGTCGGCACCCACCGGACGCCGGGTGCCGTCAGCGCCCCGCGCCGGGCGAGTGTGCCGAGGACCGGGTCGGGGCCCAGCTCCAGCACCAGTCCACAGTCCAGCTCGTCGAGGCGTCGTACGGCCTCGGCGAAGCGGACCGGCTCGCGGGCGTTGCGCCACCAGTAGTCGGCGTCCATCGGCCGGTCGAGCAGCCGTCCAGTGACGGTGGAGATCAGGTCCAGGCGTGGTGCGGCGGGCCGCAGGTGGACCGCCTCGGCGGTGAGTTCGGTGCGGACCGGGTCCGTCAGCGCCGAGTGGAAGGCGTGCGACACTCGCAGGTCGCGGTGCTGGACGCCGGCGTCGGCCAGGGCTCGCGCGACGCTCTCGACCGCGCCGGCGGGCCCGGAGACGACGGTCTCGGCGGGACCGTTGTGGGCTGCCACGGAGACGTCGGGGTGCCCGGCCAGCAGGGCCTCCGTGACTGGCCCGTCGGCGGCGACGGCGAGCATCCGGCCGCCGGTGGGCAGGGCGTCCATCAGGCGGGCGCGGACCGCCACCAGCCGCAGGGCCTGTTCGAGCGGGAGCACACCGGCCACGCAGGCTGCCGTGTACTCGCCGACACTGTGGCCGAGGACGACGGCCGGTTCCAGACCCCAGGAGCCCCAGAGCCGGGCGAGGGCGTACTCGACGGCGACCACGGCCGGCTGGGTCCAGCCGGTGCGGTGCAGCAGGTCACCGCCGTCGTGGAGCACCCGGATCAGGTTGTCGCCCAGGTGCTCGCCGAGGATGTCGGCGCACTCGTGCAGGGCGGCGCGGAACACCGGTTCGCTGTCGTACAGGTCCCGGCCCATGCCCGGGTACTGGCAGCCCTGGCCGGGGAAGACGAAGGCGATCCGCGGCGCGTCACGTACCTCGCCCTCGAGAAGGTCGTCGGCCTGGCTCCGGGCGTACCGGTCGAGGCGCCGCCGCAGGTCCCGCGGGTCGGTGGCGGTGACCGCCACCCGGTGCCGCAGCGGGGCGCGGAACCGGGCCGCGGCGGCGCAGACGGACGACGTGGACAGTTCCGGGTGCCGGTCGAGGTGGGCGGCGTAGCGCCCGGCGAGGGCCCGCAACGCGGCGGGTGACCCGGCGGAGAGCGGCAGCAGCAGGTCGGTGGAGCCGGCCGGGGTGGGCGCGGCGGGAGTGGGGCCGGCCGGGGTGGGCGCGGGCCGGTGCTCGGCGAGCAGCACGTGCGCGTTGGTGCCGCCGATGCCGAACGAGCTGACGCCGGCGACCCGGGGCCGGCCGTCCGGCGCCGGCGGCCAGGGCCGTCCGTCGGTGGCCACCGACAGGGGCAGCTCGTCCCAGGGCAGGCGCGGGTTGGGCGTGTGGAAGTTCAGGTGCGCCGGGATCCACCGGTGGCGCAGCGCCAGCACCGTCTTGATCAGGCCGACCACTCCGGCGGCGGCCTCCAGGTGGCCGATGTTCGTCTTGACCGAGCCGACCACCAGTGGGGCGCGCCGGTGCCGGCCCAGCACGTCGGCGGCGGCGCGCAGCTCGATCGGGTCGCCGAGCGGGGTTCCGGTGCCGTGCGCCTCCAGGTAGTCGACGTCGGCCGGGGCGAGACCGGCGGTGCGCAGCGCGTCGGTGAGCAGGTCCTGCTGCGCGGTGCCGTTCGGCACGGTCAGGCCGCTGCTGGCGCCGTCGTGGTTGACCGCCGATCCGGCGAGCACGCCGTGGATGTCGTCGCCGTCGGCGATCGCGTCGGAGAGCCGCTTGAGCACCACCATCCCGGCGCCCTCGCCCCGGGAGTAGCCGTCCGCCGCCGCGTCGAAGGTCTTGCACCGCCCGTCGGGGGCGAGCGCGCCGGCGCGGCAGAGGAAGAGGGTGATGTCGGGGGCGAGCATCAGGTGGGCGCCACCGGCCAGCGCCAGGTCGCACTCGCCGGCCCGCAGTGCCTGGGCGGCCAGGTGGACGGTGACCAGCGAGGAGGAGCAACCGGTGTCGACCGCCATCGACGGGCCGCGCAGCCCGAGCACGTACGACAGGCGGCCGGCGGCCACGCAGAAGAGGTTGCCGGTGCCGGTGTAGCCGTCGATCCGGCTCGGGTCGGCGATCTGCAGGCCCTTGTAGTCGTCGATGGACAGACCGGCGAATACGCCGCTGCGGGTGCCGCGCAGCCGGTCCGCCGGTATCCCGGCGTGCTCCAGCGCCTCCCAGGCCACCTCCAGCAGGAGCCGCTGCTGGGGGTCCATGCTCTCCGCCTCCACGGCGGAGATGCCGAAGAACTCGGCGTCGAAGGTGTCCACGGTGGGCAGAAAGCCACCGCGGCGGGCGTAGATGGTGCCGGGTTCGAGGGGGTCGTCGCTGTGCAGGGCGTCGACGTCCCACCGGCCGCGAGGCACCGGCCCGGTGGCGTCGACGCCGTCGCGCAGCAGTCGCCAGAACTCGTCGGGGCCGTCGGCGCCAGGCACCCGGCAGGCCAGGCCGACCACGGCGATCGGCTCGTCGGAGGCGGGCGGGCGGGCGGGCCCGGCCGGGGTGGTCGCCGGCCCGGCCGGCGGCCGGTCCGGGTCACCGCCGAGCCCGGCCGCGAGGTGGGCGGCGAGGTCGGCGATCGTCGGGTGGTCGAACGCCACGGTGGGCCCCACCGAGACGTGTGGGCGCAGGTCCGCGGCGAGCCGCTCGGCGAGGCGGACGGCGGTCAGCGAGTCGAAGCCGAGGGCGAACAGGCCGGCGTCGGCGGGGATCGTGGCGCGGTCGCGACCCAGCACCTCCGCCGCCCGGTCCACAACGTGGTCGCGTACCCGGTGGGTGAGTCCGGCCGGGCTGCCGGCGCGCAACCGTCGCACGACCGGTGCTCCGACGGACACCTGCTCCGGCTCGTCGGCCGGGGCGCCGGTGCCGCGGTGGATGGCCGGCAACGCGTCCCAGGTGACCGGCAGGCCGGCGAGGTAGAGGTCCGCGGCCAGGGCGTGGATCGCCTCGGCGGCGGCCCGGTCGGGGCGCAACGAGCCCAGCACGGTGGTGCCGGGTCGTCCGCCCAGGCACTGCAGCAGCGCGGTGCGCAGCACCGGGGTGGGGCTCACCTCCAGGTGCACGGCGGCGTCGGCGCGGGCCACCGCGTCGAGGAAGCGCACCGGGCGACGGGACAGCATCCCCCAGTGCTCCGCGTCCAGCCGGTCGCCGCCGACCAGATCACCGTGGACGGTGGAGACCATGTCGGTGGTGGTGGGCCGGTTGCGCAGCAACGGCCGCAGGTCCGCCACCAGTTCCCCGGTGAAGGGCTCCATCTGGGGGCTGTGGAAGGCGTAGTTGATGCCGAGGTCGCGGTGGAACACCCGGTCCGCGGCCAGCCGTGCCACGGCGGCGTCCAGGGCCGACCGTTCCCCCGACAGCACCACGCTGGCCGGGCCGTTGACGGCCGCCAGAGACAGCCCGGCGGGCAGGTCGGCGAGCAGCCGGGTGGCCCGCTCCGCGGGGAGGCCGACGGCGAGCATCCCGCCGCCGCCGGTGGCCCGCTGCAACATCCGGCCCTGGTGGTACGCGACCGCCATGGCGTCGTCGACGTCGAGTGCCCCGGCGGCGTAGCCGGCGGTGATCTCGCCGAGGCTGTGCCCGATCACCACGTCGGGTCGCACCCCGATGCTGTCCAGCAGGGCGAGCAGGCCGATCTCCACCGCGACGATGGCCGGCTGGGCGACGGCGGTCTCGGCGAGCCGGCTCGACGTCGCCGGCCGCCTGATCTCCTCCGTGACGGACCAGCCGCCCAACGCCTGGATGGCCGCGTCGCACCGGTCCAGGGCGGCCGCGTACGGGGCGCATCCGGAGAGGTCGTCGCCCATGCCGGGCCACTGCGTTCCCTCGCCGGAGAAGACCAGGGCCAGCCGTGGGGCAGTGCTGCCGGTGGCCGTGCGTACCCCCTCGGTGGGTTCTCCGGCGGCGGCCGAGCGGAGCGCGGCCAGCAACGCCGTGCGGTCGGCGCCGGTGACGACCAGCCGGTGCGTCGCGCCCGCCGGGGCGGCCCGGGTGGTCGGCTCGGACCCGGCGGCCAGGTGGTCGGCGGCCTCGGCGGCCCGGCGGCGCAGCGCGTCCGGGTCGGCGGCGCCGATCGGCACCATCCAGGACATGGTCACCTCCGTCACCGTGGTTCCTCCGCCGCCGGGACGGGGAACGGTGTGTCCTTGATCTGGTGACCGCCCAGTTCACCCTCCACGAGCAGTACCTTCGCGGCGGCGGGTCGGGCGGGCGGGCGGAGCGTTTCGGCGATCGGCCGGTGCGGGTCGGCTGTGATCGCCGCGAGCGTCGCGACGAGGTCGTCGAGCACCCGGCCGGCGGCGTCGTCGGTCAACAGGTCACGGTGGTAGGACAGGATCAGTCCCAGTTCCACCCCGGGCATCACGTCGAGGCGGAACGGCTCGGCCAGCCGGCTGAAGAACGTCGGAATCCGCTCGGTGGAGCCGAACAGGGTCGGGTCGAGGTTCTGGAAGACCAGGTACGCGTCGAACATCGGCCGGTCCGCCGGCCAGCCGGCCCATTCCGCCACCCGTTCGGGTGCGACGTACTGGTGGTGAGCGGCGTCGGCGCCGAGGGTCATGACGTGTCTGAGCAGTTCCGCGACGGGTCGGTCGGGTTCGGGCAGCCGCACCCGCATCGGCAGCACGTTCATCGTCGGGCCGGTCAGGTCCTCGATGCCGGGCAGGTCCGCCGGGCGGCCGTTGAAGAAGACGCCCAGGGTGGCCTCGCCCCGTCCGGCGTACCGGGCGAGCAGCACCGCCCAGGCGGCCTGGACCAGGGTGTTCGGGGGCATTCGCAGCCGCTGCGCGGTGTCCCGCAGCGCCTCGGTGACCCGGGCGTCCACCTGCAGGTGCTGCCGGGCGTAGCCGCGCTGGGTGCCGGGCCGGTTGCCAGGGGTGGACGTGGCCAGCGGGGTCGGTGACCATCCGTCGGCGAACATCTGCCGCCAGAACCCGGGCGTGTCGGCGGGCACGCCACGGCGGCGCAGCCAGCCGACGTAACGGCTGAACGGCACGTCCTCGCCGGCCAGCGGGGTCTGGCCGGCGAGCAGCCGGTGGTACTCCCCGATGACGTCGCTGAGGAAGACGCTGAGGCTCCAGCCCTCCATCCGCAGGTAGCTGAAGCTGAACACGGTGCGGTAGGCGTCCTCGTCCACCTTGGCCAGGAAGAGCCGGATGCCGGCCGGGTCCTCGGGGGCGCAGCCCACCGCCTGGTCCTCGCGCAGGAAGCGGGCCAACTCGGTGTCCTGTTCGGTGGCGGTGAGCCCGGTCCAGTCCGCGTACCGGGAGGGCAGCTCGACGTCGCGTCGTACCACCTGGAGGGGTTCGTCCAGGCCGGTCCAGACGAACATGGTCCGGAGCAGGGCGTACCGGCCGGCGAGCCCCGCCCAGCAGCGGCGCAGCAGGTCCACGTCGATCGGGCCGCGCAGGGTGTCGACGCGCTGCACCAGGTATTCGCCGGGCCGCCGGTCGGCGACCAGCCGGCGCAGCATGTGGGCCTGGTACGGGGCCAGCGGGAAGACCTCCGTCACGTCGGGGTCGGCCAGCAACTGCTCCCGGCGGGCCCGGTCGCGTTCCGACAGGTGCCAGTGGTCCGGCTGGGCCGGGTCGGCGGTGGGCGCGTCGACGGCACCGCCCTCGGCGAGGCGGGTGTCGGCGACCGCGGCGAGTTCCGCCACTGTCGGGTACGCGAACAGGTCCCGCGGCACCAGCGGCAGGCCGGCCTGGTTGGCTCGGGCCATCACCCGGATCCCGCGGATGGAGTCCCCGCCCAGTTCGAAGTAGTTGGCGGTGGCGCTTACCCGTTCCAGGCCGAGGACGGCTGCCCAGATGTCGGCGACGAGCCGTTCGGTGCCGTCGGCCGGCGCGACGTGCGCGCCGTGGTCCCGGGCCGCCACCGGTGGCGGTGCGGGCAGGTCCGACCAGGCGACCTTGCCGTTGAGGCTGAGCGGGATGTCGGGTACGGGGACGAACACCGACGGCACCGCGTAGCGGGGGATCCGGTCCTTCAGGTGGGCCCGCCAGCGGGGGCCGAGTTCGCCCATCAGGCGGGCCTGGCGGGGCCAGTTCGCGAGCGCGCCGGTGCGGGTCGGGGGCGCCGGGGGCCATGACGGTCGCAGGTCGGCGCGGTGGAACAGGGCGTCCATCCGGGTCGGGTCGCCGGTGGACGGGCCGACGACGACGCGTACGCCCAGGTCGTCGGCGAGTCGGTGCAGTGCGTCGGGATCGACACCGGCCGGTTCCCGGTCGATGCGGGCGCGCAGCTCCCGCACGGTCCGGCAGGCCGCGTCGCCGGCCCGCAGCACGGCGACCTCCCGGAGGCGTTCGTTGGGTATTCCGGTCACGGCGACCGCCGGTTCCTCCCCGAGCCGCTCCCGCAGCCGGCCGGCCAGGTCGGCGTCCCAGCCCAGCGGGTCGACGGCCGGATCCGGCGGGTCGGACGCGGGGTCGACGACCGGATCCGGTGTATCGGCGGACGCGGGGCCGACTGTCGGTTCCGGTGTGGCCGGGCCGTCGGGCGTGGGGTCGGCGGCGACGTGGACCACCACGTCGTAGCGGAACCGGCTGAGTTCGTTGTCGTACCCGCCGGGCTTGAGCCGCACCTCGACGGCGGCGACGCCGGGCCGGGTCGCGGGGAGGGTGGTGAACAGCGCCGGGTCGAGCGCCAGCTCCTCCTCCTGCCAGGTGCGGGCGGTCGCCCGGGCGAGCACCGTCGCCAGGTCGTCGTCCGGGTCCGCCCGGCGCAGTTCCACCGAGCGGTGGAAGTCGGTAAGCAGGGGCAGGCTGCGGACATCGCCGACGATCAGCCGGCCGCCCGGGGCGACGAGCCGCAGGCACTGCTCCAGCACCTGCCGCAGGTAGTCGACGTCCGGGAAGTACTGCACCACCGAGTTCAGCAGCACGGTGTCGAAGGAGGCGTCGGGCAGCTCGGCCAGCTCGTGCGCGGCCCGCTCGTCCAGGGTCACGCCGGTCAGCGCGCGGGCCTGGACCTCGTCCCGGAGCTGGTCGAGCGCGAACCGGGAGATGTCGGTGCCGTGGTAGGCCGCGGCGTGCGGTGCGATGCGCAGCAGGAGCAGCCCGAGCCCGCAGCCCACCTCGAGGACCCGGCCGGGGGACGTGGTCAGGGTCAGGGAGACGGTCTCGTCGACCCAGCGCCGCATCTCGTCGGCGGGGATCGGGGCGCCCGTGTAGCTGCTGTTCCAGCTGGAGTAGTTGCGCTCCGCCGCGTCGGGGGTCTCCGGTTCGGTGTACGCCTCGTCGAACACCCGCGCCCACTGGCGCACGGTGCCGTCCACGTCGGTCACCGGAGGCCGGTCCGCGGCCGACGGCCCGGCCGGCCCCGGGTGCTCCGGCTCGGCGTGCGGCACCACGTACGCCACGAGCTGGCCTTCGTCGCCGGTGTCCCGGCGGACGGTGACCACCGCGTCCCGCACGGTGGGGTGCTCCCGCAGGGCCGCCTCGGCCTCGCCCAGTTCGAAGCGGATGCCGCCGAGCTTGACCTGGAGGTCCGCGCGGCCGAGGTAGGACAGGGTGCCGCCGGGCCGCCACCGGGCGATGTCGCCGGTGCGGTACATCCGGGCGCCGGGGTGGTCGGTGAACGGGTCGGGGACGAACCGTTCGGCGGTCAGCGCCGGCCGGCCCTGGTAGCCCCGGGCCACCTGGATGCCGCCGATGCACAGCTCGCCGGGCACGCCGACCGGCACCGGCCGGCCGGCCGGGTCCAGCACGTAGATGCGGGTGTTGTCGACCGGCGCGCCGATCGACACGTCGGCGGTGTCCTCCCCCGGTGGGCACCGGTGGGCGGTGACGTCCACCGCCGCCTCGGTCGGTCCGTAGAGGTTGTCCAGCCGTGCGGGCAGCCGCTGCTGGAAACGGTGGACCAGGTCACGGGGCAGCGCCTCACCGCTGCACACCACCCGGCGCAGTCCCGTGCAGGTGGCCGAGCGCGGCTCGTCGAGAAAGAGCCGGAGCATCGAGGGTACGAAGTGGACGGTGCTGATCCGTTGGTCGTTGATCAGGTCGGCCAGGTAGCCGGGGTCGCGATGCCCGTCCGGGCGGGCCATGGTGACGGTCGCGCCGACCAGCAGCGGCCAGAAGAACTCCCACACCGATACGTCGAAGCTGGCGGGCGTCTTCTGCAGGACCGCCTCGCCGGCGGTCAGTCCGAAGCGGCGCTGCATCCAGCGCAGCCGGTTCACCACCGCGCGGTGGCTGTTCATCACCCCCTTCGGCAGGCCGGTCGAGCCGGAGGTGTAGATGACGTACGTCAGGTCGTCCTCGGTGACCCCGCTGGCCGGGGCCCGCTCGGACTCGTCGGCGCAGTCGTCGCGGTGCAGGTCGATCACCGGTGGCCCGCCGGCGGGCAGCACGTCCCGCCCGCCGTCGCCGGTCAGCACGACGCGCGCTGCGCAGTCGGCGAGCAGGTACGCCAGCCGGGCGGGCGGGTGGTCCGGGTCCAGCGGCACGTAGCAGCCGCCGGCCTTGATCACACCCAGCAGCGCCACCAGTAGCTCGGGTGAGCGGTCGAGGCAGACCGCGACGCGGCTGTCGGGGCGTACACCGTGGCGTCGCAGCCGGTTGGCCAGCCGGTTGCCGCGCCGGTCCAGTTCGGCGTAGGTCAGCGACCGGTTGTCCAGCCGGACGGCGACGTGCCGCGGGGTGCGCCGGGCCTGCTCGGCGATCAGTTCGTGCAGGACGCGCGGCGTGGGTTCCGGGGCGGCGGTGTCGTTCCACACCCGCAGGACACGGTGGCGCTCCTCGGCGTCGACGAGGTCCAGCCGCGACAGCGGGGCGTCGGGGTCGGCGCAGACCTGGTCGAGAAGGCGCAGCAGGCTGGCCAGGATCCGTTCGACGGTGTCCCGGTCGAACAGGTCGGTCGCGAACTCCAGCCCGCCGGGCAGGGTGTCCCCGGCGTCCGCCAGGGACAGCCACAGATCGAATTTCGCCGACCCGGTGTCGCCCTCGACGAGCCCGACGAGTTGGGTGTCGGCGGTCAGGTCGACCCGGGGCGGTGGGGTGTTGTTCAGCGCGAGCATCGCCTGGAACACGGGGTTGTGGCTGGTGCTGCGCTCGGGTTGCAGCTCGTCGACGAGCTTCTCGAACGGCAGGTCCTGGTGGGCGAAGTCGGCCGACACGTCGGCGCCGACCCGGGCCAGTAGTTGCCGGAACGTCGGGTCGCCGGTCACCGTGGTGCGCAGCGCGAGGGTGTTGGCGAAGAAGCCGAACAGGTCCTCCAGCTCGGGCCGGTTACGGTTGGCCACCGGGGTGCCGACGACCACGTCGCGCTGCCCCGACCAGCGGGAGAGCACCACCGTGAAGGCGGCGAGCCACACCATGAACAGGGTGCTGTCGGTGCCGGCGCACAGCGCGCGCAGCCGTCCGGTGAGCCGTTCGTCGACGGTGAACCGCAGGGTGTCGCCGCGGAAGCTCTGCACGGTGGGCCGCGGCCGGTCGGTCGGCAGTTCCAGCAGCGCGGGAATGCCGTCGAGGCGTTCCCGCCAGTAGCGCACCTGCCGGGCCAGCGCGGGCCCGGTGAGCTGCGCGCGCTGCCAGACCGCGTAGTCGGCGTACTGGAGTTTCAGCTCGGGCAGCCGGGGTGTGCCGCCGGTGACCAGCGCGGAGTAGCACTCGGCCAGTTCCCGGGAGAAGACCCGGCCCGACCAGCCGTCGGCGATCAGGTGGCTCCAGTTGACCAGGAAGACGTGCCGTCGCGGGGTGAGCCGGAACAGCCCGAACCGGACCAGCGGCCCGACCGCCAGCACGAAGGTGCGCCGGGCCTCCTCCTGAAGGGCCTGCCGTACCCGCGCGTCGCGTTCCGCCTCGCTCAGGTCGCTCAGGTCGGTCACCGGCAGGTCGACGGTCGCCGTTGGCGAGACCACCTGCACCGGCTCGCCGTCGGACTCCTGGATGGTGGTGCGTAGTGCCTCGTGCCGGTCGATGATGCGCCGCACGCTGTCGCGCAGTGCCGTCACGTCCAACGGCCCGCGTAGTTCCACCGCCATCGGTGTGTTGTACGCCGGGCTGTCCGGCACCATCCGTTCGAGGAACCACAGGCGCTGCTGGGAGAAGGAGAGCGGTGCCGGGCCGTCGTCGCCGCGGCGGGGGATTTCGTCGCGGTTGCCGCGCCGCCCCTTCGACCAGGCCGACAGCAGTGCCTGCTTGGCCGGGGACAGCGTCGGGGCGGGGCGGGGCGCGCGCTGCTCGTCGACCGTCATCGTGGCGTCCCGTCCGACTCGTCGTCGGCCGCCGCCGGAGGTGCGGGGCTACCCGCCGCCGCCTCGGGTGCGGGGCTGCCCGCCGCCGCCTCGGGCGCGGGGTGTTTCGGAACAGGACTCTCGCCGGCCGTGGGCGCGCCGTCCTGGAGGGCACGGATGATGACGGCCTGGGCGGCGATGGTGTGCGCCTTGAACAGTTCCTCCAGCGGCAGGTCCACCGAGAAGCGTTCCCGCAGCCGGGTGACCAGGCGGGTGGTGAGCAGGGAGCTGCCACCCAGGGCGAAGAAGTTGTCGTGCACGCCGACGGTCTCGAAGCCGAGCAGTTCCCGCCAGGCGGCGGCGATCGTCTCCTCCAGGTCGTCGCGGGGTGCCGCGTACTCGGTGGTCAGGTGGGGACGCTGATGGAGGGTGCTGCCGAGGTCGACGTCGAGGCTCGTCGGACCGGCGTCGACCGGCTCCGGCAGCCGGCTCAGCGTCACCGAGTCGTCCTGCACCGGGACGGGTGCGTCCTGCGGCGTGTCGATCCAGTAGCGGCGGCGCTCGAACGGGTAGGTCGGCAGGGATACCCGCCGGCAGGACTGGCCGGCCGCGAATGACTCCCAGTCGACGTCCACTCCGGACTCCCAGAGCCGAGCCAGGGTGGCCAGCAGGAACGCCTGGTCCGGCTGCGGGTCACGGGGGTGCCGGATCGAGGGCAGGACCGGCGGTGCCGTGCCGTCGCCGTTCGCCGCCACCAGCGCGCCGAGCACGGTGCCGGGGCCGACCTCGACGAGCATCCGGTCGGTGGAGCCGGTGAGCAGGGTCCGTACCCCGTCGCCGAAGCGGACGGTGCCGCGCAGGTGGCGTACCCAGTAGCCGGGGTCGGTGGCCTCGGCCGGGGTGATCCAGGTGCCGGTGACGTTCGAGACGTACGGCTGTGTCGGCTCGTGCCGGGTGAGGCCGGCAACGTGGGCGCGGAACTCGTCGAGCACCGGTTCCATGGCCACCGAGTGGCCGAGGGTCCGCACGTGCAGCCGGCGGAAGTCCACCCCATCGGCGGCGAGCCGGTCGGCCAACTCCTGGACGGGTTCGACCAGGCCGGAGACGGTGCACTGGCCGGGCGCGTTCACCGCGGCGATGGACAGGTCCGGCCCCAGCCGGGCAGCCAGGTCCTCCTCGGGCAACGAGACGGCGAGCATGGCGCCGCCGGGTAGCCGGTCGATGAGTTGGCCGCGCAGGACGACGGTGTCGATGGCGTCGGCGAGGTCGAAGACTCCGGCCAGGCAGGCGGCCACGTACTCGCCGCTGCTGTGGCCGAGCATCGCCTCCGGGCGCACGCCCCACGACTGCCAGAGCCTGGCCAGCGCGTACTCGACGGCGAACAGGGCGGTGGTCACGCCGACGGAGGTGCCGAGGAACTCCTGCACGGCCCGGTCACCGTCCGGGGCACGGACCACATCCCGCAGGTCGAAGCCGAGGCGGTCGGCGGCCAGGTCGGCGCAGCGGTCGAGATGCTCGGCGAAGACCGGCTCGGCGGCGTAGAGCTGGCGCCCCATCCCGACGTACTGGCTGCCGCCGCCGGGGAAGAGGAAGGCGACCGTGCGGGCGGGCCGGAACTCGACGGCCGTGGCCGGCGGGGTGCTCAGTGCCGCGGCGGCCTGGGTGGCGTCCCGGCAGACCACCGCCCGACGACGCTCGAAATGCCGCCGACCCACCTGCAACGTGTACGCCACATCCGCCAACCCCACCCCACCGCCAGCCAACACCCCACCCACCCCACGACCCACCGCCACCAACGCCGACGGCGTCCGCCCCGACACCACCACCACCTGCCAATCCCGCACCCCACCACCAACCGAACTCACCACCGGCGCCTGCTCCAACACCACATGCGCATTCGTCCCACCCACCCCCAACGCCGACACCCCAGCCCGACGCACCCCCGCCAACGGCCACGACACCAACCCACCATTGACAAAAAACGGAGACGACTCCAACGCCAACTTCGGATTCGCCTCCCGAAAATGCACCGTCGGCGGCACCACACCCTCCCGAACCGCCAACACCGCCTTCACAAAACCCGCCACCCCCGCCGCCGCATCCAAATGCCCCACATTCGTCTTCACCGACCCCAACGCACAAAACCCCACCCCATCCGCATCCACCCGAAACGCCCGCGTCAACCCCGCAACCTCAATCGGATCCCCCAACGGCGTCCCCGTCCCATGCGCCTCCACAAAACCCACCGACGACGCCGACACCCCCGCCACCGCCAACGCATCCGCCACCACCTGCGCCTGACCCACCGCCGACGGCGCCGTAAAACCCGCCTTACCACCACCGTCGTTATTCACCGCCGAACCCCGCACCACCGCATGCACCACATCCCCCGCCGCCACCGCATCCGCCAACCGCCGCAACACCACGACGGCCAGTCCGCTGCCGTTGACGGTGCCGGCGGCTGCCCGGTCGAAGGCGCGGCAGTGCCCGTCCGGGGACAGGGCCATGCCGTCCTGGTGGCGGTAGCCCTCGGCCTCTTCGGCCCGGACGCCGACGCCGCCGGCCAGGGCCATGTCACACTCCCCCGCCAGCAGGGACTGGCAGGCCTGGTGGATCGCCACAAGCGACGTCGAGCAGGCCGTCTGGATCGTCATCGCCGGGCCGTGCAGATCCAGCTTGTACGCCACCCGGGTGGCCAGGAAGTCGTCGTTGGAGCTGATCATCATGGGCAGGTAGTCGAGGTAGAAGGCCTGCGCCAGCGCGGGGTTGCGCATGATGTTGTAGAGCGAGTAGGTGTTCATGGACTGGCCGGCGTAGACGCCGATCCGGCCCGGGAACCGCGCCGGATCGTACGCGGCGTCCTCCAACGCCTCCCACGCACACTCCAGGAACAACCGATGCTGCGGATCGGTCATCTCCGCCTCATGAGCGTTGAACCCGAAAAACTCCGCGTCGAACAACTCCACCCCATCCAACCGCGCCTTCGCCGGCACGTAACTCGGATGCGAATACACCGACTCCGGCACCCCCGCCGCCGCCAACTCCGCCGCCGAGAAAAACGTCACCGACTCCACCCCGGCACACACATTCCGCCAAAACTCCGCCACATTCGACGCCCCCGGAAAACGACCCGCCAACCCAACCACCGCCAGCGCGTTCTCCAGTTCCTCGGGGAGTTCGGTGGTGGCGGTGGCCGGGACGGTGTCAGCGGTTCGGGCCGGCGTCATGGGCTTCCCCTCTCGGTGGCTGGTGAATGGCCGGGCCGGTTCGTGGCCGGTTCCGGTGAGCGGACCGCCGGCGGCGGCCGTACTCCACGTCGATCGTCGGCGCGGACCCGGTCGGCGCGGTGGCGGTCGGACCCGCCGCCGCGTCGAGGTACGTGGCCAGCCCGGCGATGGTCGGGAACTCGAAGACGGTAAGCAGCGCCAGGTCGACGCCGAACCGGTCCGCGAGGGTGCGCTGGAGTTCGACCGCGAGCAGCGAGTGGCCGCCCGCGTCGAAGAAGTTCTCGTGCGGACCGCAGTCGCGGCCGAGCAGGTCGCGCCACACCTCGGCGACCCGGCGGGCGGTGGCGCTCAGCGGCGCGCCCGGCCCGGCGGCGCCCGCGGTCAGGTCCGTACCGGGTGTCTGGGCCAGGGCCCGCCGGTCCACCTTGCCGTTGCTGTTCAGCGGCAGGCTCGGCAGGGCGACGTACCGAGCGGGGACCATGTACGCCGGCAGCGTCGCCGCGCACCAGGACCGCAGTTCGGTGGCGTCCGGTGCGGCGTCGCCCCGCCCCACCAGGTAGGCCGCCAGGTGCCGGCGGGTCGGGTCGGCACCTGCCAGCAGGACGGCCACGTCGGCGACCGTCCGGTGTCGACGCAGCGTCGCCTCGATCTCGCCCAGTTCGATGCGGTACCCGCGCAGCTTCACCTGGTTGTCGGTGCGGCCGAGGTACTGGACAACCCCGTCCGGGCGCAGCCGCACCACGTCCCCGGTCCGGTAGAGCCGGGCACCGGGCGGGCCGTACGGGTCGGGCACGAAGCGGTCGGCGGTGGTGGCCGGCGCGCCGAGGTATCCGTGGGCCACTCCGGCGCCCCCCACGTACAGCTCGCCCGGCACCCCGGGCGGCACCGGTTCACCGGCGACGTCAAGCGCGTACAGCCGGGTGTTGGAGGTGGGGCGGCCGATCGGGGTCGGTCGCTCGCCCCGGCGGACCCGGTGGCCGGCCGCCCACACCGTCGTCTCGGTGGGGCCGTACATGTTCCACACCTCGGGGCACCGGTCGAGCAGTTGCTCGGCGAGTTCGGGGGTGAGGGCGTCCGCGGTGGAGACCGCCAGCCGCAGGTCGCCGCCGTCCCAGCCGGCGTCGACAAGCAGCCGCCAGGTCGAGGGGGTGCCGTCGAGCACGCTGACCTGGTGTTCGCGGACGAGCCGGAGCAGCCTGTCGCCCTGGCGGACGTCGTCTTCGCCGGCGAGCACCACGTGCGCCCCGACGGTGAGCGGGGCGAGCACCTCGTAGAGCGCGATGTCGAAGCAGATGGTGCTGACCGCGAGGACCACGTCGGACGGCAGCAGGCCGGGACAGGTGCGGACGCCGACCAGGAAGTCGACGACTGCCCGGTGCGGCACCAGCACGCCCTTGGGTCGCCCGGTCGAGCCGGAGGTGTGCAGCAGGTAGGCGGGGGCTTCCGGAGCGACCCGGGGCAGTGGGCGGTCGGGCGGCGGCGCGTCGGCCGGGGCGTGCGGCGGGCAGGTCCGCCGGCCGGGGAAGCGGCCGGACCATTCGTCGGCGGTGACCACCAGCTCGACCCCGGCGTCGTCCAGCAGGTCGGCGTGCCGGGCGGCGGGGTGCGCCGGGTCGAGGGGCAGGTACGCCGCGCCGCAGTGCAGCACCGCCAGCAGGGCCACCACCAGGTCGGCGGTCCGGGGCAGGCAGACCCCGACCAGCCGATCCGGGCCGGCGCCGGCGGCGCGCAGCTGGTGCGCCAGCCGGTGCGCCCGCTCGTCGAGTTCGCGGTAGGTGTGCGCGCGGCCGGCGCAGGTCAGCGCCACCGCGTCCGGGGTGCGGGCGGCCTGCGCTGTCACCAGGTCGTGCACGCAGCCGGTGGACACCGGCGCGGCGGTGTCGTTCCAGTCGACGATGAGCCGGTGGCGCTGCGCGGTGTCCAGCAGCGGCAGCCGGGCCACCGGGCGGTCGGGATCGGCAACGGCGTGTCGCAACGCGACGACGAACTGGTCGCCCAGGCCGCGGACGGTGTCGGGGTCGAACAGGTCGGTGGCGTACTCGATGATGCAGAAGATCGCGTCGTCACCGGTGCGGTGGGCATAGAACGACAGGTCGAACTGGGAGTTCCCGCTGTGCTGCGGGATCGGCGTGACGACCAGTCCACCGGTGCGGAACGGGCGCATCGGCTCGTCCTGCCAGCTGAACAGGGTCTGGAAGACGGGGTGCCGGCTCAGATCGCGGACCGGGTGCAGGGCGTCGACAAGCATCTCGAAGGGCACGTCCTGGTGGGCGAAGTCCGCCGACAGGTCAGTGCGTACCCGGTCGAGTAGCTGCCGGACAGTCGGCTCCCCGTCGAGGCTGGTGCGCAGGGCCAGGGTGTTGGCGAAGAAGCCGAAGAGGTGTTCCAGCTCGGCGCGGGTGCGGTTGGCCACGGGCGTGCCGATGACCAGATCCTGTTGGCCGGACCAGCGGGACAGCACTGCCGCGAAGACGGCCAGGCCGAGCATGAACGGGCTCACCTGCTCGGTGCGGCAGAACCGGTGCAGCGCGGGGGCCACGTCGGTGGGCAGGTCGAGGCGGAGGGTGGTGCCGCGGTGGCTCTGCACGGCCGGTCGGGGCCGGTCGGTGGGCAGGTCCAGCACCAGTGGCGCGCCGGCCAGCCGGTCTCGCCAGTACCCGAGCTGCCGTTGCAGGACCGGCCCGGTCAGGTACGAGCGCTGCCAGGCCGCGAAGTCCGGGTACTGCAGCGGCAGGTGGGGCAGCCGGGGCTGGCGGCCGGCCAGCAGTGCGGCGTAGCCCGCTGCCAGTTCCTGTGCCAGTACGCCGCCGGACCAGCCGTCGGCGATGATGTGGTGCATCGTCACCAGCAGTACGTGCTCGTCGGCGGCGAGGCGGACCAGCAGTGTCCTGATCAGGGGACGGCGCAGGTCGAAGGGCTCCCGGGCGCGGGCGGCGATGGTTTCGTCGAGGCGGGCTTGCCGCCGGTCGTCGGGCACCGCGGTGAGGTCCAGCGTCTCGATCGGGGTGTCGTCGACCGGCTCGATCACCTGGACCGGCTCGTCGCCGTCGTCGTGGATGGTCGTCCGCAGCGCCTCGTGCCGGGTGCGGATCAGGCGCAGCGCGCGGTCCAGCGCCGCGACGTCGAGCGGGCCGGTGAGCCGGAGTGCGATCGCCATGTTGTGTACGCCGGCGTTCGAGCCGGCCAGGCGGTCCAGGAACCACAGCCGGCGCTGCTGGAACGACAGCGGGGCGGGTCGCCCGGGTGGCCGGAGCGGGATCGCGGTGGCGGCGGTGCCGCGGGTCGCCGTCATCGTCCCGCCTCCGCCGGGTCCGTGTCGCTGATCAGTTGTTCGGCGTCCTCGTCGGAGAGACCCTCCAGCTCGGCGAGGAGCCGGTCCTGGAGCAGGTCGGCCTGTTGGGCGATGGTGCGCCGGGCGAAGGCTTCCGCGACGGTGATCGGCACCTGGAAGGTGTCCTGGAGGCGGGCGACCAGCCGGCCGGTCAGCAGCGAGTCCCCGCCCAGGAGCAGGAAGTCGTCGAAGACTCCGATCTCGCGGTAGCCAAGCAGTTCCCGCCACGCCTGGGCGACTGTCTCCTCGATGTCGGTGCGTGGTGGTTCGTACTCCGTATGCAGGTCGGGTCGGTCGTGTTTCGGGCCGGCCGCGGTGGGCGTCTCCTGCGGGACGGGTGCGGATCCGTTGAGCAGGCTGTAGCGGCGACGCTCGAACGGGTAGGTCGGCAGGGACACCCGGCGGCGCCGCTCACCGGCGGAGAAGGCGGTCCAGTCGATCTCCGTGCCGGCCAGCCAGAGCCGGGCCAGCGCGCCGAGCAGGGTCTCGTTCTCGTCCGCCCCGGAGGCGGCGGGCAGGGAGGCCACGATGGAGGTGGTGGTCTCGACGCCGGCCGCCCGGCTCATCGCCAGGGCCATCGTGCCCAACGCGTGTCCCGGCCCCACCTCAAGGAACGCGGCGTCGGAAAGGGTGGCGGCGGTGCGCAGGTTGTCGCCGAAGCGGACGGTTGCCCGCAGGTGGCGCACCCAGTAGGCGGGGTCGGTGGCCTCGGCGGCGGTGAGCCAGGCGCCGGTGACGTTGGAGCCGACCCGCGCCTGCGGGGGTCGCAGCGTGACGGTGGCCAGGTGTGCCGCGAACTCGTCCAGCAGCGGGTCGAGCATGCGCGTGTGCGCGGCCTGCCGTACCCGGACCGGCTTGGCGCGCATACCGTCGGCCCGCAGGGTCGCGTGGGCCGCCTCGACGGCGGCGGCCGGGCCGGAGAGCACCGTCTGCTCGGGCCCGTTGACGGCCGCGATGTCGAGTTCGTCGCCCGCGTACCGGGCGGCGTCGGGCTCGGGGAGGTTGACCGCGAGCATGGCGCCCTCGGGTAGCCGGTCGATGAGTTGGCCGCGCAGGACGACGGTGTCGATGGCGTCGGCGAGGTCGAAGACGCCGGCCAGGCAGGCGGCCACGTACTCGCCGCTGCTGTGGCCGAGCATCGCCTCCGGGCGCACGCCCCACGACTGCCAGAGCCTGGCCAGCGCGTACTCGACGGCGAACAGGGCGGTGGTCACGCCGACGGAGGTGCCGAGGAACTCCTGCACGGCCCGGTCACCGTCCGGGGCACGGACCACATCCCGGAGGTCGAAGCCGAGGCGGTCGGCGGCCAGGTCGGCGCAGCGGTCGAGATGCTCGGCGAAGACCGGCTCGGCGGCGTAGAGCTGGCGCCCCATCCCGACGTACTGGCTGCCGCCGCCGGGGAAGAGGAACGCGACCGTGCGGGCGGGCCGGAACTCGACGGCCGTGGCCGGCGGGGTGCTCAGTGCCGCGGCGGCCTGGGTGGCGTCCCGGCAGACCACCGCCCGACGACGCTCGAAATGCCGCCGACCCACCTGCAACGTGTACGCCACATCCGCCAACCCCACCCCACCGCCAGCCAACACCCCACCCACCCCACGACCCACCGCCACCAACGCCGACGGCGTCCGCCCCGACACCACCACCACCTGCCAATCCCGCACCCCACCACCAACCGAACTCACCACCGGCGCCTGCTCCAACACCACATGCGCATTCGTCCCACCCACCCCCAACGCCGACACCCCAGCCCGACGCACCCCCGCCAACGGCCACGACACCAACCCACCATTGACAAAAAACGGAGACGACTCCAACGCCAACTTCGGATTCGCCTCCCGAAAATGCACCGTCGGCGGCACCACACCCTCCCGAACCGCCAACACCGCCTTCACAAAACCCGCCACCCCCGCCGCCGCATCCAAATGCCCCACATTCGTCTTCACCGACCCCAACGCACAAAACCCCACCCCATCCGCATCCACCCGAAACGCCCGCGTCAACCCCGCAACCTCAATCGGATCCCCCAACGGCGTCCCCGTCCCATGCGCCTCCACAAAACCCACCGACGACGCCGACACCCCCGCCACCGCCAACGCATCCGCCACCACCTGCGCCTGACCCACCGCCGACGGCGCCGTAAAACCCGCCTTACCACCACCGTCGTTATTCACCGCCGAACCCCGCACCACCGCATGCACCACATCCCCCGCCGCCACCGCATCCGCCAACCGCCGCAACACCACGACGGCCAGTCCGCTGCCGTTGACGGTGCCGGCGGCTGCCCGGTCGAAGGCGCGGCAGTGCCCGTCCGGGGACAGGGCCATGCCGTCCTGGTGGCGGTAGCCCTCGGCCTCTTCGGCCCGGACGCCGACGCCGCCGGCCAGGGCCATGTCACACTCCCCCGCCAGCAGGGACTGGCAGGCCTGGTGGATCGCCACAAGCGACGTCGAGCAGGCCGTCTGGATCGTCATCGCCGGGCCGTGCAGATCCAGCTTGTACGCCACCCGGGTGGCCAGGAAGTCGTCGTTGGAGCTGATCATCATGGGCAGGTAGTCGAGGTAGAAGGCCTGCGCCAGCGCGGGGTTGCGCATGATGTTGTAGAGCGAGTAGGTGTTCATGGACTGGCCGGCGTAGACGCCGATCCGACCCGGGAACCGCGCCGGATCGTACGCGGCGTCCTCCAACGCCTCCCACGCACACTCCAGGAACAACCGATGCTGCGGATCGGTCATCTCCGCCTCATGAGCGTTGAACCCGAAAAACTCCGCGTCGAACAACTCCACCCCATCCAACCGCGCCTTCGCCGGCACGTAACTCGGATGCGAATACACCGACTCCGGCACCCCCGCCGCCGCCAACTCCGCCGCCGAGAAAAACGTCACCGACTCCACCCCGGCACACACATTCCGCCAAAACTCCGCCACATTCGACGCCCCCGGAAAACGACCCGCCAACCCAACCACCGCCAGCGCGCTGTCGAATTGGTCGTCGAGGTGCGCGGCTAGCTCGGTCATCGGTCCGTCCCTTCCGCGAGGCGGCGCTGTTCGTGTGCCTGCCGGCGACGTGCCAGGCCGCCGCGAAGGGCGTCCCGCCGGCGCTGTGCGTAGCCGTCCGGTGCCTGCGGTTCCGGCTTGCCGGCTGGGTCCGGGGTGGTGCGGATGCGGTCCAGGTGGGCCGCGAGCGAGGCCACGGTCGGGAACTGGAACAGGTCGACCACGTTCAGTTCGACGCCGAGCCGTTCGGCGAGTTGCTGGCGGGCGCGCAGTGCCAGGAACGAGTGGCCCCCGAGGTCGAAGAAGTTGTCGGTGCGGCCCAGCGGGGGGACGTCGAGTACGCGGGCCCACACCTCGGCGACCGCGCGTTCGGTGTCGGAGACCGGGGGCTCGACGGTGCTCTCCGGGCGCAGCGGCTGGCCGTCCCGCCAGGACAGTCGGTCCCGGTCCAGCTTGCCGTTGGGGGTGACCGGCAGGGCGTCCACCACGGCGAGGGCCGCCGGCACCATGTAGCCCGGCAGGTGCCGGCGGGCCACGGCCTGCACCTGCTCGTACGTCGGCCTGGGGCCGTCGGCGAGGACAAGCAGCGCGGCGAGGTCGCGGCGGTCGGGGCCGTCGCCCCGGACCACGACGGCGGCCTCCCGGACGGCGGGATGGGTCAGCAGCACCGCCTCGATCTCACTCGGCTCGACCCGGAAGCCGCGCACCTTGAGCTGGCTGTCGAGCCGGCCGAGGAAGTCCAGTCGGCCGTCGGACAGCCAGCGGACGAGGTCGCCGGTGCGGTACAGCCGGCCACCCGGCGCGCCGCCGAAGGGGTCGGGGACGAAGCGCTCGGCGGTGCGTCGGGGGTCGCGGAGGTAGCCCCGGGCGACCTGGTTCCCGCCGAGGCAGAGTTCTCCCGGCACGCCGACCGGCACCGGACGGCCCGCCCCGTCGAGCACGTAGGTGGTGACGTTGGCGATCGCCCGTCCGATCGGGGGTGCGTGCACCACCGGCCCGTCCTGCGCGGGCACCAGGTCGGCCGTCGCTACCACGGTGTTCTCTGTCGGGCCGTAGTGGTTGACCAGTTGGGTGCCGAGCCCGGGCGGCGGGGTGCGGGTGAGGGCGTCGCCTCCGGTGAGCAGCAGCCGTAGGGCTGACCCGGTCATCGCCGGCTCCGCCAGGACGGCCTCGGCGACAGTGGTGGGCAGGAAGGTGACCGTGATGGACTGGTCGACCAGCCACCGCGCCAGCCGGTCCGGTGCGACCCGGATCGGCTCGGGCGGTACGTGGAGCGTCGCGCCGCCGGCCAGCGCCGCCCAGAGTTCCCAGGTACAGGCGTCGAAGCCGGGGCTGGCGACGAGGGTGGCGCGGTCCCGCGGCCCGATCCGGTAGGTGTCGAGGTGCCAGTGCACCAGATTGGTCAGCCCGCCGTGGGTGACCTCGACCCCCTTCGGGCGCCCACTGGAGCCGGAGGTGTAGATGACGTAGGCGATCTCCCGTGGGTCCGGCTCGGCCGCGGCGACCACGGTGTCGAGGGCCCCGGCGGCGGTGGCGACGTCGAGCACCGGGGTGCGGGCCGCCGCGAACCGGCCGGTGAGTTCCTCGCTGGTCAGCACGGCGCAGGCCGCGCTGTCGGCGAGGGTGTAGGTGAGCCGGTCCGGCGGATAGCCGGGGTCGAGCGGCACGTAGGCCGCGCCCGCCTTCAGCACCGCGAGGAAGGCGGTCACCAGTTCCGGGCCCCGCTCCAGGCAGACGGCCACCCGGCGGCCGGGTGCCGCGCCGAGGGCCCGTAGCCGGGCGGCGACGGCGTCGGAGCGGCGATCGAGTTCCGCGTACGTCAGCGTCGTGTCGCCGGTCCGCACGGCGGGCGAGTCCGGGGCGGACCCGGCGCGCCGCGCTACCAGGTGGTGCACCGGCTCGGTGGGGTGCTCGCGGACCTGGCCGCTCCAGCGGCGGATGATCCGGTCCTCCTCCTCGGGGTCCAGCAGCGCCGCCGCTGACAGTGGTCGGTCGGGGCCGCCGCACAGGGAGCCGAGAATGGCCCGGTACTGGTTCATCAACTGGGTGATGCGTTCGTCGTCGAACAGCTCGGTGCTGAACTCGAACTCGCAGTCGATGTGCGTGTCGCCCTCGAACGCCATCACCGAGAGGTCGAACTTCGAGACGTCGCCGACCATGTCGAGCAGTTCCACCGTCAGCGGGCCGACACGCAACCGTTCGAACGGGGGGAGGTTCTTCATCGCGAACACGATCTGGAACAACGGGTGGCGGGCCGGGTCCCGGACCGGACGCAGCCGCTCCACCAGCAGTTCGAACGGGGCCTCATGGTGCGTCTGGGCATCGAGCACGACGTCACGCACCCGGCTCACCAGGTCGGCGAAGGTGGGGTCACCGGAGACGTCGGTACGCAGTACGACGGTGTTGACCAGCAGGCTGACCAGCGGCTCCAGCTCCATTCGGTCACGCCCGGCGACAGGCGTGCCGAGCACGACGTCGGACTGCCCGGTCTGCCGGTGCAGCAGCGCCACGAAGCCGGCCAGAAGCACCATGAACGGTGAGGCCGCGTACCACCGGGCGGCGGCCCGGACCTGGTCGGTGAGGTTGGCGTCGAGGCGCACCGTGCGTCGGGCACCCCGCCAGCCGAGCACGGCGGGGCGGGTGCGGTCGGGGGCCAGTTCGGTGGCTGATGCGCCGGCGAGCTGCCGTTCCCACCACGCCAGCTGGTCGTCGAGGTCGCCGGCGCGGACCCGGTGCTGCTGCCAGCGGGCGTGCCCGGCCGGGTCGACGGTCGGCCGGGTCGGTGCGGTTCCGTGTCCGGTCGCGGCCGCGTAACAGCGCATCAGGTCGTTGACCAGGACGCTGAGTGACCAGCCGTCGACGACGATGTGGTGCAGGTTGAGGAAGAGCCGGTGGTCGTGTGCGTCGAGCCGGAACAGTCGGGTCCGCAGCAGCGGACCGTGTCGGAGGTCGAACGGAGGCTGGTGTTCGGCGGCGACGGCGTCGCGTACCCGGGCCTCCCGCTGCTCGGCGGCCAGGTCGGTCAGGTCGGTCAGGTCGAGCCGGGCGGCGGGCGGGTCGACGACCCGCTGCACGGGGTCACCGTCGATGTCGTCGAACACGGTGCGCAGGGCGGGATGGAGCGCGACCAGCCGGTCGAGGGCGTCTTGCAGGGCGGGCACCGACAGCGGTCCGGTCAGCCGTAGCACCGCCGGGACGTGGTAGGCGGGGCTGTCCGGCTGGAACTGGTGCAGGAACCACAGGCGGCGCTGCGGGAAGGAGACCGGGGCCGGCGCGGCCGGGTCCGGTGCCGGTGTGGCGGCCGCGAACTGTCGCGGGCCGCCGGTCGTCGCCGTGTCGAGAGACGCGGTGGAGTCGTCCGTCGGGTCGCTGGCGAGGAATTCGGCTCCGGCCGCCAGCCTGCTGGCCAGCCGGGCCCGGGCCGCGTCGGATGATGTTCGGCGCACGGTACCGCCTTCTGCTGGGACGGACGGGTCAGCTCACCGGCGACGGCGCCGGTCCCGGCGGGTTGACCGCCTCGAACTGGCTCGCCCGGCGCAGCCGGTCGAGCAGCTCCGGTTGGGCGGCGCTGCCGCCGGGGTGGCGGAGCTGGTCGGCGAGGACGCCGTTGAAGGCGCGGACGAAGTCCTTGACCTGTTGGCCGTCCATGCCCTTGCGTTGCAGATAGAAGGTGCTCCACTGCTCGAACCCGAACTGGGGGAGCCAGGCGGAGCTGGTCACGTCGACGAAGAGGTCGTCGATGATCTGGGCGGCGGTCGACCAGTCCATCGTGCGGTGGGTCCAGTTGAACGCCTCACCCCGGATACCCAGTTCGTCGCGGCGCTGGTAGATGGGGGTGACCGGGTCGCAGTACCAGAGCTGGGCCCGGAAGTAGTCGGGGCGGCCCTGGTCAAGCAGGCTGACGGTTTCGGCGACGGTCTCCTCGGTCTCGCCCGGGAATCCGACGATCAGCGAGGCGTACGTGGAGATGCCGTGCTCGTTGAAGGCGGCGAGCGCGTCGAGGTAGTCGGCCCGGCGGGCGGTCTTGTTCATCTGCTTGAGCAGCGTGTCGCTGCCGGATTCGATGCCCAGGAAGACGCCCTCGCAGCCGGCCTCCTTCATCAGGTCGATGGTTGCCCGGTCGCCGTGGTCACTGCGGTAGAAGCAGTTCCACTTGAACCCGTAGTCCTTGTCGATCATCATGCGGAGGATGTCCCGGAACCGGTTCTTGGGGACGTTGAAGGTGTCGTCGATGAACGTCACGGTGTTGACCGACGGCAGTTTGCGGATGTTGTCCAACTCCCGCTCGACGTGGGTCACGTCGAGGTAGGTGTACTTGCCGGCGCGTTGCGGGAAGCCGCAGAAGGCGCAGGAGAACGGGCAGGACTTCGCCGTCCGGGTGGTGACGAACTCGTTGAACGCGTCCGGGCCGAACACCTGGTAGTCGACCAGCTCAGTGAGCGGGTTGGACTCGGTCTCGGTGCGGGTGTGGACGAAGTCGCCGTCGGCGCGGCAGGCCAGGTTCGGCACGTCGCCCGGGTCCGTGCCGGAGCGTAACGCGTACGCCAGGCGGGCGAGGGTCAGCTCGCCCTCGCGGCCGGTGACGTAGTAGTCGGCGCCGAGGTAGTCCATCATCGCGTCCAGGTCGGGGCGTTTCAGCGCGGCCACCTGGTTGGAGACGAACGGTCCGCCGACCACGATGGCGGCCGTCGGGTTGTGACGGCGGACGAACTCGACGATCTCGATGATCGGTTGCGGCGAGACGTACAGGGTGGTGGTTATCGCCACGAGGCGGACGTCGCCGGCCAGCTTCTCCCGCAGCTCGTCGCGCTGGTGCTGGAACAGGTTGACGTAGTCGATGCTCAGTCCCCGGCGGGCCAGGAAGCTGCCCAGCACGGTGACCACCGGCCAGAGGAAGTCGGCGTTGTGGAAGTACGGCTTGGGCGCGCCGGGTGGGCCCTCGCGCAGGTGGCTCAGCGCGTCCAGCGCACGCAGCGGCCGCCCGTCGAGGTCGATGTAGGCCAGGCGCAGGTCGCGGAAGGCGCCGGAGTCGGTTCCCATCAGGCGCACGTCGCTGACGTAGCTGGCGAAGTCGACGTCGTTGAAGCCGACGATCAGGCAGTCTGTCATGTACCGCTCCGTTCCGGGCGAGATGACCGGGGACCTGTTCGCCCGTTTTCGGGCCGGTCGAGGGGGCCGCCGGGGGCTATCGAGGTTCTCCCGTCAGGTCGGCGGCGATGGCCCGCACCACCGTGGCGGGCTCGTTGGTGTGGAAGAAATGGCCGCCCGGCACGCTGTGGCCGCGGTAGCCGCGGGTCGTCATCCGCTGCCAGCCGGCCATCGCCGCCGCGGTGGCGATCGGGTCTTCGGTGCCGGCGAAGCCGATGATCGGCACCTGGACCGGGTCGTGCGGGGCCCCGGCGTAGCGGTCTATCCAGCCGAAGTCCGCCCGCAGCACCGGGACGAGCAGGGCGGCCAGCGCCGGGTGGTCCAGGATCTCGGCGGGTGTGCCGCCCATCGCGACCACCTCACGCAGGAACTTCTCGTCGTCGAGGCCGAGCAGCCGCCGGGCGAGGTCGGGCAGGTCCTGCGGGGGGCGGGATCCGCCGACGACGAGCCGGCGGGGCAGCGCGGCGCCGCGCCGCTGGAGTTCCCCGACGACGGCGTGCCCGACGAGCGCGCCGAAGCTGTGGCCGTACAACGCGTACGGCCGGGTCTCCTCGGCCAGCAGGTCGGCGACCTCGGCGACGTCGAAGGCGGGCGGCTCGTCGATCCGGCTCTCGCGGCCCGGCGGTTGTAGGGGGCGTACCACGATGCCGGGTGCGGCGGCGGGGATCCAGGCCCGGTAGGCGGTCGCGCCGGCACCGGAGTGCGGCAGGCAGTACAGTGCCGTCGGCGCCTTGGGGTCGTCCGGGAAGAGGAACCACCGTTGTCGTTGGTCCGCCGGGTAGTGGACTGTCACGATTGATCCTTCCGCGGAGGCTCAGTTGACGACGGCGATCGCGCCGCCGTCGACGCGGTGGTTGGTTCCGTTGATGAAGCCCGCGAGTGGGCTGGCGAGGAAGACGACAAGCGCTGCCACGTCGTCGGGGGTGCCGAGGCGGCCGGTGGGGTTGTCGATCGATCCGGCGAGCACGCGCTGCTCGATGTCGGACCAGTCGTCGCCCCAGCCCTGCTCGGCGGCGAGACCTCGGACGTACGCCTCGACCCGGGGGGTGAGGATGACGCCGGGGCTGACGGTGTTGACGGTGATCCCGCTGCGGTCCAGCGCCTGGGCCAGGCCCGTCGTGAGGTTGACCAGACCCGCCTTGGTCGTCGAGTACGCCACCGAGGCCGCCTGTGGCTGCGTGGCGGCGCCGCTGGCGATCTGGATCAGGCGGCCCCAGCCGCGGCGCCGCATACCGGGCACCAGGGCCTGGGCGAGGCGCGCGGGCGTCACGACGTTGAGTTCGTGCAGGCGTCGCCAGTCCTCTTCGGTGGTGCCGTCCCATGGCCGGTCCAGACCGGTGGCGGCGCAGTTGACCAGGATGTCCACGCCGCCGAGGTAGCGCTCGGCGGCGACCGCCAGTCGCCGCGGGCCGTCCGGGTCGAGCAGGTCCGCCGCGACCGGTTCCGCGTCGCCACCACGGGCCCGGATGTTCTGGACGACCGACTCCATGGCCGGGACGGACCGTCCGTGTACGACGACGGTGACGCCTTCGTCGGCGAGCATCTCGGCGATTCGCGCGCCGATTCCGGACGATGATCCGGTGACCAGCGCGCGCCGGCCGTCCAACCCAAGATTCACTGTCCCCCCGGTGACTTCGAACGCCGCACCCCGCGGCGGGCCTGTCGGACCTGGACGGTTCGCCTACGGCGACCAGTTCGGTCGCGGGCTCCGGCCCGGCGGTCGGGCCGTCGAGGCGCCCCGGCGGGCGGTTGTCCCCCGCCGGCGGCGGTCGTGGTGGTCGCGCATTCGGTCGACAGCACGAATCAGCACTGCAATGCCCCCGTTCCCCCAGGTCCCCGCCGCCGCGGTGTCGCTTGATTGGGCGTACGACCGCGGCGTCCCGCTCTCCGGCGCGACGCCGATGAGCACGGTGGCGCATTTTCGCCAACCCGTCGGGACTTGGGCAGCACATCATGTGGACCGGCCGGAGTCAATCCCTCGTAATCAGTTCAACTGGTGCTGGCGCAGGTATTCACCCAGGCGGTCGCGGCAATTAACGATTCGTTGGGAGCGGTCCTTTACTGCGACCGGAAGCAGTTCTGCGAGGCATCGTGACGACGATCACTCCTTGCGCCGAGGGTCGGGCGTGGCGGGCTGCAGGCGGCGGATGGTGTCCCGACTGACCGCTTTTTTTTCGGACAGGACAGCACAAAAAGCCCTGAATGTGACAGGTTCGGTGACCGGACGAGCACGGGTGGACACATACCGAGTGGTATGCAAAGATCGAGGAACCGCTTGCGCATCGAACGAGACCATTCGGAGGCAGGCAGTCACGATGGAAGTCGCTTGTGCCGACTCTCCCGAGCCTCACCTCGGGTTCACACTTATTAACTGACGCCAGACCAGCCACGCGCCCGCTTAGAATCGGCTGCGACAGCTCGCCGCAGTGTCACTGACTGTCAACTGATAAAACGTCCGGCGCGGCACTATGCGCATTGCGAAAGTCGCCGCCCACGGCGCCCTTTTCGAGTAAGACCGTGCGCCCACCCGCCACCAGTGGACCCGGGCGCTGGACGGGGGACGGAATGAGGAAAGAATCCGGGCGATCCATGGACATCGCTATCGTCGGCATGGCCTGCGCGTTTCCCGGTGCCTCCGACGCGGCCGACTTCTGGGCCAACGTCGTCGCCGGCACCGACGCCGTGGTGGAGGTCGACCCGGGGCGGTGGGACCCGGAACGCTACTACTCGACGGACGCTCCCCACTCAGGTGAGCGGAGCCCGTCGCGCTGGGGGGGATTCCTGGCGCCGGTGCCATTCGACCCGATCGCCCACGGCGTGCCGCCCGCCGCGCTCGGCAGCATCGATCCGGCGCAGTTGCTCGCCCTCGTCACCGCCGAACAGGCACTGGCCGACGCCGGATACGCCGACCGTGCGTTTCCTCGGGCGCGGACGTCGGTGATCTTCGGTGCCGAGCCCGGCGCCGACCTCGCTACGGCCTACGGGATGCGGTCGCTGCTGCCGACCTACTTCGCCGACCCACCCCCCGCGCTCGACGCGCACCTGCCCCGCCTCACCGAGGACTCCTTCCCCGGCATCCTGGGCAACGTCATCGCCGGCCGCATCGCCAACCGCCTCGACCTGGGCGGGGTCAACTACACCGTCGACGCGGCCTGCGCCTCGTCGCTCGCCGCCGTCGACCTGGCCTGCAAGGAACTGCTCCTGGGCTCGAGCGACATGGTGCTGTGCGGCGCGGTGGACGTCCACAACGGAGTCCACGACTACCTGCTCTTCGGCTCGGTGCAGGCGTTGTCACCCACCGGCCGGTGCCGCACCTTCGACGAGTCCGCCGACGGCATCGTGATCAGCGAGGGCGTCGCCTGCCTCGTGCTCAAGCGGCTGCCCGACGCGGAACGCGATGGGGATCGGATCCAGGCGGTCATCGCCGGGGTCGCCGGCGCCAGCGACGGTCGGGGCATGGGCCTCACCGCCCCCCGCGCGCAGGGCCAGCAGCAGGCGGTCGAACGGGCGCTGCGGGCCGCGGCCGTGACGCCCGGCGAGATCGGGCTGGTCGAGGCGCACGGAACGGGCACCGTCGTCGGCGACCGTACCGAGCTGTCCGCCCTGTCCGAGCTGTTCACCGCCGACGGGACCGGCCCGGGCGCCTGCTCGCTGGGCTCGGTGAAGTCGCTGATCGGGCACACCAAGTGCGCCGCTGGCATGGCCGGGCTCATCAAGGCGGTCCGGGCGGTGCAGACCGGGGTCCGCCCGCCGACCGGCCACCTTACCCACCCCAACACCTACTGGGACGCCACGGCCAGCCCGTTCGCCTTCGACAGCGCCGCGCGACCCTGGCTCACTCCCCCGGCCCGGCGGGCCGCCGGCGTCAGCGCGTTCGGCTTCGGCGGCACCAATTTCCACGCCGTCGTCCGGGCCCACCCGAGCACCGCTGATCCGGAACAGGCGTGGGTCCGCTGGCCGGCGGAGCTGTTCCTGCTCCGCGCGGCGGATGAGGAGTCGACCGCGGAGACCGCGCGCGCCCTGGCCACGCTGGCCGCCGACACGCCGCCCGGGGGCGGCGCGCTGCACGCCCTGGCCCTGGACTGGTTCGACCGAACCCGCGATGACAACCAGCCGGTCCGCGCCGCCATCGTCGCCGGCGGCCTCGCCGAGCTGCGGGACCGGTTGCGGCTGGTCGTCGAGGGTGCCGCCGACCCCGCCGCGGGGGTCTACCTGGCGGCCTCCGGCCCGATGGAGCCGCCCGTCGTGGCTCTGCTCTTCCCCGGGCAGGGCAGCCAGCGGCCGGGGATGCTGGCCGACCTGTTCGCGGCCTTCCCCGCGATGCGGGCCGACCTGTACGACGATCCGGCGCTGGCCGCCGCCATGTTCCCCGCCACCTCGTTCGACGAGGCGACCTCGACGGCCCGGGCGGCGACGCTCGCCGACACGCGGAACGCCCAGCCCGCGCTCGGCGTCACCGAGGTCGCGCTGCTGGAGCTGCTCGGCTCCCTCGGCGTCCGGCCGGATCTGCTCGGCGGGCACAGCTACGGCGAACTGGTGGCCCTGCATGCCGCCGGTGCCCTGTCCCGGCCCGACCTGTCGCGGCTGACGGCGGCTCGGGCCGCGGCGATGCACGCGGCCGGCGGTCGGGGCGGCGCCATGGCGGCCGTGTCCGCCGGAGCTGAGGAGGTCACCGCGGTCCTCGCCCGCGCCGGGCTCGACGACGCCGTGGTGATCGCCAACCACAACGCCCCGGAGCAGACAGTGATCGCGGGTCCGGAGGCGGCGGTGGCGGCCGCGGCCTCCGGCCTGCGGGCGCAGGGTCGCTCCGCCACCACGCTCGGCGTCTCCTGCGCCTTCCACAGCCCGGCGATGGCCAACGCGGTCGAGGAGTTCGCCGCCGTCCTCGCCGGCTGCCCGGTGAGCCCGCCTGCGCTGCCCGTGTGGGCGAACAGTTCCGGACGGCGCTACCCGCGGACGCCGGAGGAGATCCGCCGGCTGCTCGCCGGACAGCTCGCCACCCCGGTGCGGTTCCTGACCCAGGTCGAGGACATGTACGCCGCCGGAGCCCGGGTCTTCGTCGAGGTGGGGCCCGGGCGGGTACTGAGCCGCATGGTCGGCCGGATTCTGGGTGACCGGCCGCACCGGGCGGTCAGCTGCGACGCCCCCGGCGAACCGGGGCTGCCCCGCCTGCTGCACGCCCTCGCGGAGTTGGCTGTCGCCGGCGTGCCGGTGGACCCGGGCCGCCTCTTCACCGGCCCACGGGCCACCGCCACCAGCGCACCCGCCGCCTCCGGGTGGACAGTGGACGGGCATCTCGTCCGGGGCCCGGACGGCCGCCCGGTGCCCAACGGCCTGCGCCCCGCCGCCGAGGCCCCACGGCTGGCGGCACCGGACAGCGCGGGCGCGGGTGACCCCCGCGAGGCGGCGGTGCTGGAGTTCCTGCGCAACAGCCGGGAACTTGTCGAGGCCCAGCGCGACATCATGCTCGGCTACCTGGGCCAGGACCCCGCGCCACGGCGGGTCACGCCCGATCCGACGCCGATTCCCGCCACACCGTCGCCAGTGGTGACCGCGCCCGCCCGCGCGGCGGCACCCGATCCCGCCCCGACCAGCATCCTCGGCCTCGCCGTCGAGCTGTTGAGCGAGCGGACCGGCTACCCCGCGCAGATGCTTGGTCCCACCATCGACCTGGAGGCCGACCTCGGCATCGATTCGATCAAACGGACGGAGCTGGCCGAGACCCTGCTGCGCCGGTTGGCGGTGCCTCGACCGGAGACCCGCCTGTCCGCTCTCGTCGGTGCCCGGACGATCGCCGACCTGGTGGAGAGGCTTCCCCCGCTCGACCCTGCCGCGACCGACGGCGCACCTACCGGGGTCGCCACGCCGCCCGACCCGCTGGCGGCGGCGGACGCCGCGCCCGGCGCCGCGACGATCGGCGGGCCCGCACCGGACGGTGGCCCGACGGCCAGCGCGGGCCGGGCACCCGACCGGTACGTGCCCGCCCTGGTGCCGCTGCCGGCGTCCGCCGGAGCCGCCGCCGACCTCTCCGACCGGGTCGCCGCCGTCGTCGGTGGGGCGCCGGAGCTCGCGGGCGCGTTGCACGACCGGCTGATCCGTCGCGGCGCTGACCTGGCCGCTCCAGCGGCCCCGCCGGAGAATCTCGATCTGGCGATTCTGCTGCCGGTCCTCGACGAGGACGGCGAGCCGGCCCTGCCTGCGGCCTACGACCAGCTCCGCACGCTGCTGACCGCCGGGGTGCCCGACATCACCGTGGTCACCACCATGGGCGGTCACTTCGCGCCCGTCGCCTCGGAGACGGCCCCGGCCGGTCAGCACGCCGCGCTTGCCGGAATCGGCTTCGCCGGGCTGGTCCGCACCGTCGCCCACGAGTACCCCCGGGCCCGGGTCCGGCTGCTCGACGCGGACCCACAGACCGGCGTCGACGCGGTCGCCGACCGCGTCCTCGACGAGGTCACCCGGGGGACGCGCGGGATCGTCGGGCTGCCCGACGGGCGCCGGGTGACCCGCCGCCACGTCCGGCAGGACCTGCCCAGCGGGCCCGCGACGCTCGACCTGGACACCGACTCGGTGGTGCTGGTGACCGGCGGCGGGCGCGGCATCACCGCTCGGACGGCCGTCGCGCTCGCCGAACGGCACGGCTGCCACCTGGAGATCATCGGGCGCACCGCGCCGCCGGAGGCGGTCGAGGACGCCGCCACGGCCGACCTGACCGACCCCGCCGACCTGCGCCGCGCACTGCTCGCCGCCGGTGCCGGCTCACCGGCCGAGGTGGAGCGCCGGTTGCGGGCCCTGCTCGCCGGACGCGAGCTACGCACGGTACTGGACCGGATCGGGGCATGTGCGGCGTCCCTGCGCTATCACCGGTTCGACATTCACGACGACGCCCGGCTGGCCGCCACCATCGACGAGGTCTACCGTCGGCACGGCCGGATCGACGTCGTCGTGCACGGCGCCGGGGCGATCGACGACCGGCTCATCAGCGACAAGGACCAGGCGTCGTTCTCGGCCGTCTACGACGCCAAGGTACGCAGCGCCCGAGTCCTGCTCGACGCGCTGAAGCCGGACCTGCGGCTGCTGCTGTACTTCACAAGCGTCTCCGGCGTGTTCGGCAACCGGGGACAGGCCGACTACGCGGCGGCGAACGACGCGCTGGACACCCTGGCGCTGGCCGCCGCCGACCGGTTCACCGGCCGCAGCCTGGCGGTGGCGTGGGGTCCATGGGCCGCCGCCGCCGGTGGCATGGTCTCGGCCGAACTGGAACGGGAGTACGCGCGCCGTGGCATCGCGGTGATCGATCCCGAGGCTGGCGTAGCGGCGTTGCTGCGCGAGATCGTCGAGGGTCCGCGGGACGTGCACCAGGTGCTCTACCTGGCCGGCGACCCGGCTCCGTTCCTGCCGGCCGGGTTCGATGGCTGAGCCGGCCGCGTCGCCGTACCCCCGCTGGTCGGGGCCGGCCGTGCTGCGGCTCGCCGCCTCCTCTCCCACCGAACTCGCCGACCGGTTGGCGGCGGTGGCCCGGGGTGTTCGGCGATCCGCCGACCCGGCCGACCCCGGCCTGCCGTGCCGGATCGCACTGCTGACGCCGACCGCGGACCGGCTCCTCCTCGCGCGGGACCTGGTGCTGCGGGAGCGGTCCTGGGACGGCCCGGCCGACGTGTGGTACACCACCGATCCGGTGCTGCGGCCGGGCCGCACGGGCCGGGTGGCGTTTCTCTTCCCGGGCCTGTCCGCGCACGACCGGCCGCCGCTCGATGACGTGGCCGGGGCGTTCGGCCTGCCCGGCTACCGGCCGGACCGCAGCGGGACGGTGGGTGGCCGGACGTGGGACCTGTTGCACACCGGGCGGCTGCTCGACGGGGCGCTGCGGCGGCTGGAGATCCGACCGGACCTGGTCGCCGGGCACAGTGCCGGCGAATGGAGCGCCCTGTTCTCGGCCGGCCGGTGGGCGGCGGGCGCCTTCGACGAGTTCGCCCGGCGGATGGGGCCGGACGCCTACCAGTTGCCCGACGTGGCCTTCGCGGTGGTCGGGTGCCCGGCGACCGAGGCGAGACGGCTGATCGACGGGGTGGCCGACGTGGTCATCTCCCACGACAACAGTCCGCGGCAGACGGTGCTCTGCGGCACCGACGCGGCGATCCACCGCGCCTTCGCCCGGATCGCCGACCCGGCGGTGCCCCGGACCGTACTGCCGTTCCGGTCCGGGTTCCACAGCCCGATGCTCGCGCCCTATCTCGACCCGGTGGCGGCCATCCTGCGGGCCGTTCCGCTGCGGGCCACCGACGTGCCCGTCTGGTCGGCGACCACAGTGGACCGGTACCCCGATGACGAGCTGGCGCTGACCCGGCTCCTCGTGCGGCACCTGGTCTCTCCGGTCCGCTTCCGGGAACTGGTGCAGCGTCTGCACGACGAGGGGACCCGGATCTTCGTGCAGGTGGGTCACGGCAGCCTCGCCGCCTTCGTACGGGACACGCTGCACGGTCAACCGCACGTGGTGGCCAGCGCCTCGAAGGGACGGCCGGACGGGCTGGCGGAACTGGCTCGGCTCGCCGCGGCGCTCTGGGCGCAGGGGCTGCGACCGAACTTCGCCGCGCTTCCCGGCGCCGACGCGGCTCTCTCCGACCGCGTCGGGCGGCGCGCCGACGCGGGGGGTTCCGGCGCCCGTCCGTGGGCGTCGGAGGCCGGCGAGGATCCGGTGCTCGCAGAGTTCCAGGACGTTCTGCGCGAGATCGCCGACACCAGCCGCGAGGTGCTCGCCGGCTGGCGGGGACGACACCGGGAGGACAGGGTGCGGCGCTGACCCCGGAACGCCCGATCGATTGTGGATAGGCTCATACCGTCCTGCTGCGCACGGGTTGCGCTTTCCCTCTCCGCCCCGGACGGCGGGGTGCCACGGAAGGATGTCGATGACAGAACGAGAGCTTCCCGCGCTAACCCGTGCCGAGCAGGAGCTGGTGGACCGTTACCTGCGCATCATCGACCTGGTGGCCCGGCTCAACCCGGCCCGGGACAGCGGTCACTTCGACGCGCGGGGTTGTGTGCTGGCCGCGCAGGCGCTGGCGGCGGAGGCCAAGGCGATCGGCGGGGCGGCGGAGACCATGCTGGAGCGCGGCGAGGACGAGTTGCACGCCGCGACGCTGGCCCGGGCGATGCGTGCCCTCGACGGCGAGCGTCGCATCGCCCGGTTGCGGCTGCCGAAGAGCTGACCGTCGGGTACCCGGGGAGGGGCAGGTTGCACGAGAATGGGCAGCGGCTGGCCGTGATCACCGGTGCGGCGAGCGGGATCGGGGCGGCGGTGGCCCGACGGCTCGTCGACGACGGATGGCGCGTGATCGGCTGGGACCGGCGCGGGTGCGATGCCGACGGCGTGACCGGACGCCGGGTGGACGTCCGCGACTACGAGCAGGTGGCCGCTGCGGCGGCCGCGGTGGACCGGGCGGATCTGCTGGTCAACAGCGCGGGCATCGGCGGGCGCGGGTTCGCCAGCGAGCTCGCGCCCGCGGCGTGGGAGCGGGTCATCGGGGTCAACCTGACCGGGACGTACTTCTGCTGCCGGGCGCTGTTCCCCGCTCTGCGGCGGGCGGAGGGTCTGGTCGTGAACGTCGCCTCCGTGGCGGCCCACCTGGCGATGGTGGAGAGGGCTGCGTACTGTTCGTCGAAGGCCGGGGTGGCGATGCTTACCGACGTGCTCGGGGTGGAGTGGGCCGCGCAGAACATCCGGGTCGTCGCGGTCAGCCCCGGCTACGTCCGGACGCCGCTGGTGATGGATGGCATCAACCGCAATCTTCTCGACGAGGAGGCCATCGTGCGGGGCACTCCGCAGCGCCGCCTGGCGGAGCCGGGCGAGGTGGCCGAGCTGATCAGGGCCCTGGCGTCGAATGAGCTGCGCTTCCTGACCGCTACCACGGTGCGTTTCGACGGCGGGTGGACCGCGAGCGGCGGCTACCAGCAGCATCTGGCGGGGTGACTGGCCGCCGGTGGCCGAGAGCGTGCCGAGCCCGCCCGACCGGGCGACCGGGGCCGGCCGGGCCGCGCTGAGCAGCGCGAGCGGTCACGGGACGCCGGACCGCGGGGGCGGCTGCGCCGAGCGGGCGCGGCCGACGGACGGCAGCGCCGTCGGCCGCGGTGGATCGGTCAGTTCCTCGCCATCGCCGCGCTCTTCTTGCGGCTGCGCAGAATCGTGTCGACCAACCCGTACGCCATCGCGTCGTCCGCGGTGAAGATTTTGTGCCTTTCGATGTCGCGGCCGATTTCCTCGCGGGGGCGTCCGGAGTACTGAGCGAGCATCTCCTCCATCTGGGTACGAATCCGCATGATTTCGTTGGCCTGGATCTCCAGGTCCGTGCCCTGGCCCTGGACGGCCTCGATGGCGGGCTGATGGATCATGATCCGCGAGTGGGGCAGCGCCATCCGCTTGCCCGGGGATCCCGCCGCAAGCAGGATCGCGGCGGACGACGCCGCCTGGCCCAGACAGACGGTCTGTACGTCCGGACGGACGTAGCGCATGGTGTCGTTGATCGCCGTCATCGCGGTGAAGGAGCCGCCCGGCGAGTTGATGTACATGGTGATGTCCCGGTCGGGATCCGTCGCCTCCAGGGTGATGAGTTGCGCCATCACGTCGTTGGCCGCCGCGTCGTCGACCGGGGTGCCGAGGAAGATGATCCGGTCCTCGAACATCTTGCTGTACGGATTGGTCTCCTTCACGCCGTACGACGTTCGTTCGGCGAACGACGGCAGGACGTACCGAGCCTCCACGGGCGGGTTGGGAGTGCGGATCATGTTGGCCCTCTCTCCTTCGGAAATTGGTTCCCGGCTGGTCCATCTGTTCACCCGGTGACCGTGCTGGTGTGCCGTGGCACGACCGCCCGAGCGACCGGAGGGCGATCAGGCCGGGGCGGGTGCCAGCGGCGCCTGGGCGACGCTGCTGATCACGCGGTCGACGATGCCGTAGTCGCGGGCCTCCTCGGCGGTGAACCAGCGGTCCCGATCGGCGTCCTTCTCGATCTCCTCAGGAGTGCGTCCGGTGTGGAACGCGATCCGCTCGTTCATGCTCCGCTTCATGTGGAGCGTGCTCTGCGCCTGGATGGCTATGTCCGAGGCGGTGCCGCCGATGCCACCGGAGATCTGGTGCATCATCACCCGAGCGTGTGGCAGCGAGAAACGCTTGCCCTTCGTGCCGGCGCAGAGCAGCAGCTGCCCCATCGAGGCGGCCAGGCCGATCGCGATGGTGGAGACGTCGTTATTGACGTACTGCATGGTGTCGTAGAGCGCCATGCCCGCGGTGACCGAGCCGCCCGGTGAGTTGATGTAGAGCGCGATGTCCCGCTCGCTGTCCGCCGAGGCCAGCAGCAGCATCTGGGCACAGATCCGGTTGCACACCTCGTCGGTGACCTCGGTGCCCAGGAAGATGATGCGCTCGTGCAGCAGCCGGTCGAAGACCTGGTCGTTGAAGGAGGCGAACCCGGCAGCCATTCTGAGAGACCTGTCGTACGTCATTCCTCTTCGCCTCCTGTGACGCTGGAACTTATTGATTCCTACCAAATGCCGCCGAACGACCGGAAAGTATTCGCCTGTCGGCAGAATCAGCGGGCGGGGACGAGGTCCGCCCGGTGCAGCGCGGCGCAGAGGCCGCGCAGCGCCGCGGTGTCCGGGTCGGGGTCGAACCCGCACCCCCAGAAGGTGTGGCCGGCAGCCCGGCACTGCACGTAGGACAGCGTGCCGTCCTCACCGTCCGAGGTGAACGGCTGGGCGCTGTGGTGCAGCACCTCCGGCGCCATGCCGACGTCCGCCAGTGCCTCGGCGAACGCCGGCAGCACCCCCGCGCCGGACCCACTGACCACGTAGGACTCGCCGCGGAACACCACCTCGGCCTTGACTTCCGCGCCGCCGGTCACGGTGGTCATCAGTTTGTGGGACACCAGCTGGACGGCGGTCGTAGCCGGCAGGAACTCGGTACGGAACGACTCCCACAGATCCTCCGGCAGGATCTCCCGGTCCTCCTCGTCGGAGACGTGCTGGATCACCGCCGACATCTCCCCCTGCAGGCCGCGGGGTAGCTGAAGGCCGTAGTGCGCCTGCAGCACGTAGTCCACGCCGCCCTTGCCGGACTGGCTGTTCAGCCGGATGATCGCCTCGTAGGAGCGGCCGATGTCCCGCGGATCGATCGGCAGGTACGGCACGTTCCACGGCTCTTCGGCTGCCGGTCGCCCGTGCTCCTCGGCACGCTCGTCCAGTGCCCGTAGTCCCTTGTTTATCGCGTCCTGGTGCGAGCCGGAGAACGCCGTGTACACCAGCTCCCCGGCGTACGGGTACCGCTCCGGCACCCGCATCCCGGTGCACTCCTCGAACTCCTCGCACAGCGCCGCCACGTCGGAGAAGTCGATCTGCGGGTCGACGCCGTGGCTCATCAGGTTGAGTCCCAGAGTCAGCAGGCACACGTTGCCGGTCCGCTCACCGTTGCCGAACAGGCAGCCCTCGACCCGTTGCGCGCCGGCCTGCAGGCCCAGCTCCGCCGCCGCCACGCCGGTGCCCCGGTCGTTGTGCGGATGGACGGAGAGGCAGGTGTGCTCCCGGTGCGGCAGGTTCCGGCTCATCCACTCCACCCGGTCGGCGAAGACGTCCGGGCCGGTGCATTCGACAGTGGCCGGAAGGTTGATGATGATCTCCCGGTCCGGGGCCGGCTGCCAGACATCCATCACCGCGGCGCAGACGTCCGCCGCGAAGTCGAGTTCGGTCTGCGTGAACGACTCGGGCGAGTACTCGAAGCCGATCACGCCCGGATGCTCGTCGGCCAGTTCGCGGCAGAGCTGGGCATGGTCGACGGCGAGTTGCCGGATCCCGGCGCGGTCCATCCCGAACACCACCCGGCGCTGGATCTCCGAGGTGGAGTTGTAGAGGTGGACGATGGCCCGGGGTGCGCCCTCGAGCGCCTCGAACGTCCGGTGGATCAGGTCGGCACGGGCCGGCACGATCGCCTGGATCACCACGTCGTCCGGAATCTCGTCGTTCTCGATCAGTTGGCGGGTGAACGCGAACTCCGTCTCGCTCGCCGCCGGGAAGCCGATCTCGATCTCCTTGTACCCGATCCGGGTCAGCGTCCGGAACAGCCGGCTCTTACGCTCGATGTCCATCGGCCGGGGCAGCGCCTGGTTGCCGTCGCGCAGGTCGGTGGAGAGCCACCGCGGGGCCTCGGCGATCCGCCGCGCCGGCCAGGTCCGATCGGCGAGGTCCACCGCGGCCGGTGCGGCGTACCTCGCCACCGGGAGGCCGCTGGCCCGCTGGAGCGGCATCCGTACCGGGAATGTGCGTCGTGCCATGATCAGCTCCCTCGTCAACTGTCACTCGAACACGGGCCCACCCATGCGGGATCGTTTGAGCTCGTAGAAGCCCGGCGTCGCAGCGAGCAGCAGCACGCCGTCCCAGAGCCGGCCGGCGGGCTCCCCGCGCGGCGCCGGGGAGACGACCGGTCCGAAGAACGCCGCACCACCTACCTCGTCCAGACGGATCACCGGAGTGCCCGCTTCCGGGCCGGCCGCCGCCACTGCCGTGTCGTGCGTGCGCCGGATGCGCGCGTCGTGGCTGTCGGTCTCGGCGGCCGCGGCGAGACCGGCGTCGAACCCGGCCGCACGCAGGCTGTCGGCGAGGATCCGGGACCAGACCTCCGGCCGGTGCCGCAGCCCCTCGTCGTGGAAGCGGACGCCGAGCCGCTCGTAGAGCCGGGGTAGCGCCTCTGCGCCGTGCTCCTGCTCGGTCGCGGCGAGCACCCGCAACGGTTTGATCATGTCGCGGACGGTGGCCCGCTGCTCCTCGGTGAGGTCCTGACCCTCGTACAGGTAGGTCTGGCTCATCAGGTCGAAGACCGGCTCGATCTCGCGCACCCGGGCCGCCTCCAGCAGCCAGCGGGAGGAGATCCACGCCCACGGGCAGAGCGGGTCGAAGAAGAAGGTCACACGCATCGGGAAGGCTCCGGATCAGGGTGCGTCGGTCGGGGCGGGGTTGCGCAGCACGGCCGCCGCGGCGGGCAGGCAGGCGACGATGCCGACCAGGATCGCGCCGGCCGGGAGCGCCATGCCGAGGCGCAGTGCGTCGGCGTACGGGCCGTCCGGCGCCGCGCCGTCCGGCCACGCCGCCAATCGCTGGGCCAGCAGCAGCCCGACCAGCGTGATCGCGGCGACCTGGCCGAGTTGGCGGATCGTGTTCATCAGGCCGGACGCCGCGCCGGCCAGCGGCGGCTGCACCTCCCGCATCGCCACCGCCGCCATCGGCGCGATCAGCAGGCCGTTGCCGACCCCGATCACCAGCATCGGACCGAGGAACGACAGCCACTGCGCGTCGAGATGCATCGCCGTGACCGCCCAGCCCATGCCGGCGAGGGTCAGCACCAGGCCGATCAGCAGGAGCAGGCGACCGTCCAGGCGGTCGGTGAGCTTGCCGGCGAACGGCGCCAGGAGCGTGGAGAGCACCGCCGGCGGGGCGAGCGCGAGGCCGGCGGCGAGCGCCGAGAAGCCCAGCACCGACTGGAAGAACAGCGTCATCACCAGCATGAAGCCGATGATTCCGAACGAGACCGACGCCGCCACCAGGACCATCGCCCGGTACGACCGGAGTTCGAACAGCGCGAACGGCACCAGCGGCTCGGCGTCCTGGCGGCGCCCCTGCTGCCAAATCAGCGCCGCACCGAGCACCAGGGCCGCGCCCAGCATCGCCAGGATCCACGGCGCCCAGTCGAACCGCTCACCCTCCATCAGCGCGAAGGTGAGGCAGAACAGGGCGGCGGACGCGAGCACGATGCCCACCACGTCCAACCGGTGCCGCCGGTCGAACCGCAGATCCGGTACGACCAGGAAGGTCAGGGCCACGGCGGCGACGCCGATCGGCACGTTCACCAGGAAGATCCACCGCCAGTCCAGGGCGGTCACCAGCGCACCACCCAGGGCCGGGCCGGAGATCGCCGCGACACCACCGACCGCGCCCCAGATGCCCAGGGCCAGGCCACGTCGGGTGGGTGGGAACAGGTTGACGATCATGGACATGGTCTGCGGGAGCATGAGCGCCGCGCCGAGGCCCTGCAGGGCGCGCGCGGCGATCAACTGCCCCGGGCTCTGCGCCAGGCCGCAGAGCAGGCTGAACACGGTGAAGATGATGGTGCCAGCGACGAACAGCCGCCGTGGACCGTAGAGGTCCCCCAGCCGGCCCGCGGTCATCAGCAGCACCGCCACGACCAGTACGTAGGCGTTGACCGCCCACAGCACCGTCGGCAGCGAGGTGCCGAAGTCACCGCGCAGGTCCGGGATGGCGATGTTGACGATCGAAACGTCCAGCATCGTCAGGAAGAATCCGAGAGCCAGCACGACCAGGCTCAACCAGGGATTCTGCCGCCATCCCGTACGGGCCTCCGCACCGTGTTCAGCCACGTCAGACGTCATCTATTCCCTCCAGACTGCGGGCGCCACCTTGTTGGTGCGCTCCACACGGCTCACTCTGTCCACCCGCTGCGCGGTGATCGCCCCCGGGAATCGGCTGTGCACCGCGGCGAGATGGTAGAAGTGCGCGGTGAGGTGGGCACGAACCGCTTCCGCGTCAGCATCACCGGAGTACTCCAGGGTCAGCGCCGTCGCAGCCTTCGGGGACTCCAGGTCGCGGGTCAGCACCAGCCGCGCCTCGTCGACACCGGCGAAGGTGCGGGCGTGCGCCACCACCTCGCCGACGCTGAACAAAGCGCTGCGCAGGCTGACCGCGTCATCGGCTCGGCCGAGAACCCGGAGACCGTCGGGACGTCCACAACGGCACGCGGCGGACGACAATCGGTCACCGAGACGATACCGCACGGCGGGCATCACCCAACCGTCACCGCGCCTGCTGAGCAACGCTCCCGCGTCGTCCAGCTCCAGGACCTGGTCCGGCATGAGATGCAATGTGGACACATCGCAGTCGGGCGTGTTGGTGGCGATGATGTAGGTCTCCACCGACCCGTAGTTGGCCCAGTAGCGCGCGCCCGGGAACGCTTTCTGCACGGTCTGGAACTTCGCGTCCGTCCACGGCTCGGCCAACCAGATGACCTTGGTGATGTCCAGTGTTTCGCCGGAGGCGATCAGGCCCTCCGCGAAGTCCGCGAGCGCGCTCGGCGTACCGGCCAGGGTGTCCAGGCCGATCTCCCGGAACATCGGCACCCAGTACCCGACGTCTTCGGGGACGAAGCCACCCGAGGGCAGCACCGTGCTGCGCGACTTCTCAGCCAGCGCCTGGATGTAGTAGTGCGAGGCCCAGAGCCGACCCGGGTTGAACAGGTTGAGTATCACGTTGTCCGGGCCGACCGGGGCCCACTCCCGCAGCACCCGGTCCACCGCCTGGTGGAACGGCACGTAGGTCAGCTTCGGCCGCCCGGTGGTTCCGCCGCTGGACATCAGCGCGGCGCCGGAGCCCCGGGACTGCTCGTAGGTCACCGCCCGGATCTCGGCCGGGCCGGCGATCGTCAGGTCGGTGAGCGCGGCGGCATCGGCCGGCACCGGCGCACCGCCGCGCCCCTCCAGGCGGCGGGCCTGCGCCAGCACGTCCTCGAACGGCAGGCTTCCGATCGTCGACGTCATGCCGGGGTTCCCGTCCGGCCGATCCACTCCGCGTGCGCGGCCAGGTACGCCCGGAACCGGGCCTCGATCACCGGACGTTGGATCTTCGCGATCTCCTCGGTCAGCGCATAGCCGACCGCGCCGTCCGGCTCCACCTCCGAGAGCCAGAACTGGTCACCGTCCCAGAGGAAGTCGGCGGCGAAGTACGGCATCCGCAGCCGCTCGGCGAGATAGTCGATGGAGCTCTCCAACTCCTTCGGCAGCGGCGGGTACTCCAGCCGGCCGCCGTTGACCAGGTTCGCGGTGAGCGAGGCGCCCTGCGGGATCCGCCGCAGCACGGTGTGTGCCTTGCCGTCGATCACGTAGACCCGGAAATCGTTCACCCCCTCGCCCAGGTAGGGCTGCAGCACCAGGGCGGTGTCCGCTCCCCCGGCCAGCCCGATCAGGCCGCGCAGCTCGTGTTCGTTGTGCGCGAGACAGACCCCGATGCCCATCCCCCAGTACGCCGGCTTCACCATCAGCGGGTACCGCAGGTTCTCCAGCGCGGGCTCGTAGTGCCTGCTTATCGCGTCCCGGCCGCTGCCGATCCGCACCGTCGGCACCCGCTGGACCGGGCAGTCGGACAGGTAGAGCATGGTGGCCATCTTGTCCGTGGTGATGTAGGACATCCGCGGATGGATCGGAAGGTAGAAGCCGGCCTGCTCGACAATGGAGTACGCGAACAGCTGGTTGCACACCTCGCCCACCTGGTGCGGCAGCGACCAGAGCGACGTAACCAGGATGGTGTCCTGCGGGGTTATCCGCTCACCGTCCAGGAACACCCGGGGCGCGCCCGATCCGGCCGCGTCGACCGCGAGAGCCTCCGACTTGTGCAGCGACATCGCCAGGCCGCAGTCGGCGGCGATCTCGGTGTAGGTGGTCCAGATGGCGGCGGCCTCGGCGGACCGCTGGCGTACCGTGCCGCGGTCGGGGTAGATCCAGCACAGGCGGCTCGCTGGAGTTGACGACGTCATGCCTTCTCCTCGGTGGTCAGGAAGTCACGGAGCACGGCGCTGAAGCGCTGAGGTTGTTCGACGAAGCAGAGGTGCCCGGAGTCCGCGAGGAACTCGACGCGGGCGTCGGGCATCGCGGCGGCCAGCCAGGTGCCGACCTCCGGCGGGTAGACCCGGCTGCGACTGCCGTGGACGAGCAGGGTGGGTACGCCGATCGCGGCCACCCGGTCCCGCCAGTCCTGCTTCAGTACGTCGGACAGCAGGCCGTGGACGGCTGCCGGATGTGCCCGGCGCCCCTCGGCGACCAGGTGGCCGAGCAGTGCCGGATCCGGCTCCGCCCGTTCGGCGAACGAATTGGTGATCAGGGATTCGACGAACGCGCCGCAGTCACGCTCCACGTCGGCGAGCAGAATCTGGGCGCCCTGCTCGTCCAGTGAGCCGAACGCGGCGTACTGCCAGTCCCGGCCGGTGACCAACCGGGGCGTCTGCTCGACGCTTACCAGCCGCCGTACCCGGTCCTCGCCGAACTCGCGCAGGTATGTCCAGGCCACCGTGGCCCCGAGGGACCAGCCGACCAGGCTGACCTGCTCGTCGCCCAGCCCGTCGATCACGAGGCGCAGGTCGGCGGCGCAGTCGTGCAGGGTCGGTACCCGTGCCGGGGCCGGCCGGTCGCCGTGACCGGGCAGGTCGACGGTGACCACCCGGTGGTCGCGGGCCAGGTCGTTCACCAGCGGATCGAAGAAGGCCCGGCTGGCGCCGAGGCCGGGAATCAGGATCACGGCAGGTCCGCTGCCGGTCTCGTGCCCGGGCATCATCGGCTCGCCAGGACGAACTGGCGGCGCAGCGCCGGCTTGTCGACTTTGCCGACCGGTGTGTGCGGGATGCCCTCGACGAGATGCAGATCAGCGCGCAACCGGTGCCGGTCGAGGATGTCGCGGACCGTGGCGGTGACGTCGGCGGCCGGCGTCGTGCCGGGGTCGATCACCACGATCACCCGGTCGGACAGCGTTCCCGGCTCGGCCAGCAGGCAGACCACCTCGCTCTCGGGGCAGGCGGCGACGCACTCGGCGTCCAGCAGCGGGGCGGGCAGCGGGCCGTCCGCCGCGGTAAGCACCTCGGAGACTCGGCCGATCACCCGGATCGCGCCGGCGGTGGTGCGCTGGGCGACGTCGCCGGTCCAGAACTCGCCCTCGCGGAAGGTACGGCGGTTCGCCTCGTCGGCGAAGAGGTAGCCCTCGCTGGTGCAGGGTGACCGGAGGACGAGTTCGCCGATGTCCCCGTGCCCGTCGACAAGCGGCGCGATCCGCATGCCGACGCCCTGGACGGCGGTCACGGTCCCGGCGGTCTGCAGCTCGTCGGCCATGTTGCCGGCCGCGATGCCGAACTCGGTGGAGCCGTAGATCTGCCGGATGTGGACACCGAGACGCTCGGCGGTCGCCCGGACCACGGCGGGACTCAGGTACGCGCCGCCGCACATCGGCAACCGCATGGCGGGCAGGTCCACCGGGCCGCCGGTCTGCTCAGCGGCACGGACCAGCATCTCGTAGTGTGCCGGGAGCGCGCTCATCACGGTGGCCCGGCTGCGCCGCAACCGGGCGAGGTAGGCCGCCGGCGGGTCGGCCGGGTCGGCCAGGACCAGTCGGGCGCCGCTGAGCAGCGCGGCGAACATGTGCAGGTCGGTGGCGTGCGCGACGTCCAGTGGGTGGCGGCAGTAGAAGACGTCGTCCGGGCGGATGCCAACATCGGCCAGCCAGCGCCGCCGCTCGGTCAGGAACTTGTCCTGCCGCCAGACCATCATCTTCGGGAATCCGGTCGAGCCGGAGGTCCACAGCTGCCGGAACAGGCCGGTGTACGCCTTCGCGGGCGGCTCCGGCGCGTCGGCGGCGAGCGTCTGCGGCGCGACGACGGGCACCGTTGCGGGCGGAACGTGGTGCTCGCGGTCGGCGACCAGCAGCACCGGGGTGCTCTGCTCGATCGCGCGGCGGGTGTCCTCCGGGCCGAAGTTGGCCATCAGCGGCACGTAGCGGGCACCGATCCGGGCTACCGCCAAGATCAATGCGACGTACCTGGCGCTGTTGGGCAGGGCGAACGCGACCGTGTCACCCTCGCGGACGCCTCTGGCGTACAGGCCGGCGGCCAGGCGTTCGACGAGCGCGACGAGTTCCCCGTACCGGATCGGGGTGTCGTCGACGTCGACGACCGCGACCTGGTCGGGCCGGTCAGCCGCGATCTCGCGCAGCGCTTGGCAGAGGACCGACATCACTGCGCCACCCAGGCCGCGTAGGTGCCGAAACGCCAATCCTTGGCGAGGCAGTCGACCTGGCCGAACCCCGCCTTGCGCAGCCACTCCAGCTGGTCCTCCAGGGTGGCGCAGATGTCGAGCTTCATCCGCTCCCGGCCGGCCGCCCACTCGTCCGGCGGGCAGTCCATCCGCTGGACGTGGGCCTCGTGCTGGAGGTCGTACATCGCCTCGACGGCCGGGGTCGGCCCGGCAAGCTGCTCGACGTTGACGAACACGCCCTGCGGGGTGAGCACCTCACGGATGCGCTGGAAGAGGTTCTGCTTGCCTTCGTGGGTGAGGTGGTGGATGGCCAGGCCGGAGACCACCGCGTCGAACGGGCCGGCGGGCAGTGGGTCGCGGATGTCGCCCACCTCGACGGTCACTCTCGGGTTGCCGGCGAAGCGTTCGCGCGCCTTCGCCAGCATGGCATCGGAGTGGTCGACGAGCACCAGTTCCGCGTCCGGCAGCCGGTCCAGGATGGCGCCGCCGAGCAGGCCGGTGCCGGCCCCCAGGTCGAGGATGCGGGCGTTCGCCGGAACGGTCTCGACGACCGCGTGAACTCCGCTGGAGTAGATCAGATCGAACGACGGGATGAGCTTGCGGCGCATCACGTCGAAGGTGCCGGAGTTCCAGATCTCAGGCTGTGTACCAGGCATCGAGGCTCCCTTTCGAGCGTCGTGGGCGGGGTGCGGGGTCAGCACCAGAGCTTTCCGACCAGGTAGTGCGATTCGGTGGCCAGGACGGAGACGGACGGCGACTCCGCCGCGCCGGTGTGGGCGGCAACCAGCGCGGCGATCTCGGTCGACTGCCCGGGCGTCATCACGCTGTAGTGGTCACCGGGCAGCCAGTGCGGCTCCGGGCCGGCGGCCAGCATCTCCCGCAGCGGGACCAGCGCCGGGAACCTGTCCCGCCGGGTGTCCTGCGCCTGCAGCAGCATCAGCCGTTTCGGGGCGGGTCCGGGTACGTGCCGCTCCAGGATGATCGAGTTGTGCTGGTAGACGGCGAAGAGCCGGGCCAGGTCGTCCGCGGCGAGCCGAACGGTCACCAGCCCGGCGCTCAGCAGCGACTCCTGGATCGCGGACAGGTCCGTGACGGTCGCGGTGTCCGGGACATACCCGGTGACGTCGGCTCCCTGTGCCAGGTCGTGGAAGAAGCCGGCGACCCGCTCGGCCGTGGTGACGGCGGCGGCGTCCGGATCACCGGTGAACGAGTCGATCGCGGTCACCGAGTCGACCCGACGGCCTCGACCGGTGAGCAGGCTGGCCAGCTGCGCCGCGATGACGCCCCCCATCGACCAGCCGACGAGGTGCACGACCGCGGACCCGGGCACCGTCCGGCAGATCTCCTCGGCGTACCGCTCCGCGGCCGAGACGAGGCTCGCCGGGCTGTCCTCGCCCGGCACCAGCCCGAGCGCCCGCAGGCCGTACACGGTCATTCCGGCCGGCCCGGACCACTGCGACAGCGCGTGCACCAGCGGCTGGTAGCAGAGCACGTCACCGCCGACCGGATGCACCAGGACCAGCACCCGGTTGGGGTCACCGTCCCTGATCGGGACGAGTGGTGAGGTGTCCTGCCGCTCGTCGTCCGAGCGGAACAGGCGGGCCTGTTCGGCCACCGTGCGGCTGCGCATCAGCGAGGACAGCGGCAGGGTGCGTCCGAACTCCTCCTTGAGCCGGTGGAACAGCCGCACCGCGAGCAGCGAGTTGCCGCCGAGTGAGAAGAAGTCGTCGGTGACGCCGCGGACCTCGGGGCCGAGCAGCTCGCGCCACACCGTCAGCAGACGCGACTCGTCCGGCGTCCGGGGCGGCACACCCGTCGTCCCGCCTCCCGGCACCGGCGCGACGCCGGCGAGCCGGCTCAGCAGGGCCTTGCGGTCGACTTTGCCGTTGGCGCTCAGCGGCAGCTCGTCGGTCACCTGGACCACGCCGGGGACCATGTAGGACGGCACCTCGGCGGCCAGGTGGTCGCGCAGCGTGGCAGGGTCGGGCGTACGGCCGGGTACCGGCGTCACGAAGGCGGCGAGGTAGGGCGTACCCCGGGTGTCGGCCACCGCGGCGACCGCGGTCCGCACCGCGGCGTGTGCCAGCAGGCGGGTTTCGATCTCACCGAGCTCGATCCGGTGCCCGCCGACCTTGACCTGGTCGTCCTGGCGACCGAGGAACTCCAGGACGCCCCCGGGACGGTAGCGGGCGCGGTCGCCGGTCCGGTAGCGACGCTCCCCGGTGGCGGGGTCGACGAGGAAGGACGAGGCGGTCAGATCCGGGGCGTTGTGGTAACCGTCGGCCACCCCGATACCGCCGATGTACAGGTCACCGGGCACCCATTCGGGGGCGTCCGCGAGGTGCCCGTCCAGCACGTGCATGGTCTGGTTGGCCAGCGGCCGGCCGTACGGGACCGTGGACCAGGCTGCCGGCAGTTCGTCGGCCCAGAAGTAGTTGGACCAGATCGAGGCCTCGGTCGCCCCGCCCATGGCGAGCACCCGGGCGCCCGGCGCCACCGCGGCGATCCGGCCGGGTAGCGGCAGCGGGATCCAGTCGCCGCTGAGCATGGCCAGCCGCAGCGTGCCGAACATCTCCGGGGCCCGGCCGGCGAAGTACTCCAGTGACATCGCCAGCAGCGCCGGTACCGAGTTCCAGATGGTGACGCCGTGCGCTTGGCACAGCCGTCCCCAGTGCTCCGGCTCGGGCACGTCGCTGTCGCGCGGGATGACAACCGAGCCGCCGGCCCCGAGGATCGCGAAGATGTCGAAGACGGAGAGGTCGAAGGCGAGCGCGGAGACCGAGAGGACCCGGTCCCGTGGGCTCAGGTCGAGGCGTCCGGTCAGGTCGCGCAGTGTGTTGGTGGCGGCTCCGTGGGAGATCACCACGCCCTTCGGCGTGCCGGTCGAGCCGGAGGTGTAGATGACGTAGGCGGGCCGGCCCCGGTCACCGCCGAGACCGTCCGGCCCGGATGCCACGGTGGTGTCGTTCCCGGACACGGCCAGCGTCGGCAGGTCCGGAATGCCGGCCGGCGGCGTGCCGCCCATGGTGATCATGGCGACCGCGGCGCTCTGCCGCAGGACCTGGACGATCCGCGACTCCGGCCACGTCGGACTGACCGGCAGGTAGGCGCCGCCCGCCCGGAGAACGGCCAGCACCGCCACCGGCTGAGCCCAGGACTTCGGCAGGTGGACCGCGACGAGGCCAGGCTCGGCGGAGTCGCCCACGCCGGCTGCGCGCAGCCGGACGGCCAGTGCCGCGGAGAGGCGGTCCAGCTCGCCGTAGCTCAGCGTGCGGTCCTCGTCGATGAGCGCGACGGCGTCGGGCTGGTCGCGCATCCGGTCGATGACGGCCTCGTGCAGCTCGCCCTCGAGATCCGGCGTCCCGGTCCGGTTCGCGGCACGGCGGGCGGCGAGCTGTGTCTCGGGCAAGGGCGCGGGGCGGGTACGGTCCCACGCCGATGGGTCCTCCGCCAGGTCGTCGAGCCGCTGCCGGTGGTACTCCGCGAGGTCGTCGATCATGCCGGGCGGGTAGGCCGACCGGTCGTGGTCGAAGTTGCACACCAGATCGCCGCCGAACTCGTAGGCCTGGTGGTCGAGCAGCACCTCGGGAGTGGCGATCGCGCCGTGCACCAGCGCGCCGCCGGGAAGCGCGAGCCGGAAGCCGTCGGCCAGCCCGGACACCAGCTCGATCCCGCTGCTGAACACCACCGGCACCGGGTTGCCGACGGCGCCGGTCCTCCGGTTCAGCTCGCGGCCCACCTCGACACCGGACATCTCGCTCGCCGCCAGGTCGTCGTAGAGCCGATCCCGTACCGCGTGGCAGCGGTCCAGGAAGGAACCCGACGTCTGTTCGTAACCGAGCAGCACGGTGGAGGCGGCGTTGCCCCACATGCGGTCGGGCACGGCGGCCGTTCCGGATCGGCTGGAGGCGAGCACCGCGACCGTGCCCGGGCGTCCGCCGGTCCACCGCAGCAGGCACTCGACGTAGAGCGTCAGCAGCGCGAGACCGGGTGAGATCCCGTGCGCGGCGCAGTGGCTCCGGAAGGTCTTCCACCGGTCGTCAGGGAGCCGGTGGCCGGACCGGTGCAGCGGCACGTCCGGGCGGCCGACGTCCTCGGGCGCGCGCGGCAGGTCCGGCGCGGGTGCCATCGAGTCCAGGCGGGAATGCCAGTAGCGCTCGGCGGCCCGGTACTCCGGCGTGGTGCGGCGAGTTTCCAGCCGGGTCAGGAAGTCCAGGTACGACTCGTCGCCGGCCGGCCGGTGGGCCGGATCGGCGTAACACTGTGCGAGCGCCGCGAAGAGCAGCTGGATGGTGACCCCGTCGAAGACCGTGAGCCGCAGCGCGACCTGCAGGTGGACGACGCCGCCGGGCAGCCGTACGAAGCGGAAGATGAACGGGCGGCCGGATGCGTTGTCCGGAACGTCCTCAGGGAGGGCCGCGCGCAGCACCGCGAGTTCGGCGTCGACCTCGTCGGCCCGCACGGTGGTGCGATCCACGATCTCGATCAGCTCAGCCGGGTCGTCGCTATCGGACACTCGGCCGAAGAACTGGCGGGCGTCCGCGGTGATCCGGGTGCGCATCACCGGCTGTGTCCGCCACACCCGCGCCAGCGCGTCGGCGAAACCGGCGATGTCCAGGTGAGCGGAGGCGCCGAACGCGTACTCCTGGATGTACAGAGCCGGCGACGCGTTTCGGGCGACGCCCTCCTCGCCAATGAGGTAGGCCTGTTGCAAGTCGGTCAGCGGGAACGGACCCACCTCGGGCTCCGGCCCCGGTTCCATCCCGGCGAGCAGGGCCGTCAGCTCAGCAATGCAATTCTGGATGACTATTCGGGACTGTTCGTTCAATTTTCGGTGAATCGACGCCTCGTCCTGTTTCGGAAACGAAGACATTGCGAAATCCTCCCATGGACTTTTGATCCGCCGGGACGGTATCACAGAAACAACAGTAGTCAGTTGAACGGTTCTTCTTCCGCCAAACAAGCACCCGAGACGGCGTTCAACCGCTGCAATTCATCGCCGGTCATGGCGTGTGTTTCTGCTCCAGTTCTTCAGCGAGTTCGACCCAGGCGGCGGCGCATTCCCGGGCAATCGACGCGAGCGTGCCCGCACTGTGCGGCGGAACCATCTCGGCGACCTCCGCGCACTGCTGCGAGTTGACCATGCGGACGCTGAGCCAGCGCAACATCCCGCGACCGCGCTCGGTATAGCGGATGGAGGGGTCCCACCGCAGACGCCCGATCAGCGCGCCGACGTCGGCGTGCTCGCGCTTGCGCTCGCGATCCGGGGACCGGTCCGCCACGGGGGCGGGCCGGACCTCGGTACGTAGCGGGTCGTCACCCGACCTCAGCCGATGCCGCACGTCGCAAGCGGTGCCAAGGGAGATCCCGGCCTCCTGCGCGACTTGGCGCAGCGAGCAGTCCGGGCGCTCGGCAAGCACCTGGACAGCGCGTCTGCGGCCGTCGATCGCGGAGAGCGGGCGGGCCCGGCCGTCCCGGCCGATCCGGATCGTGGCCCGGCCGCCGTCGACGCCGCGGCGGATGTCCGCCACGGTCCGGGTGGAAAGGCCGACGTCCGCGGCGATCGCCCGGTCGGAGAGCATCGGGTGGGACCGGACGATCCGCCCCGCCGCCTCCCGCCGCTCGGATCGGCTCAACGGTCGCCCGTGCCGGATATTCGTACGGACGCCAAGCCGGAACCCCTCATCCAACGCGCCCGGAAGAAGTACTGCGTCGATACTCGACTCGCCACGGAGTAATGCTGCTTTCAGGCGATGCACGCCATCGATCAGACGCATTGTCTCGGCGTGCACCAGGACCGGCGGCAACACCGTTGACCGGCGCGCCAAACGTCGCACATGATCTTCGTCGATTCCACCACTGCGCGCCGAGTCCGGTGGACCGATCTCTTTAATCGACAGTCGAATGACACGCTGCTCTGATGGGCTCCTTGAAGTCACCTAATACGCCCCCCGCACTAGAGCCTTGGCTCGACGGTAGCACCGTCCCCAGTGGCCGACAACCTTGGCAAGCATCGATCATCGGCGTAGCCTGCTCGCAATTCAAGCGGGTCTCGACATCAGTTGAACAGGCTCTCGACTGCCATCCGTGCCGGCATTCTCGGCCAGGGTCGAGCCGTCCCACATTCCAAGAAAGCCGGGCCAATCGGCATCTGCGGGCAGTCCAGATGAGGCCAAGCGGACAATTAGTCACATCAGTAGACATCTATATCTGCCACCCTTGCGTCCGATTCAGAGGGGTTGTGATCCACATCACGAGAGTGGGTGCCGTTCGGTCGAGCCGACGTTGGCGTCGAGGTCCGAACTTGCCGTGCCGCCGGCAGCCTTCCGAGCCCTCGGCGGGCCGATGCGCCCAATGGCCGCCAGCCGCGCCGTACCCGCGGACCACGCGAGTCCGTACGCCCGTACTGGGTCGGGCGACACTCCACGTAGCCTGTCGAGGCACCCTGCTCGGTCTTGTGTGCCGGGAAAGGCGTGGAGAAGGGGTGGCGGCCTGGATGAGCATCAGGGACATGAGAGACGTCGACTGGTCACGTCTGGAGCACGCGTACGGTCCAGCCGTGGATACCCCACGTCACCTCGCAGCTTTACTGGGCCACGATCGAGACGCCGTCGAGAAAGCGCTCGAACATCTCGATGTCGCGGTACTGCACCAGGGGGTGGCTTACTCGGCTACCGCACCGGTCGTCCTGGTGGTGGCCGGCTACCTCGACGAGTTGGCCGTTGAGCCAGCGGTTCGCGACAGTCTGCTCGAATTTCTTGGCTGGGTCGCTGAAGCGACCGTCGACATCGAGCACGGCCAGCACGGCCAGCACGGCCGTGGATTGCTCCCCAATCTGCACAAGGCGCTGGTGACGACGTACCAGAGCGTGTACGCGTACGTGGACGCGGAGAACGCCGATCTGCGGACAACGGCCACAGCGGCAGCCGTGTCGTATGCCCGCTGTACGCCGCTGAGCGAGGAGCGGCCGGTCCTCGGCGCGCTGCTGCGCCAGCGGATCGCCGCCGGCGAGAAGCGCGCCTGGTACGTCGCCAAACTCGTCGCGCTCGGCGCGCCAGTGGCCGACTATCTGGACGATCCTGAGTTCGACGTCCAGGTCACCGCCGCTCTCGCGCCGGGGCTGGCCGACCATCCGAACGCCACCGAGATCCTCATCCGCGGCTTGACACACGCCGCCGGCACCGGCACCCTCCCCGTGCTACCTGCCAACGATCCGCTGCAGGAATACGCAAACTCCTTCATCGATCCCGACCCGTGGCGCGGCTACTCGCTAACCGAACTGATCGCAGCCTCGACCAGGCGAGTGCGTGACTTCGAGCGCATCGCCGAACCCGCCGCGCAGCTCGTGCGTACCGCGAGCTGGACCGGTGCGGATCGGACCTGGGGTCCGCTGGTACGCGCGGCGTTCCACCCTGGTTATCGAACCGGAGCGCCACTCACCGTCTCACAACGCCTGGTGCTCGGCGCGCTGCTGGACAACCCTGAGCTGTGGGCGCCGAACGACGGCAACGCCGCCCTGGTGTTCAGACAGGCCGGCCTGCCCCGCGATCGCGATCGCTGTACGCAGATCCTCAACACCACACATTAATCGAGACAGCTATCGTTCGATATGTGGACTGTGGCGCGCCTGGAGGAGCATCCGACCGAAGCCGGCGTTCACCTTGGCCGGCATCCGGGGCGTCAACAGGAACGATCGCATCCGGCGCGGAGTCGAATCGGCCATCTTCCGGCCGACCAGATGCTGGTCCCGAACCGGAGGCCGGCAGCGGGTAGGAGACTTCTGTCGTGATCCGTTCGAGAAACTCGATGCCGGCCAGGTCGAGGTCCGCCGAGACTTCATCATCCGTGCGCGCCGTACGCAAACGATGAGCCTGGTAGCCGCGATCCTGCACGAGCGGGAACTGCCGCTCGGTGGCGGTAACCCATGCGTCGACCGCCTCCGGTGAGCGCCTGATCGCGTCGATGAGTCCCGGCACGGCTTCCCGCTTGGCGGGACTGACGTGCCGATCCAGATCAGCCTCACTCACCTCCTGATATGGCATGGAGAGTTGCCACCAGAACTTCATCAGGACTCGGCATTCCTCCTGCTCGCGGTCATCAGCAAAGGCGGCCCTGTGGGCACTGAAGCGGCGCCTGTCCGACATCGTCTATCGGCCAGATAGCCGCCCGACGCGAAGCTGGTCAGGACGGGTCCGGTAGGACACACGGGGGCGACTCCGCAATTCAGGGGGGCGCCCGGGAGAGGCCCGTGTAGGTCAGGCGCGGTGCCGCGTCAACCGGAGACTTTCCATGCCGTCGGCAGTTCCCCGCCGCACGCGGCGCAGGTGAGGTCGTCGTCCTTGACGATAGCGAGCTGACCGCAGGCCGAGCAGCGACGGAACTCGAACGCCGTGGTGAACCCGCCGGGATGCGGCAGACCCGCCCTATCGCACGCGGCGGCCACGACCGGCCACGAGGACGGCTCGGGACAGTACCCGGTCGACTGGTTGCTCACCTCGGTGACCGTCCAACCCGTGTCCTGCCGGGCAAAGGTGATCTCGCCGGCGCTGAGCACGGGGCGGCCGCCCGCACAGGCGACGTGCTCGCTGCGCCGGGGCGCGAGTCGCAAGCCGCCGGTGTCATCGACGACGAACGTGTGCGGCTCGGCGCGCTCAGCCGGGTTGAGTGTCGCAAGCCATTCGGCCAGATCGCCGGCAGAATCGATCCGGCGGCCGTCCTCGCGCGACCCGGAGGCAAGCACATCGACCGGACCAACGTAACGGTACGAACGCCGATGACCCGCCGCGACCTGTGCCACCGCACGAGTCTCACCTCTCAGACCGTGCAGCGCCAGCCGTTTTTACAGGTCACCGGGTGCGCCCGTGGCAGCGAAGCGGCACCGCGGAGGGACCATGCCACCCCGTCAGAACTGGCCCTTGGTGGGAAGGCCTCCCGCGGCGAGGATGATCAGATGGCCAGGCCCGCGTCAACCCGGCGTCGTACCGCCGGACGACGCTTGCCGTCGCCCCCGGTCGCTACTGGCGGGCCCGGGCGTGAGCCGCTCCCCCGGCATCGGCCCGACGGCGGTCGTGTTCGACCTCGACCGCGCGCTTGTCGACACCCACCGGTCGCGACCGGCGGTTCCCGGTCGTCGTCTGTGGAGGCGAGATCACCGATCCGAAGCCCGCGCCGGAGGGTCTGTCGCTGACCTGTCAACGCCTGGCGGTCGACGTCGCCGACGCCGCGTACGTGGGCGACGCGGAGGTGGACCGCAGAGCACACCACCGCCGCGGGCCCACTCCCGCTCCCCTCACCCCCGGAAGGACGATCCTTGACCAGCGTCACCTCGCTCCGATCTGACGACCGACGCGCCTGGGAGGAGCTGTTCTCCGGTTACCACGCCTTCTACGGACGGACCTGGCAGCCGGAGGACTACGACCGGGCCTGGCGGAAGTTCCAGCGAGGTGACCGGATCCACGCGCTCGGTGCCCGACTCGACGGCCGGCTGGTCGGCATCGCCCATTTCCTGGTCCATGCCAGTACCACCTCGCCCGACGTCTGCTACCTCCAGGACCTGTTCACCGCACCGGACGCCCGGGGCAAGGGCGTCGCCAGGACACTGATCCGGGCCGTCGAGGACTGGGCCCGCGAGCAGGGCTGCGCGCGGTTGTACTGGCACACCCAGCAGCACAACCGCACCGCCCGCCGGTTGTACGACCAGGTCGCCGAGTTCCGCGACTTCATCGTGTACGCGATGCCGCTGTAGCGGCCGTGCGGTCCGCGGCCGTGACCGGGACCGGCGCCGTTCAGGCGTGGCGATCAGGAGTCCTGGCGCCGCGTCCCGGCGCTTCCGGACGCGGCAAAACTTGACAGTGTTATATGACAGTGACATGGTTGCCCGGTGAGCGACGCGCCGTGGACCATCGACGAACTCGCCGACCAGGTGGACGCCGCCCTGGCCGGAGGGTCGTACCAGGGCACCCCGGACGGTCGCGTCCGGGACCGTCCGAACGCCCGCGCCATCCGGTGGTACGCGACCATCGGGCTGCTCGACCGACCGGCCGAGATCCGTGGTCGCACCGCGTACTACGGCCTTCGGCACCTGCTGCAACTGGTGGCGGTCAAGCGCCGACAGGCGGCCGGGCACTCCATCGCGGAGATCCAGGCGGAGTTGGCCGGCGCCCCCGACCGGGTGCTCGCCGGGATCGCCGAGCTGCCGGCCGCCCTGCCGCGGACCGGACCGGCGGCGGACGCGTCCCCCCGGCGGACTCGATCGGGCCGGGCCGCCTCCCAGGACCGCGCCACCCCGTCGGCAAGCGTCACCACCGGCGGGTCAGCGGCCGGCAGCTCCCGGTCGGCCGGCGCGTTCTGGACCAGCCGACCCACGAAAGCCGCGGCACCGGAACCGCCGACCCGTTCCGCCGGTCCGGCGGCGACGCCGCTGTTCGGCGTACCCCTGCGGGACGGCGCGGTGCTGGTGCTGACCGCGCAGCCCGACCACGACGACACCGCGGCCATCGCCGCGGCTGCCCGACCCCTGCTCGACCTGCTCGCCGCTCGCGGCCTGCTGCCGCCAACTGGGAGGGAAACCCGATGAGGATCGCCACGATGTCCGAGGCCGAGGTGGCCGGGTTGGCCGCCCCGGTGCACGAGGGCGGCTTCGGCGCCCTGCGCACCGAGCACGGCAACCTGCCCCTGGATCGGCTGGACCTGCGGGTCGACATCACCGGCCTGGTGTCCCGGGTGGAGCTGACCCAGGACTTCCGTAACGTGCACGACCGCCCGCTGGAGGCGACGTACGTCTTCCCGCTGCCGGACCGGGCGGCGGTGACCGCGATGCGGATGACCGCCGATGGTCGGGTGGTGCAGGCGGAGCTGCGGGAGCGGGCGGCGGCCAGGCAGGCATACGACACCGCGCTGGCGGCCGGTCAGCGGGCGTCCATCGCCGAGGAGGAACGGCCGGACGTGTTCACCATGCGGGTCGGCAACATCCCGCCCGGCGAACGGGTCAGCGTCACGCTGACCCTGGCCGGGCCGCTGGCCTGGGCCGACGACGAGGCGACGTTCCGCTTTCCGCTGGTGGTCGCGCCCCGGTACGTCCCGGGTCGGGCGGTGCCGGACGGCCAGGTGGGCGACGGGTACGCCGCGGACACCGACGCGGTGCCGGACGCCTCCCGGATCACGCCGCCGGTGCTGCTGCCCGGCGTCCCGAACCCGGTGGCGCTCAGCATCGACGTCGGCATCGACGCGGCCGGGTTGCCGCTGGGTGAGGTCCGGTCCAGCCTGCACGCGGTCGACGAGGCCGACGGGCGGCTGCGGGTGCGTCCGGGAGAGCGGGTCGACCGGGACTTCGTGCTGCGTCTGCCGTACCGGGTGACGGAGGCGGCGGCGGCGCTGGTGGTCGATCCGGATCAGGACGGCGAGGAAGGCACCTTCCGGCTGACTGTGCTACCACCGGAGGCGACCCGGCGGCCCCGGCCCCGGGATGTGGTGCTGTTGCTGGACCGCTCGGGCAGCATGGGCGGCTGGAAGATGGTCGCCGCCCGGCGTGCCGCGGCCCGGATCGTCGACACGCTCGGCTCGGGTGACCGGTTCGCGGTGCTCGCCTTCGACCACACCGTGGAGACGCCCCCGGACCTGCCGTCCGGCCTGGTGCCGGCGACCGACCGCAACCGGTACCGAGCGGTCGAGCATCTGGCGCGGATGGAAGCCCGGGGCGGCACCGAGCTACTGGGGCCGATGCGGGAGGCGCTGCGTCTGCTGGGCACCGGCGAAGCGACCGACCGGGTGCTGGTGCTGGTGACCGACGGTCAGGTGGGCAATGAGGACCAGCTGCTGCGGGAGACGACAGGTGAGCTGCGCGGGGTGCGGGTGCACACCGTCGGGATCGACCGGGCCGTCAACGCCGGCTTCCTCGGCCGGTTGGCGGTGGTCGGCGGGGGCCGCTGCGAGCTGGTGGAGAGCGAGGACCGGCTGGACGAGGCGATGGACCACATCCACCGGCGGATCGGCGCGCCGGCCGTCACCGCGGTGCGGCTGGAGGACCAGGGCCTGTCCGTGGTGGACGGGACGGTGACGCCGGCCCGGTTGCCGGACGTGTTCCCGGGCGTCCCGTTCGTGATCTGCGGACGCTACCGGGGCTCCGGTCAGGGTGCGCTTGTGGTGCGTGGCAGCACCCGGGACGGCCGGGAGTTCACCGTGTCCGCTGTCGCCGAGCGGCGGGAGGCGCCCGCGGTGACGGCCGTCTGGGCCCGGGCCCACCTGCGCGACCTGGAGGACACGTACGCGGCGGCCAGTGGCCCGGTCACCTCGCTGGAGCAAAGGATCACCGCCACCTCGCTGCGGTTCAGGGTGTTGTGCCGGTTCACCGCGTACGTGGCGGTGGACGACCGGGTGGTGACCGACGGGACGCCAGCACAGCGGGTCATCCAGCCGGTGGAGCTGCCGTCCGGCTGGACGCCGCCCGGCGGTCCGGCGTTCCGCCAGGCGTCCTGGGCTGCGTCCGCCGGCGCCCCGGCCGCGCCGGGTGCGGCGCCGGGATTCGTGCCGGGGTGGAACCGGGGCGCCTCGCTGGCGAGGGTGACAAGCGCCGACGAGGTGGACTTCGCCGGCGCGCCGCCGGTCGGGATGCCGCCGGCGCAAACGCCGTCCGGGTCTGGTCGTCACCCGGCACCCGTCGGGCGCCCGGCCGGATCTGATCGGCCGCGCGGGCTGGCGTGGGCGCGTCCGGCCGCACCTGAGGCCGCCGCGTCGACCCCGGCCGAGGACCTGCGTGCGCTCGCGGCCACCGAGGCAGGCCGGCTGCGCGCGGCGCAGGCTCGGTCCGAGTACGAGCGGCGTGAACTGCTCGAGGACCTGGGCAGCCGGCTGGCGGTACTCGGTGACGGGCCGCTGCGCGCGCTGGCCGAGGTGCTCACGCCGGCCGAGATCGCCCGGCGACCACTCACCGAGGTGTGGGAGCACTGCCTTCGTATCCTCGACGGGTACGCGGCCGGCCGGCGAGCGGAACCGTCGCGGGACACCCCCCGGGGAGCGTTCTGGAAGCGCTGAACCGCCGCCACGGGTCACCCATCGCCCGACCGATCGGTGGCGGCGCGTCGTGATCCTTCGCCTGACGGTCCGGGACAGCGGCACCGGAGGCACGCACGACGATGCTCAGCGCCGGTGGATCCGGGCCCGCCGGCACTGGCGACGGCGCGGTGGGCGTAACCCGGACCACCTCACAGCTCGCGTACCGACCGAACCTGCGGCAGCCCGTTGCCGGTCGACACGATCGTCACGGGGTCCTCTCGCGGTAGTGGCCGCTCGGTGCTGTCCCGCAACGTCCGGTGCGCGGGACATTCGCACGACGGCTCCAGCGGGTCCGGGCACCCGGCAAGAGCGGACCGCAACCGCTGGACCCCGTCGGCGTCGACCGGCCAGGACCAGTCCATGTCCCACGGCTCCTCCCAGGGCGGGTGGAAGCAGTCATGGTCGAAGTGCACGAGAACGCCAGCCCCGCACTCTGGACAGACCGCCACGTTGGTCCAGCGGTAGTTGACCTGGTGACCCTGGGCGCCGTGCGGCACGCCCCAGCTACTGATGCGCACGACCGTGCGCTGCTCCGCTCGGCACACGATGCAGATACCCATGACCGCCCCTCCCCTGCCGCAACCACAGCGACCAGGGTGTCATCCAGCGGCAGCCCCCCGACGGGCCGGGTTCCGACGTGACCACCCGGAACTCGGTATCCCCGAGTTCCGCTGATTTCAGGTTCGGGTGGTTAGCTCAACCCGCCCCAGAAGACCCTCCTGAGGATCGGCTAGTCGGACGTGTCACCCAGCATCTGGTACCGAACCGTCACGCACCAACTGGATACCTGACATCTGTGTCGCGGAAAGCCCCGGTCCCACCCTCGCCGTCGTGGATCTGCACCCGGTAGTGTGCCGTGCCCTGTGCGCCGTCACCTGTTCGCTGTGCTGGGCCTGCGATGTGTGCTGGGGAGTCGAACCCCTGCGCCTGCCCACGGCGCGCCAGGAGTGAACCGGATTACCCGCCGGCTCTCGGATTCGTGCACGCCGCCACGTCGGCTACCTGCTCCGCAACCTCTCAGTCCAGCAGGTCGACCTCCCAGTTGGTCCGCTGGATCAGAGTGTCGACCTCGCGAAGTTGCCGGGCGAGGTCGTCGGCCTGGCTACGCAATTGCGCCACCGGCAGCGCCGGGACCATCTTCAGCTCCGACCGCAACTGCCGAAACCCGCGCTGGCCCTCCCCGGCTGCGGCGTCGGCGGCAGAGGTGACCACGCTGTGCCGCAGGCGCAGCACGTCGCGGCGTGCCAGCGCGTCGGTGAGTGTACCGCCCTCAACCAGCGTGGCGGCATTGGTGCGGTTGATGTGCCGAATCAGCGTCTCCAGCTCACCGAGCACCTCGTCCACCTCCGCCAGGAGCGCCGCAGCGTCCTCAGCAGGCGCCTCACCCTCCTGGTATCGGGCGCTGGCGACGATGCGGGTGCGCAGTTGTTCGGCGCGACGCGCCGCATCCGCGCGCAGCGCAAGAGCCTCAGCAAGCTTCATGGCACCAGTATGACCAGCGAAGATCACCGCCGCCTTCCAATTTCGTGGACCACGGTACGTGCGGCAAGGGCGGTATGCCTTCAGATGGCACGTTCGGCGCCGGCGTCGATCCGGCGGCGCAAGGTGGCAGGCCTCCAGGCAGCCTGCTCCGCGCGGACGGCACGCGAGTCGCCGACGCGCGGAGCAGGCAACGGACTACCTGTCTCACACCACCCGCGCAACCAGCCAACGAGCGACAAGCAGTCGAGCCATGACCGCCATCGTCGTACCAACACGACAGCGGTATGGCGAACCGCAGCCTGTCGGCCGGTCAGCTGGGTCCTCGCACCGGAGCGAACCGTACGCCAGTGGCCTGTTCGGACAGTTCCCACAACCGGCGGCCGTTGTCCGGGTCGGTGGCGGCCGTGGACAGTCTGCCGGGCGCGGGATGGCCGCGCAGCTCGCCTGGGCCGTCGGGTGCGATGAGTTGGCCCGGCTGCGCGGTGGGGTCCGTGGCGGCGTACAGCTGTGGCCAGGCGCCGCGCTCGGCCGGCTGGGCGAGCAGGGGGTTACCGATCCGGCCGAGCAGGAGCCGCCAGATCGGGGTGGTGGCGCTGGTTTGCAGGTTCGTGGCGGTGTAGCCGGGGTGGGCGAGGTAGCTGCGGACCGGACTGGCGGCCGTGGTCAGCCGCCGGTGCAGTTCGTAGCCGAAAATCGCGTTGGCGAGCTTGGATTTGTTGTAGAAGCCCATCGGGGAGTAGCGGTGCCCGCCGGTCGGGTCGGTGAAGGACGGCTTCGCCTGCCGGTGGTTGACCGAGGTGACCGTCACCACCCGCGGATCCTGGCCGGCCAGTAGCAGGTCCAGCAGGAGCCCGGTGAGGGCGAAGTGTCCGAGGTGGTTGGTGGCGAACTGCACCTCGTGGCCCTGGGGGCTGAGGGTACGTGGCGGTGCCATCACCCCGGCGTTGTTGATCAGCACGTCCAGCCGGCGATGGTCGGACCGCATCCGGTCGGCGAACTCGCGTACGGAATCGAGGTCTGCCAGGTCGAGCCGGCGTACCTCGAGGTTGGCGGCGGCGATCTCGGCCGCCGCACGCCGGCCCTTCTCCCGGTCGCGGACGGCCAGTACCACGCGCGCGCCGTGGTGGGCGAGCGCTCGGGTGGTCGCCAGGCCGAGTCCGCTCGTTGCTCCGGTGACGACGAAGGTCCGGCCCGTCAGGTCGGGGATCCGTTCCGCGGTCGCCCGTCACGGCTCATGGGCTCACTGTGCTAGGGATGACACTGGGTGTCAATAGGTGCATTGAGTGTCGACGTGGTGGCGACGTACCATCGCCGAATGACACCTCGTGCGGACGGCGGCATGGCCGAACGCAAGCGCCAACTGGTGGCCGACGAGCTGCGCGACGCGGCCCTGATGCTGCTCGCGACCAAGGGCTTCGACGCGGTGACCGTCGACGACATCGTGGCCGCGGCCGGCATGTCACGGCGCACCTTCTTCCGCTACTTCGCCTCCAAGGAAGACGTGATCGTCCGGTTCCTGTCCGACATGGGCACGGACGTGGTGGCAGAACTCGCCGCCCGGCCACCAACGGAGCCACCATCGGTCGCCCTGCGCCACGCCGTCTGGGTGCCCCTCGCGGCCTGCACCGACCGTCCCGACCACACCGAGCGGGCCCGGGTCGTGGTTCGGCTGATCCTGGACACCCCCGCCCTGCAGGCCCGCTCGTTGGAACACCAGATCCAGTGGCGCACCGGCCTGGCCGCCGCCCTGGCCGCCCGCCACGGCCTCGATCCGGACGCCGACCCCTACCCGCGGATGGCCGCCGGAATGGCCCTGCTGGCCTTCGACACGGTGCTTCACCAGTGGCAGACCGGCGACGACGAGCAGCGCCTGGCCGACCTGACCGACCGGGCGTTCGCCATCCTGGCACCGGCCCTCGACGCGGTTGGTCTCCCTGCCGTCTCGACATCTTGAGCAGCACGGCCACCCACGCCTACGCCACAGGTACCAGTCCGCCATGCCCAGCGGGAATGGGGTTGGCCGGCCGACGATTCCTCGTCCGTGCCGGCACGATGGGGTGCCCCGATGCGACTGGCGCGCGATCTGGTCGATCGGTCGTCCTGACGAACGGATCAGATCGGTTCGCATGGGGTCCGACGGTCCGTTCGGCGCGAGCCTGGGAATGCCTGGCTGTGTGGTGGGTCGGGCGGCAGACGGTGGCGGGCGTACGTCCGCCTGCCGCCCGGTCAGTGATGTGCCGATCGATCAGCGGCGGCGCAGGGCCGGGTCGAGCAGGGCGGGTGGGGTGTCGTTCTTCTCGTGGGCGGCGAGGTCGACGCCGGGAGCCACGATCGCGTCGATCGCGTCCAGCACGTCGGCCGAGAGCACCGTGGCCACGGCGGCGAGTTGCGAGCGGAGGTGGTCGGTCGTGCGGGGACCGATGATCGCGCTGGTCACGCCCGGGTGCGCGGTGACGAAGCCGAGCGCGAGCTGGATCATGCTGAGGCCAGCCTCGTCGGCGACCGTGGCGAGCCGCTCGACGGCGTCGAGCTTGGCCCGGTTGGCGGGGATGCTGAGGTCGTAGCGCTGCCGCATGAAGCCCGAGCGGTTCGTGCTGATTTCCTGACCGGCACGGATTGCCCCGGACAGCCAGCCTGACGCCAGCGGGCTCCAGGCGAGCACACCCATGCCGTACTCCTGCGTCGCGGGCAGCACGTGGGTCTCGATACCCCGCTGCAGGATCGAGTAGTTCGGTTGCTCGGTCACGTAACGGCTGAGGCGTCCCTCGCGGGCGGCCCACTGTGCCTGCACGATGCGGTAGGCCGGGAAGGTGGAGGAGCCGAGGTATCGGATCTTGCCCGCGCGCTGCAGGTCCGTCAGTGCCGACAGCGTCTCGTCGTCGCTGGTCGTCGGATCCCACCGGTGCATCTGGTAGAGGTCGACGTGGTCGACGCCGAGGCGGCGCAGGCTGTTCTCCAAGGCGGTGACCAGCCAGCGGCGCGAACCGCCGCGCTGGTTGCGCTCGTCGCCCATCGGCAGGGTCGCCTTGGTGGCCAGGACGACGTCGTCGCGGCGGCCGGCGATGGCCTTGCCGACCATCTCCTCGGACTGGCCGCCGCTGTAGGCGTCGGCGGTGTCGATGACGTTGATCCCCGCCTGGAGCGCTGTGTCGATGATGGCGGTGGCGTCATCCTGGGTGGTGTTGCCGATCCTGCCGAAGTTCATCGCGCCGAGCACGAGGGTGCTGACCTGCACACCGGTGCGGCCCAAGGGGCGGTACTGCATGACTGTTTCTCCTTCGGGTGTCCGGCGTTCCACGGGTTGGTGACGGCCCGGCCGGTGGGTAGGCTGATCAAGCGGAACACTGTTCCGATAACCAACATACGGAACAACGTTCCGTTTGCCAACGGGAGTGACGGAGGTAACGTGACGTGGCCGACATCGACAGCGGCTCGGAACAACCGGTCCCGCGCAAGCGGGCCGACGCCCGGCGCAACGAGAAGGCCCTGCTCGACGCCGCCGCGGCGGCGTTCGTCACCTCCGGTGTCGACGTCCCCGTGCGGGACATAGCCGTCAGGGCGGGCGTCGGCGTGGGCACGATCTACCGCCACTTCCCCACCCGATCCGACCTCATCGTCGCCGTCTACCGGCACCAGATCGAGGCGTGCGCCGAGGCGGGACCGGCCCTACTGGCCGACAGCGACACGCCACACACCGCCCTGGCGCGGTGGATCGACCTGTTCGTCGACTTCCTGGTCACCAAGCACGGCCTCGCCGCAGCGCTACAGTCCGACAACGCCGCCTTCCAGACCCTGCACGCCTACTTCCTCGACCGGCTCGTCCCGGTCTGCGACCGGCTCCTCGACGCCGCCGTCGACGCCGGCGAGATCCGCCCCGACCTGGACGCCCACGAACTGCTGCGCGGCGTCGGCAATCTCTGCGTCGGCGCGGGCAACGATCCCCGTTACGACGCACGCCGCCTGGTCGACCTCCTCGTCGCCGGGCTTCGCGTCGGCTAGGTGACGCTGCCGGTAGACGCCCGGACGGGACGCGGGGGGCAAATGCGGAGCCGCGTACGCCACCGACTACCCAGCGGCCATCCCGGAGCGGGGCTCGCCGCGCCGTGGGCCCGACACGGCGGTTGACGCCCCATAGCGACTTGACGCCACCCTCGTCCGACCGATCCAGTCGTCACCACTCCGTCTGCTGTCCGTCACTGCCCACGTGGGCGATAGCGGAGCTGCACGACGCCGTTTCCGAATCGGCGCTGGTCGAGCAGCTCAAAAACGATCCGCGTGCCGGTCGGCAGCCCCGGCTTACCCCCGCCGACGACCACCGGCCAGACGAGCAGCCGGCACTCGTCGACCAGCCCGGCCTGCAACGCCTGCGCCGCGAGGTGGGCACCGCCAATGGTGAGATCGCTGCTGGCCGTGGCCTTCAGTTCCGCTACCGCGGCGGGGTCGAAACGGCGTTCGATTCGGGTGTCGGCGGTTGACGCCTCGGTGAGGGTGGTGGAGTAGACGACTTTGCTCGCCGCCTGCCAGACGCTCGCGAAGTCGGCCATGAGGTCGGACTGCGCGGCCAGAGCGGCGTCGGTCTCCCAGACGGCCATCGCCTCGTACAGCCGCCGTCCGTACAGGAACGTGCCCACCGACCGCAGAAGATCGGTGTAGAGCACGAAAACCTCGTCATCCATCGGCAACCAGGCGAACTCGCCGCGTTCGTCCTCGACGTAGCCGTCAAGCGACATGTTGTTCACGTAAATCAGCTTTGCCATCCTCATATCCTTCGGTAATCAGCTGTGCGTACCAGGAGATTTCGTCAGCGTGGCGGTCAGCTCGTGAACGCCTGGAGCCGGGTCACCGCTTCCTCCACCACCTCGAGCACCCGGCACCCGGCACCCGGCCGTCGGTCGACGCGCCGGCCGCCGCCCGGGCGGCCGACCAGATCGAACATGCGGCGGACCCTGGCGCACGGGTGCATCGGCCGTCATCTCCCGTGACTGCGACAGCACCCTCGTGGGATGTCCCTCACCCTGACTACGAACGACCCCGCCCGAATCCGACACCGCCCGCCGACATCAACCCAAGACGACGTCAGCCGTACTCTGCTGGCCACGATCCTGGCGCCGGCGACCCGAGGCCGCACCCCGCGCCACGCCAGGGCGGGCAATGCGGATGCGTCTCGCAGAGGCGGGCAGCTACCCTGACCGCATGTGCCGGTACGCCGAGACCCCATACAAGGTCCACTATGTGTGCGTGCCGTGCCGGAGTAGCAGCAAGCAGCCGTGGGACGCGGTAGCTCATCCATGTCCGCGCTGCCGAGCACCCATGGTCCTCGCGGGCCACGATTTCGCCGCTCCCAAACGCCGGGACACCTCCGGTTGGGCAGCCGTGGCGGCGGTGCTTGCCGCGGGACTTCGCTACGAAGGCTTCGAGACGTGCGGCTGCGGGCGCGAACCGAAGTTCCGGCCACGTACCAGCGCACAGCTTCGCCAACGCCGCCGGCTGGCCGCCCGTCGTGGCGTCGCGCTCGCGGACATGCTGGCAGCCCGTGATCCCTATGGTGACGGCGCCTGAAGCATTCCTCGGGAGCGCACATCCTCGATGTCGTGCCCCAGCTTCTCGGTGCCGGCCCGACCGGCAGGGCCACCATGGCCCGGGTTCCGCAACTGAAGCATGCGGGTTCGTGGCCGAGGAAGCTTCAGAATTCGGGAACCCGAGAGCTCCGCAACGCACGCATCCCCCGGTGCGTCTCCCCACTGAACGCCCGAATTGTGGCAGCTCGCGTTCGGGGCGGCTACCGCTTCGGCTGTTCGTGGAGGAGGTCACGCACCTGCATGAGCGCGAACCCGAGGAGGTTGGGGCCCTTCCACCGAGCCGGGTCGGAGGCCGCGAGGTCGTCGGCAGCCAGCCCGATGCCCCAGATCCGGTCTACCGGGCTGGCTTCGACAAGAACCCGCCGCGCGGTACTGAGGAGGAACGCGCGCAGTTCGGCGTGCTGGCCGAACTTGGCCAGGTTGCCGGCGACCACGATGTCGAAGCGGTGCTCGTCCCAGGTCTGTTGGTCGAAGCCGGTGACCCGAGCGCCGAGCGCCTTGGCGGCGTGTGGGTGTGGTGCGGCGAGAATCCGCTCGGCCATGGCGTCGTCGCCGAACAGGGTGGCCTTGCGCCACATCATGTAGTGCTCCGCGGTGGCGAACGCGAGCCCGCCGACGGTGAACGAGGACGGCCACCACTGGCTCAAGCATCCGGCGCCGATGCTGCCGTCGCGTTCCGGCTGATGCCCCCAGAAGAACAGGAACCTGATCCGGTCTCCCCGCGCCTGGACGGTGACCAGATCAGCGACGCTACGACAGGAAGCCAGCATGATCGCGAGTGTGCTCGACCAGGACCGCAGCGCGCCACCCCTAATTCGCCACCAGGCGTGGCCCTGGAGCCAGCAGCATGAGCGTGCGCCTGATCTCGTCGTCTGTACCGCCGGGCAGCAGCGCGAGGAGACTTCCCTGCCGTCAGCCGACGGCTCTCCAAGGTCGGCGACGGCGTACCTACGATCGGTGCATGAATAGCGGGGCGTGGTTCATCGTCGGGTCGCTGGTCGCCATCCTTCTTGTCCTTGCCGGACTCGCGCTGTTTCTCCGACAACGGGCAAACGCGGATAGGTCCGATCGAACGCTGAGGGCAGCTCGTCGCGCCATCCGCCAGAGCGGACGCGACAAGCGTCACCGGGACAGGGGCAGTATCCGCGGCAAGGGATACGGCGGCGACGACAGCCAGGGCTTCAACGCCGGCGTTTCGAGCGACGGCGGGACGCCGTAAGGCGACGTCGACCAGCCGGGGCAACTCCTCGTCATGACAAGCGTGGATGGCGGCAGGAGTGGATGGCCTGGCCGCTACAAGCTGCGTCCACGGCGCGTCCGATCGAGCTGTCAGGCGTACGAGGGCCGGCGCGGGTCGAGCAACTCGGTGATGCGGCCCCGGTCGAGGACTTCGATGAGTGCGTTGGTACCGCGTTCGACCTTGACCGCTATCTCTTCTGGGTGCAGAGGGATCAGCGCGAGCAACGCGATTCGGATGCCGCCGCCGACGTCGATCGTCCGGGCCTCTGGCGGCACTCGCAGCATCGGCGTGACGACGACTCCGGCGAACGGGGTGTCCGACGCGTACGGCTGCGCGGGATCGCCGTTCGGCACGGAATGCCATTCGCCGATCCAGGTTCCGTACTCGTGCGGCAGCCGAGCTACCTGCTTGAGGATCCGCAGCGGCCACCCGATTTCGTCACCGAGCCCGGCTACCTCGGTCAGCGGCCAGTCTGCCGGCAGGCAGAGCATCAGTTCGGCGTACGGGCTGATGTCGTGGCCCTCTGGGACCGTCATCGGCAGCTCACTCATCCCAGAAGTGATAAGTGTCCGGTACGGGCGTTCCGTGGTCGGGGCCACGACATAGACATGCACACTGACCAGGTGCGAGGCGATCTCGTGGTAGACGAACTCGACGGGTCCGAAGTGTTCCTCGATGTGTCGGTCGATAGCGTCGGTGAAGGCCTGCTGCGGCCCTTGCGCCGGTACGAACCCGTCGTGCAGCGACTGATGGCGGAGGACTCCTGACCCGCGCGACTCGTCCATGGCGACGCAGCCTATGCAAGGGTCCAACGGGGCGCGACCGGGGGCACGCTCATCGGCAAAGAGCCAGCGCTCCAGATCGGCCGGGTGCCGTCGGGTGGGTGCCGAGGGTGGCATGACAGCCGTCGCGGCGGTCAGGCCGGTTCGCCACCCCAGGTGAGGGCGAGCCACAGGTCGTTCATGGAGTTGTCGTTCAGGTGCAGGGTGAGCGGGCCGACAGCCGCGGGCAGCGGGTCGTCCGCGAGTGCGCCGACCCGCAATCCGCCCAGCGCCGTGTCGGCGACCAGTTCGTGGACGGCTCGTCCGGGGTCGTCCGGCGGGGCGGTCGACACGGCCACCGTGGGTGGTGTGTCGGCGTCCGGCTCGGCGAAGAGCTCGAACCCGTGCAGGGTGACCGCGCCGACAGCACGAGCCCAGTACGGGTAGTGCTCGTCTCGCAGGGTCAGTGACAGTCGCGCCTCCGGGTTGCCGCCGTCGAGTTCTGCGGCGGTGAACCGGGCCCACTCGGTGGGGAACTCGTGCCGGACCGACAGCAGTCGCAGTGAGCCCGTGGCCGCCGCCTGCCCGACCCGGTCCCGCACGTGTGTCTGCGCCGCCGCGCGCAGCGGGGCGCCGCCGTCCCGGGCGGTGTAGCGCAGGTGGAGGATCACGTCGGAGATCGTGCCGTGGTCGAACTGGGGCAACTCGGTGGGCAGTTCCAGGCGCCACCGGCTGATCGCGCCGGTGCCCTCGAACGGCAGGTACCGGTCGTCGCGCAGGTTCACCTCGAACATTCCGCTGTCATTGGTGCCGGCGCTGGTGACCACGGACTGGACGCCGCCGAAGTGGTCGCTGAACCGGTCGTCGCCGTCGCCGTCGCGCGCGTACCCGCCGTCGCGCAGGGCCGGGCTGACCCGCACCGAGCTGCCCTGCAGGGTCAGGGTGGCGTTCACCCCGGTGTACGGGCCGACGACGCAGGGGATGCTCAACGCCACCGACCGCAGCCGACGGAAGTAGTGCCCGGGGCAGCCGATCAGGTCGAACAGGTCCTCGGACACGGTGAACTCGCACGATCCGGTGGCCCGCAGCCGCAACAGCGCGACCGGGTCGAGCTGGCGCAGGCTGACATGGGTGGTCAGCTCGTACTCGCGCCGGTTCTGCTCGTGGTAGGCCATCTCCATGCGCTTGAGGTCCAGGTACAGCTTCTCCCCCGCCAGCAGGCCCTCCTTGCCTGCCTGGTAGCCGTAGCTGAGGAAGGTCTGGTGCGGGTCGCCGAGTTCGTGTTGCAGCGCCCGCTCGGCCCGTTTCGCCACGTCGTAGGCGAACTGGAAGTACTGCCCGTACAGCCCGCGCACCTCGCGGCGCAGCCACGCGTACAGCTCGTGGTTGCTGGTCTTGCCGGTCTTCGGGTCGGTGAGGAACCGCTCCACCTCCTCGGCGTGCCGGATCATCTCCTGGTGGTTGCGCCACTCCCGCTCGGCCAGCGCCTCCCGGATCTGCGCCGCCCGCCACTGCCGGTAGATCTGGGTGATCTCGCTGGCGACAACGTTGCGTTGGAACGTCCATTCCTGTTCCCGCCGCTGGTACGTGCCGATCTTGGCGGCCTGGTTGGCCTCGAAGCTGAGTCGACCGGCGATGCCGCGGGCGACCGCGGATCCGGCGTCCAGCACCTGCTTGAGGTGTACGCCGCCGAACGACACGCCGACACCGATTCCCCACGGTTTGGCCGAGCCCTCGACCTGTGGGACGAAGCCGACGATCGCCGCGATCGCGTCGAGGCCGGCGGCGGTGTCGTGCAGGATCTGCGCGCCCCACAGCAGGTCCAGTTCCTTCGCCTCGTACGTGGACAGCTTCCGCCCGTCGGTGTCGACCACGTCGGTGTCCTCGATGTCGACGTCGATGGTGCGGTGCGCGAGTTCCGGCTCCCGTGCCGAGAGCCGAAGCCGCAGCAGCGCGTCGGTGTCGAGCTGGTCCAGGGCGGGCACGTCGATGTCGGTCTCCTCGGTGCCCAGCAACCGCTCGTAGTAGGTGAGCCGGGCGACCGCGCCGTGGAACGTCATCTCCAGCCCTTCACGGGCCTTGACCGACTCCTGCCACTGTCCATACCGGATGGCCTCGCCGAGCCGGAGCATGCCGGTCTCGTGCCGGGCCCGCAGGATCGCCAACGCCTCCGCGTCCTGCTTTTCGATCGTGGCCAACAGCATCCCGCCGAGTGTCTTGACCTCGTGGCAGATTTCGGCCGCCTTGGCGGCCAGCACGGTGAACCGGACCAGCGGCAGGGGCTGCCCGAGGCCGGCCACGATGGCACCGACGTCGAGTCCGGCGGCGGCGGCCTTGGCCAGCAGCGCCGGGTCGATCGGCGGGTCGAACAGCGGCAGCCGGCGGAACACGCCGTGGATGTCCAGGCTGTTGCGGATCTTGAAGAGCCGGTCGGCCACGGTGTCCCAGTACCCGAGCAGCTTGTCGTTGCGCGGCACGCAGAAGTACAGCGACGTGGCCACGCTGCGCAGTGCGGCCACCGGGGCGCCGTCGGCCGCCTGCGGCACGCTCACGTGCGTGTCGAACGGCAGGTCGACCTCCACCTCGGCGAGTGCGTTACCGAACTCGTCGAGCTTGCCCCGCAGGCTCGCGTACGTCTGCGGCTGCGGTTGGCCCTTGCTCGGCACCTCCTGCGGCCGGGGGCCGAGCAGGTTTGCCGCGAGTACGTAGAGCTGGGTCGCTTCGTTGATGCTCTCGCCGGTGTCCTGCCGGAACAGGTCGTCGCCCCAGCCGATCAGGTTGTCCAGGTAGGACATCACCGCCTTGAGCATGAACGAGGTGTGCCGGTAACGCGCCACGGCGTGTGGTCGGAACGGCGTGTCCTTCCATCTGCCGATCGCGTCCACGGTCTCTTCCCACAGCTTCGGGTCGGCCCCGGTGGAGAGGTTGGCCAGCACCCGCTCGATCAGCGTGGGGTCGCCCTCGCGGAATGGCCGCACCTTCCAGTACCGGTCCGGGGTCGGGTGGTCGCTGTCGTCGGTCGGGTCGAAGATGTGGTGCAGCCACCGTTGCGCGTCCGCGTAGCGTTGGCTGCGGCTCAGGTGTACGGCGATGGTCAATGGGACGTGGTAGAACAGCTCCCAGTTGTACGCCGAGTACGCGCCGCTGGACGAGAAGTCCAGCTCGTGCACCGGGTGCTTGTGCCGTTGGTCGTTGACCACCAGCAGCCCGCTGGGGGCGTACCGGGCCGTCGTGAACAGCTCTTCGCGCAGTGGTGGGGTGGCGGTGTCGGCGTCCTGCAGCCCCCGCACCGACCCGGTGATCAGACGGTTCACCAGCTCGGTGACGTACGGGTGGGTGTGGTTGTGGAAGCGGTACTTGAGCAGCCGTACCTTCTTGACCGTCGGCACCGCCGGTTGCTCGGGCTGCGCCACCACCTGCGGTCCCCGCTCGGCGAGCCACGTCGCGTGGTACGACGGCGCCAGCGTGCTCGTTAGGTCGATCGCCATGACGGTCAGCTCCTCGGGGTGGGGTTGGTGGCTTGATTCCGGACGACCGAGCCGTGTGGGCCGGTCCGGAACAGGCGGCCGGGGTCGGTCAGTAGGCCGTCGGCGCCGATGGGCTTGCCGTCGAACACGACGACGGCCTCGTCCCGGGTGAGGACGTCGACCGGTCGGGCGATCGGCGTCCTACCGAGCACCACGTCGGGCCGGACCGGTCCGTCGAGCGGGTCTGGGAACGCCGCGGCGACCGGCTGCGCGGCCCAGTACTCCGGCTTGTCGAATTCCCGCCAGATCGGGTTCTGCGCCACCACGGACTGGTCGGCGTCGCCTATCGAGAACTCGGTCCAGTCCGGCTCGACGAAGAAGGTGTTGCTGGCGTCGGTGAAGAAGAACGGGTCCTCGGGCCGGTTGACCGACTGGCCTGCCTTGCCCGTGCCGGCCGGGCTTTTCGTCAGCTTCGCCGGGGGCGGCACGATCACCAGGTGGTATCCGCCGGGAACCGCGCCGAGGATGTCCTCGGTGATGTCGCAGGGCGCGATGCCCTGCGCGGTGATGGTGTGCCCTTCGACGTGCACGTGGAACGCGGGTCCGGTGCCGCGCCACCGGCCCTGACCCGCCCGCGTCAGCGGCTGGTCGTTGCCGGTGAGGTACGGCGGCTCCAGGGGCGTCCGGTACGCGCCGCTGTGCGCCGGCGGCACGTGCCGGCTGAGCACCGTGAACGACTGCGCGGCGCCCTGTCCGAGCAGGCTGACCGAGACCGCCCCGCTGGCCAGGACGTCGGCCCAGATGAACACCTTCGACGCGGTGAACGTGGCGTCGACGTACTGGATGTGCGGCTCGTCGGCGGTGGCCAGCACCGGGTCGCTCCACACTCCCGGGCCGGCACCGGACGGGGTGTAGCAGCTCCAGTAGAGCTGCACCTCGATCTTCTTGCGAGGCTTCAGGCCGGTGATGGTGCTGACCGTGACGTCGGCCGCCTTGGTGCTGCCGGACTGCTGCTCGGCCTCCGCCTGCGGCAGGAACAGCACCCAGAACAGGTGGATGCGGCCCTGCCACATGACCATGGCGAGATGGTTGCCGTCGATGGATGCGGTCACCGGGATCCACGGCGTCCAGGACCGGTGCGACCAGGTCCGGTAGTAGTACCTGCCCGGTGCCGCGCCGGTACGGGCGACGACGTGCAGCACGTTGGTGGCCGGATCGAGCTTGCGTTCCAGGTAGATGGACCTGATGTCGAGCCGGGCGATCTCGTCGAGGCCACGCAGGTAGCCGAAGAACGCGGCTTCCACCGCTGACTGGTCCAGGTCGCTCTCCAGCAGTGCGCTTTCGAGTTCGGTGAACAGGTGCGTCTTGTCGTCGCGGAACTCGGGTTCCAGCCAGTTCTCCGGCCACAGGAAGATCTTGCGGTTGGCTTCCCAGACCCGGTACCGCTTCATCCAATCCCAGTGGTCGGCGTTGATCGACGACGGCGACACGTCCTCTTCGAGGTTCAGCAGGCAGCGCTGGATGAACAGTTGCACCGACGAGATCGCCAGCCGGAGCCGGGAGGTCAGCACCACAGGTTCGGTGCCCGGGTCGATGAGGAAGTGTTCGAACAGTTGCTCCATCCGCTGGTAGCCGGTGCGCTGCAGCACCTGTGCGACAAGGGCGTCGCGTCGCTGCTGGCGCAGCCGGTCGAAGATCGGCTGCGCCACCCTCCGCCATTGCTCCTGCGGGTACCTCGCCTTCACGGTGTCCCGCACGTCCTGCGCCACCACCCGGTCCGGCGTCGGCGTGGCCCAACGGCCCAGCGCCGCCGGGTCGACCCCGATCCGGTTCGCCAGCGCGAGGACCCGCCACAGCCGACCGAGCCCCTGTTCCTGGGTGAAGTCGGCGGCGACGGCCTGGTCCCCGGTCACCGCGGCCGACGCGCCGACCAGTTCGGCGGCGGCGCGGACGATCGCCGGGGCGCGCCGGGTCATCGTCGCCAACCGCGTGGTCACGTCGGTCAGCACGGTTTCGGCCACGTCGTCCGGGTCCGCGCCGGCCGGCACCCGGCGCCGGGCGGTGACGAACACGTCGATCAGGTCGGCCGGTTCGGCGGCCAACTCGCCGCGCAGGCGGGCGTAGCCGGCGAGCCTGAGCAGCTGCCGGAACCGGGCCTGCACGGCGTGCGGCGGTTCCGCGGCGGCCGCGGTCGGCAACGCACCGAGGTCCAGGCCGTCGAAGTCGTCCGGATGGGTGGTCAGGTGCCGTAGTTCCACTTCGGTCAGCCCGAGTTCCCCGGCCAGGTAGAGCACCTTGCCGAGCAGCCCGTGCACCCGGTGCAGCCGGTCCACGGTGGAGCGTTGGTAGGTGACCAGTGCGGTCACCGGGCCGGTCGGCAGGTGCTGACCGCGCACCAGCAGCGTGACGACGGTGCCCGCGGTGTGTTCCAGGGTGAACCCGTACGCAACGCCGGCCCGCAGCTCGACCTCGGCCGCCGGTGCGTCCGCCGCGATGGTGGCGGCAAGCACCGGCTCGCCGAGGTGATCGAAACGCAGTCGCACCTCGCTACCGGCGTCGCCGGCGACGGTGAACCGGTACCCGCCCGACGCCGGCACCTCCAGGTATCCGGTGACCAGCCCGTCGGTGACGGTCAGGCCCCGGACCCCACTGGCCAGGTAGGCGTCGAGCAACGCGACACCGGCCACGTCCGGGTCGTCGAGCAGGGCCGGGTTGGTCAGCAGGGCGGACACCAGGCCGGGGTCGGCGTCGCGGTCGGCCGCGACCGCGTCCACGACCGCGGCGCGAGCCAGCCGGTGCCGCGCGTACGGCAGCAACGCGGCGGCGAGCAGACCCCGGCGGGTCGCGTCGGCGGCCTGGTCGGTCGGCGGCGTGAACACCACGTCGCGATCGCTGTCGCCGAGGAATCCGACCTCACCGACGCCGGGGATCTGCCGTCGGCGCAGGTGCTCGTCGAATACCTCGTCGGGCAGCGCCGCGACGCCGGTCCAGGCGTCCAGGAACGCGGCCACGACCGGCTGATCCAGCACCAGCGCGAGGGTGCGGGTGAGCACCTCGTCGGTGAAGGTGAGCGCGTCGGTGGGGACCGCGTACTCGGCCGAGATCCGGCCGAGTACGGCGGCCAGCGACCGGACCAGCGCCAGCGGCGGGTGCGCCGCCGCCCGGTGCCGACCGACCGGGTCGAACCGGTGCCGCAGCAGGAAGTCCAGCTCGGCGACGGACAGGCCGGCGGCGGCCAGCGCGCGGACCGTCTCCACGAAGCGGAGGGTTTGCTGGTACGGGTGGTCGTCGGCGGCGTCGGTGACCGGCCCGTCAGGCAACGGCGTGAACGGGTCCAGCCCGGAGAGGTCCTTGAGGACAAGCAGATCCGCCACGCTGACCTTGAGCAGGCGGGCCAGAAGTCCGTGCCGGTACAGCAGCGACACCGTCGTCATGGTCAACGGTGCGGTGGCCGGGTCCAGCCCGGCGCCTTGAAGGATCAGTGTCACCTCGTCGGCGGTGAGCCGCAGCGCCGCCTGGACCGCTTCCCGGTGCTCGCCAAGGGGCACCCCGGCGGTGAGGTAGGTGCCCGGCTCCCCGGCGAAGACCGGGTCCCGGGTCTGCGGCGTGCCGGTCAGGAACAGTTCCTCGTACCGGCGGTCGGACAGCGGCGCCCACAGCACCAGCAGGTCGCGCCGGACGGCCCGACCCACGTTCAGCACCTCACCGAGGCGTTCCAGCCGGGACAGGCCCAACAGGGCGCTGCCGATGGCCGGTCCGAGGGTGGCGCCGGTCCGCGGATCGGGATCGGTCGGCAGGAACGTCATCAGTGCCTGGTCGGTGTCCTCGATCGACCAGTCCAGTCGCCGCCAGATCCGGACGAACCCGTTGAGCAGCAGGAAGTCCACCGGGTTGGCGGCGCCGTCGACGTGCCGCAGCGTGGTGTCCTGCCAGTCGCAGTCCTCGACCCCTTCCGGATCGGCCAGTATCAGCGGGTTGCCGGCCGCGTCGCCCAACTCGGGGTTCACGAACCTGGTTCGCAGCAGGGTGAGCAGCTCGCGGTAGGTGACGCCGAGCCGGCGGGCCAGCGTGCGGGCGTTGGCCAGTTCGCCCCACTGCCCGGCGGGCGCGTTCGCCGGGTACCCGTACCGGTCGGGCCAGGTCGGCAACGGGTTGGCCGCGGTCAGGACTGCCAGTTCGGCGGTGGAGAATCCGAGTTGCTCGTAGCCCACGGCGGCAAGCCCGTAACCCGTGGCGGGGCGCAGCTCGTCGGAGGAGCGCAACGCCTCCAGCAGTTCCCAGAACGGCACCTCGAAGTGGCGGGTGAACGCCCGTACCGTGGCCAGCCACAGGTCGAACGGCGCCGTCATCGGATACCGCGCCTGCCGGAGCAGGTCGTAGGCGGCCGGCAGGAGGTTCTGCGGTTCGGCCTGCAGGTCCTCGCTGGCGGCCGGACCGGTGTCGTAGGCGGCGTCCGGGTTCAGCTCGTGCCCGTTGACCAACCAGAACTCCAGCACCTCGTTGACGACGTCGATGTAGGGCAGCGCCGTGTTGGTGTTCTGACAGGTCAACAGGGTGTGCGGCAGGTCCGGCCGGCGGTCGGTGAGGCCCAGGTACGGGCTCTTGGGCAGCGCCGGGGCGTCGTCGAGGAACTTCAACAGGTCGACCAGGTACGCGGCGGGGCTGAGCACCGACCGGCAGTGCTCGCACTCGCAGTAGTCCAGCGAACCGAACAGCGACTCCAGCGTGGGGAACTGCTTGACCAGGTCGGCCTGTGCCGCGCTCACCACGTCATCGGGCCTGGCCAGCGCCGGCAGCAGCCGGGCCGAATCGAGCTGCTTCGCCGCCGTCACCAGGTTCAGGGTGACCGCGGTGACCTGCTGCGCGCGGCGCCAGGTGAGTTCCGCCTCCGCCCGGCTGGGGAACTCGTCGCCGTAGCGGGCCACGAAGTCCCGTTCCGGCACCGCGCTGACCTGGTACGCCGACCGCAGGTTGTGCCGCTGGAGGACGCCGATCGCCTCGTCGCTGGCGGTGATCTGGTACTGGCGGTTGAGCGTCGCCAGGTGCGCCGAGGCGGCCTCGGCCCGTTCGTCGGACAGGCCCGCGAAGAGTTCGTCCCGATGCTCGGTGACGAAGCGGTGCAACGGCCGCTGGCCCGGGACGAACCCGGTCTGGGCGGCCCGGTCCAGCACCGTCGCCACGTCGCCGGCGAGCACCGGGTTCCGGTCAGCCAGCGGCAGTTCGCCGGCGCGGACCCGCTCGCCGAGCACCTGGGTCGGGTAGCTGACGCGTACCTTGAACGCCAGATCGGCGGTGTAGGCGGCCAGCCGCTCGTCCACGGTCGCCGCCTGATACGCCGGCGGGATCATCGCCTCCAGCACGCGCTCGTTGCCACCGGCCAGTTCGCGCAGCCGGTCCTGCCAGGCGGCCGGCTGGTACAGCCGGCCGGCGACAAGCGTCGTGGGCAGGCGCTCGGTGCTGCCGGCCTCGGCGCGCAAGCTCTCGGTCAGCCTGGCGCTGTTCATGGTGAGCGTGCCGAGCTGGGCGGTCAGCTTGAGCCGGTCGGCCGGCAGTCCGGCCCGCGCGGTCGCCTCCCACAGGGCGCTGGCGTTCCCGGTGTGGGCGGAGAATATCTCGTCGAAGCGGTCCTGCTGCTCGGTGGACAGGCCGGTGGCCTTGAGCATCGAGCCGTAGCTGGATGGCGTGCCGTTGATGGCGAGCTTGCGCCGGGTGCTGCGGCCGAACGCGTCAAGACGCGCCTGCGCCGCCGCGATGCCCGCGTCGTCGAGGCGGACCACGCCGGCTTCGACCGCCTTGCGCAGCGCGTGTCCGATGCCGACCGGGCTGATCCGGGCGAGCTGGACCGAGTCGGCGGGCAGGCCGGCGCGCAGCAGGCCGTAGCCGACCTGCGGATCGATGTCGACGGTGGCGGCCAGCCGCTCGGCCGACGCGGCGACCGCGATCAGCCGGGCGTCCCAGCCGGTGGCCTCGCGGAGCAGCGCGAGGTCCCTGCGGTCGTCGTTCTCCTGCGCCTGTCCCAGCTTCGCGTCACCGAGGTGCTGCCGGACGCTCGCGCTCAGCCGCGCGAACTCGGTGTCCGGCGGCGGTAGCTGCGCGGCGGGGATCACCACGTTGACCGGGCCGCCGAGGTCGACCCGGTCGGTCGGCGGGGCCAGCGGAATCTCGGTGCCCGCCGCGCCGACGGCCCGCACGTCCAGCCGCTTCAGCCGCGCCGGCAGCTCGGCGTCCATTGCGTACTGGCCGTCGGCACTCGTGACCACCTCACCGAGGAGGGTCGCCGTGCCGCCGAAGCCGGGCGCGTAGAAGCGCAGAGTCACGCCCTCGGCCGGGACGCCCTTGTCGGTGAGCAACACCCCGGCCAGCCGGCGCGGCGGCACCTCTGCCGACGACGGCACCGGCCGGTCGGCGGTCGGCCGATCTGGTGCCGGCCGGTCGGCGGTCGGCCGATCTGGTGCCGGCCGGTCGGCGGCCGGCCCGTGGAGCCTGGGGCCGTCGGGCCCGGGCTCGTCTGATCTGGGCTCGTCCGGGCTGGGCCTGTCTGATCTGGGCTGGTCCGGTCGCGGCTCGGCGATCGGCGGTGCCGGCGTCACCGGCACCCGGCCCACCACCGACTCGGCCGGCGGGTCGTTCAGCCGCAGCACCGTGGTCGCCAGCTCGGCCAGCGCCCGGTCCAGCACGGCTGCCGTGTTCTTGTCGACCACCGCCGTGTCGACGAGCCCGTGCGACACCTGGAACGCGGCCACCGCCTGGGCGGTGCCCACACCGAACAGGCGCTGCGCCCGTTCGGTGTCCGGGATCGCGTACCCCAGCCGGGTCAGCTCGGCCTGCAGGGCCACCACGTCCTCACCGGATAGGCCGGCGCGCAGGTCTCTGCCGTGCAGTCGCATGTCTTCCTCCCTACTCGCCGCTCATCTCGGTCGGCCTGCCGTCGCGGAACGCCGCCACCCCGTTGGTGACGGTCACCGCGGGATTGGCGCGGCTCAGCTCGCGTAGTTGTTCGTTACCGAACTCGGACACCACGATGTCGGTCAGTCGGGTCGCGTCGCGCTTGATGTCGATCACGTCCGGCAGCGCCGTGGCGTCGTCGACGACCAGCGCCTGCAGCGCGCGCAGTCGCTGGAACGCGCTGAGCGGCACCGGCTGGCGTTGCGAGGACAGTTCCACGGTCTCGACCCGGGAGAACGTCGCCACCGTCTGCACGTCGAGCCGGTGACACGACCAGACCGTCAACCAGGTCACGTTGCCGTTGTCACCGGTGAAGCGCTGGAGGGTACGGCAGTCGACGACCCGGAGCCGCCGCAGGGTTGGCACGGCGGCGGTGTCGCCGACCTCGGTGAATCGCCCGGAGACGAACGCCAGGTACTGCAACGGCAGGTTCCGCAGCTCGCCGAGTGACGGCTCGGGCCAGGCGCTCAACTCCAGGTCCACCACATCGCGGCAGGCGCCGATGGCCGTGAGGTCGACCTCGTCGCCCCAGCGCACCGCCAACCGGCGGATCGGGGTGCCGGCCAGCTCGGCCAGTGACCGGCGACGGTTGCGGTCGGTGTCAACCTTGACGTAGTCCCACGGGGTGTCGCGCCGTAGCCCGGCCAGCGTCCGCACCCGCAGCCCGTACACCTCCACGGTGCGCAGGTGGGGCAGCGCGGCGAGGAACCTCAGGTCCCGCAGCCGGGAGTCCGGGCCGACCACCAGGGACCGGATCCGTTCCACGCCGTCGATCCGGGCCAGCCGCCGACCGAGGGTGGACTCGTCGACCGGCTTGCCCGCCGTGTTTTCGAGGGCGAGCGTGTCGTCGCCGTCGGAGACCACCACGCCGGTGGGTTCGGCCCACTCCTCGACCGTGAGCGCATCGAGCATTCCCGTCGCCTCCGCTAGTAGATCTCGCCCGCGTAATCGACGACCGGAAGTTCCTTGCGCAGCACGCCGGGGACGAAGTCGCCCCAGAAGTCCAGCCTTCCGTACAGGAACTCGGCGATCTCGATGAACTCCTCGAATTCCTCCTCGGTGACCTCGACCTTCTGGCCCTTCTTCTCCCCGGAGAAGTAGTTCTTGTAGTACTTGTTGCCCCACAGGCCGCCGAGCGGTCCCTGGTACTGGTTGAACGTGAACTCGCCGTACTCGTCCCACAGCTCGTAGGGCGCCATGACGTACCTGCCGACCTTCTGCTCCCGGGCCATGTGGAACGCGTCGAGGAGGATGAGCAGACCGCCGGCGGCGCGCAGCTTGATGCCGCCACCCGGCGGCTTGGCCGTCTGCCCCCGGCCGACTGTCACGCCGTGCCGCTGCGTCCACGCCTTGACGTTCTCCGGCGACGCGGCCCGCCGTTGGTTGAGCACCTCGCCCGGTTTCGCGCCGCGCTGGGCCTGATCCAGCTTGACCTGCTCGGCGGCGCGCAGGGCCTCGTTGACCGCGCTGCGCACGGTCTGCCGGCCGGACGCGGTGATGTTAATCTCCGCCTTCACCTGGTACACGGTGATCTTGGTGGAGTTCAGCATCAGCCGGGCCCTCCACGAATGCCCGCTGAACCGCGCCCACAGGCTCTGTGCGGTCGAGCCGACATAGGTGAACGGCTTGCCGCGAAAGGTGCCCTCGATGACGTAGACCCGGCCGACCACCTGCGGTTCCTCGCCGTCCGGGTCGTCGTGGACGATCGGGTTGTTGAACACGAAGCAGTAGAGGTGCAGCGCCAGCCGGGACGGTGGTGCGTGTGGCTGGTTGGCCGGCTCCTCGCCGCCGCCGTCGGGCCCAGCCGCGCCGGCGTCCGCGGCCGGACCGGCCGCCCCGGTGGCGGTCTCCCCCGCCGGTTTGGCGGTGCCCGGCGCCCGATCGGTCCGGTACGGCGCACCGGACTGGCTTCCGCTCAGCGGGCGGTCCCCGGCCAGCAGCCGCGCCGGGTCCGGGGACAGCCAGCGCGCCAGCCATGGGGCGTAGTACCGGGCGCCGTAGTAGTAGAGCCCGGTCGGCTCGTCGCGCTCGTTGCCGGCGAACCGGTAGCGCTTCGGGGTTTCGGTCGCCGACCGGACCGCCTGGTACGTGGTCGCACCGAACGGCGCGTACTCCTCGTAGGAGATGATCGCGCCGGCGTGGTCGAGTTCCAGGCTCGCCGAGCCGAGCCGGTCGGCGTACTGGAACCGCACCAGCCGGGCCGGGCCGCCGTCGTCACCCTGGGTGCGGGACTCCACCAGCGCCACCCGGTCCTCACCGGCCCGGATGTGCAGCGTCTCCCGAGCCAGCGTCACCGTGGTCCCGTCCCCGGCGTACTCCCGGTACACCTCGACCTGTCCCAGGTAGATCCGTTCCACCCGGCGGGTCGGAGCCTGCCCGTCGGCGGCGTGCCGATCGGTGACCAGGCGGACCCGCTCGGTGCCGGCGTCGTAGCCGTACCAGGTGGTCTCCGGCGTGCCGGTGCCGGTCACCTGTCCGGTGGTGCTACGCAACCGGTCCAGGTGGTCCCAGGTCAGTTGGGGCAGGTGCGGCAACGCGACCACGTTGCCGTGTCCGTCGTAGGAGCAGGGCTCGACCGTCGCTCCCGCCGTGGTCCGGGTGAGCCGGTTACCGGTGCGGCCACCCTCCAGCGGGCTCGGCTCCAGGTACTCGTGCTGCCTGGTCCAACCAGGTTGGGCCGGATCAGTTCCACGATGGACGAGCGCGAGCAGGTTGCCCGCGTCGTCGTAACGGTACCGTTCCCGGTAACGCCCGACCGCGTTGCCGTCGCCGGGATGGGGCAACCGAACCCGGTCGGTGTCGCCGGGTCCGCTGGGCGCCGCGCCCCCGGCCTGGCCGAGGTGTTCCCGGCCGGTCGCCTCGACGAGCTGGTATGTCGCGTCGTAGACGAACGTCGCGTCGGCCTCGACCTGCCGGTTGCGGAAGAACAACGGTTGCTGGGCCCGGTCCTGGACCGAGGTGACGTTGCCGGCCGGGTCGTAGCCGAACGCGAGGTCCTGCAGCACGTCGGCGGCGCCGCGCTCGGTGCGTTGCCGGACCAGCTGGAACGTTGCCGCGTCGTACTCGTACGTGGTGCGAACCCCGTTGCCGTGCTCGACCCGGGTGCGCTGACCCCGGGCGTCGTACTCGACGGCCGTGACGAACGCGACCTCCGGTGCCTCGCCGCGTACCGTCGCATCCACCCGCTCCAGCAGGTTCGCCGCGTTGTAGGTGTACCTGAGCACGCTGTCGTCCGGTGTGGTCACCGCGGCCGGCCGGTTCACGGCGTCGTAGGCCGTTCGGGTGCGGTATCCGGTGTCCTCCAGCACCACCTCGGCCGACCAGTCCGGCTCGCCGCGGTGATCCGCCACCAGCCGGCGGGTCCAGTCGACCAGGTTGCCCTTGACGTCATACCGGTCGTTGGTGATCACCCCGGATCCGTCGAAGACCTGGTACACCTCCCGACGCAGGTTCCGGGCGTCCACCTCGGGGTGCGACTCGCCGAAGACCGTCCGCCCCACCAGCGTTTCCGGCCCGCCGGCCGGCCGGACCCACACCTCGACCGGGCGACGCAACACGTCGTAGCCGGTGCGCACCCGGCGCCCCAGGCTGTCCCACTCGACGATCGGGCTGCCCTGCACGTCCCGCAGCACCCAGCGTCGGCCCGCATCCATGGTCTCCGCGTGCAGGCAGGTGCCGAGCAGGTCGTGGTCGCGCCGCTCGACCAACCGGCCCTCCGGATCCCGTACGGCCCGTTGGTTGCCCTCGATGTCGAGCAGGACCAGGGTCGGCAGCAACCGCTCCACCGGCGCGCCCTCGTCCAGGAACCGGTTGTGCGCCACCGCGAGCACCGGCCGGCCCAACACGTCCGGGCAGACCACCGCCGGCGTGCCGGCATGCACGGCGGTCTGCTCGGCCGCGACACGCTCCCGGTCGCCCAGGGCACCGCCCTGCCGCCGGGCGTGCCAGGTCTGCCAGTCCTCACGCAGCGCCAGGTGCGCGGCCAGGAAACCCCGCACATCCAGGTCGGTACGCGGGTCGAGCAGCACGGTGTCGTTGCCGTCCCAGCTCGCGTCCCGCCACGGGTCGTGCACCATCTTCAGGTAGGTGTCGTCCGGTGCCAGGGTCGCCACCGGCCGACCGGCCGGGTCGTAGCACAGCACCGGGCTGACCCCGCTGGCCCGCTCGGGTTCGAACGCGGGCGTCCCGGTGAAGAACGGCTCGTACTGGCGCACCGGGTTGCCCTTGTTGTCGAAGACGGTCCAGCCCGTGCCGGACCACCGCACCGAGCCGTCCGGACCCGCCTCGGCCGGCAGCTTGCGCTGGATCTCCCGGCTGAACCCGTCGGAGTAGCTGAGGCTGGGCAGCACCTCGGGCAACTCGCCCGGCCCGAGGTCGGCGTCGTGGGTGTCGCGAACCAGCGAGCAGACCACCACCGGCCGCGGCCGCGCCTCGGCGCGGGTGCGATGGTAGGCGAACAGGTCGTACACCGTCCGGCTGGTGGCCCGGCCAAGCAGCGCGTGCGGATCGGCACGGGGATCGGCCAGATGGGCGATGACCACCGCCTCGGGCAGATCCACGACGAAGCCCGCGAGCGTGTCACCGGCGTTCTGCCCAGCCTTGCCCATCGTGGCGGTGCCGACCACGATCCCCAGCGTGTCGAACGCCACCGCGGTCCGGTTGCCGTTCGGGTCGGTCACCAGCCGGGGGCTCAGGACCCGGTAGTCCAACTCGGCGGTGACCACGTTGCCGAGCGAATCCCGCGACCGGCGCACCAGCAGGTCGGCGTCGTCGTAGTCGACCGTGGTGACGTTGCCGAACGGGTCACGCAACTCGACCACCTGGAAGAACCGCGCCGGGTCGGGTTCGGCTCGACCGGACGGGATCCACCAGCCGGTGGCGTCGGCGACGTAGCCACCGTCGGTCTCCAGCAAGGCCAGGTCGGGCACCAGGTCCTCGGTGCCGCCGTCGACCGGGCGCCGGTACACGTGCGCGAGCAGCTCCGGAACGAGGGCGAGCCGGTAGCTCTCGTACGGCAGGCCGTGCGCCGCCGCCTGCCCGGCCGGAAGGGCGCCGGTCAGGTCCTCGCGCCGGTACAGCGTGCGGACGTGGTCGATCAGCCGCCGCCACGAGCCGGGACCGGCCGGCTCGGTGTCTCCGTACGACAGCTCCTGGGCGGTCCCGGCCAGCTCCAGCAGGTCGGCGTAGGCCAGCCGCCCGGGGACCGTCGGCTCGGGCAGTCCGAGCAGCTCGAAGGTGCGCGTCTCGGCGGGCAGCGGGGCCCGGTGCCGGTCACCCGCGTCGATCGGTGCGGTGTACCGGTTGACGGTGAGCGTCGCGCGCGACGTCGACTGTGCCTCCCGCACCCCGTCGCGTGCCCAGGCCGGTAGCCGGGAGTCGGTGTGGGCGTCCGGATGCCGGCACCGGTAGCCGACAGTGACCGCCCGCAGGATGTTGCCGTAGCCGTCGACGTCCAGGGTGGCCCGGTGGGTGACCCTGGGATCGGCCACCGGACCGCCCGGCAGGTCGTAGAGGGTCCGCTCGTAGTGGTAGGTGACCGTTTCCCGCGGGTACGCGTGACAGACCGCGGTGCGATCGCCCGACCCGCGCGGTCGACGCAGCTCGACGGTGTAGTTGGTTTCGATCACCTGGTAGGGGCGCTCGGCCCGGGACGAGCCGTCCTGTGCGTACACCTCCTGGCGCAGCACCCGGCCCCGCAACGCCCGGCACGCCTCGCGAAGCTCGTCCGCGCTCGGGCGGTGCGGCACAGCGGTGCCGTCGGGCAGCCGGAGCACCGACGGGGCCGGCGTGTCGTCCAGCCACAGCATCCGCTGCTGGTCGGCGGTGAGGCCAGGTTCCCGCCAGTACTCCCCCTCGAACTGGCGGGACAGCCCCGAGTCGGCGAACGCGCTCGTGCCGGTGTGGAACCACGTGCGGGTCAGCACCGGCGGCACATGCGAGGCCGGCTGCTCATTGGACACCACGAAATCCACCGGGCCACCGACGGCCGACAGCTCCTCGGTGTCCCACTGCTCGACCATGCCGAATCCGCAGAACTCGCGTTCATCACCGTCGAAATGGCCGTGATGGTAGGCGTAGCGGGTGACGAACCGGTTCCGGCTGATCCGGTCACGGGTCTCCACCCGCTCCACCACGTGGACCGGGAACGGCAGGCGGCCGTGCCACGGTCGGCCGGCGGCGCGGTCGGCGAGATAGAACCGGGTCGACGGCGCGTACCGCACATGGGTCTCGGCGCCGAGGTTGTTGACCACCGACACCAGCAGGTGCGGCTTGCTCGACCCGAGCAGGTCGATGTAGCGCAGGCTGCGTCGGGCGTCCTCGGTCCGGTCGGAGGACCACACCAGGCAGGCGGTGCCGGTACCGAACAGGTCCACCACAGACACGTGGCTGCGGCGGTCGGTGCGCGGTGCGGTGGCCACCAGCCGGGGCGGGGTCCAGCCGTTGCCGCTGCGGTTGAAGTACAGCCGGGCGCCGTCGTGCCCGAGGTAGACGAGGTCGGTCACGCCGGAGCCGTCGAGGTCGGCCAGCCGCAGGTACCGCGCGTCGAACAGTTCGGCCCGATCGAACCAGGGCGCGTCGTCCATCACCACCTTCGCCCCGAACCGGCCATGGCCGAGGTTGGGCCAGTAACAGACCTCGCCGTTGCGGATGCGCACCAGGTCGGTGAGCCCGTCGCCGGACATGTCGGCGAGCTGGATCGACCCGGCGACGTCGGCGAACACCAGGCGCGGCCCGCGGTCCTCGTCGGCCGGCACGCTCACCCGGTGCGCCGGTCCGAAGCCCCGCTCGGCCCGGGACGGGTACCAGGTCATCGCCTGGTCCTCGGTGATCAGCAGGTCGGCGTGGCCGTCGCCGTCGAGGTCGACGAAACGGACGGTGGGATCGTCCCAGTCCACCTCCGGCAGCGTGTCGAACGGCACGAAACTCCGCCAGCCGGCACCGCGCTCGCCGCGCTCGAAGAATCCGGGCGCCGGGCCGTCGAGGACCACGACGTCCAGCCGCCCGTCCCCGGCAAGGTCGAGCAACTGGGTGCCGGCCGCCGCGGCCGGCACCGTGGACGGCACCGGCCCCACCGGCCGCGCCGGCCCGAACCGACCGCCACCGAGGTTGCTCTTGTAGTGCCAGCCGTTCGCCTGCGCGACGAGCATGCCGGCGATCCCGTCACCATCGAGATCCACCCACTGGTAGCCGTCGCCCGCCAGGCCGGCCGGGGCGCCGGCGAGACTGTCCACGTCGACGACGCCGACCTCGTCCCGCAGCCGCGCCGGCTGGTAGCCGAACTCCAGCGGTGGCAGTTGCCGGGTCACGACACCGCCGTCGACCCGCCGATGTCCACTCTGGATGACCGAGGCGAGGAACGAACCCACGGCGGTGCCGGGCTGGTACGTGAACGCGGTCGAGCGGACCAGGCAGTCGGCACCGATCTCCGGCTCGTCCGGAAAATGGTGGAACATGAGCACCCGCTGGCACAACCGATACGTACGAAGCTCGAAGGTGGACCGGTACGACGAGAACGGGTCGGTTCGCACCGGCCACGGCCGGTCCGGCTCGGACAGCGGCACGGCCGGATCATGGTCGCCGTAGTCGAAGACGACCTCGAACATCCAGCCCGGCTGGGACAGTGTCGGGTCGGCCAGCCAGGACACCCGGTTGCCGTACCGGATGCGCTTGAGGTAACGGTTGGCCGCCCGCTCGGCCGGCCGCCGGTGGCGCTCGTGCGCCTGGCCGACGTCCACACCGGCGGCATCCTCGGCCCGGTATTCGTACACGACGACGTTGCCCTTGTCGTCGTGGCTGCGGCTGACCAGCCAGCGGAACACCCGACGCGGATCGTCCGGGTCGGCGAGTCGGGACCCGGCATCGGCGCCGTACCAAGTGGTGACGTTGTCCCCGGACAACGTCCGCCAATGGACGTCGCCGTCGGACAACCGGGTCCACCGCTCGATCCGGGCGAACGCCGCCTCCACCCGGGGCTGGTAGCGATCCACCCGGTAGCCCGGCTCCACGGCGGGCCCAGCCCCCAACGGCACCAGGTCCTCGGCGCCGGAGAGCAGGAAGACGTCCGAGTCGTCGTAACGCGGCAGACCCTGGTCGGTCTTCCGGCTGACTGACGGCAGCGACAGCGCCCAGCCGAACCCGAACGGCCCGTTGCCTTGCGCCGAGTCGTAGGCGAGCGCGAGTTGTGGGCCGAACCCGGACCGCCCGGCGCTTGTCGCGATCGGCACCGTCATCGCTCCGGTGCCCATGGCCGGGTTCACGGCGAGCTTCTCCCCGATGCCGCGGATCGCCCCGCCGCCGGTGGGAAGCGCGACCGACGGTGCCGACGGGACCGAGGTGGCCGCGTACCCGTCGCCCCGCCCGGCCCCGGTCGACGCGCGAGCCGGAGCCGAATCTCGTTGAGGCACCTGGAATACGCCCATGGTCATACCTCGCCAGGCCACAAGAACATTGGGTAAGACCGTGGCCGTGATCGATCCGGCGCGACAGCGCTTAGTCCGGCTTCCGACTGTGTCGCCCGTTTGCTAGGACGCCTCGCGGCAACGTGCAACGCACGGTGAAGTCCGGATCATCTGCCCTGCACCGGACAGCCTTGGTCGACGGGCGGAGGACCGGGCTACCGGCGGCCACCGAAGGCCGCGTGTATGACCACGCCGACGAAGGCGATGGTCACGGCGGTGGCAGTGGCCGACATGGTGCCGGCCGGCTGCATCATCCAGGTCAGGACCTCACGGTACGCGGGTGAACTCGCCGGCCCGGAGAGAAGCACCGCCAGAGACCATCCGACGGGCAGCAGCCAGGCCCACTGAGCCCCCCAGGCAACTCCGCCGAGCGCGAGCAGCCCCCCGACCCCGGCGGCGTTCCTGACCAGGAACTCCACCGCTGCCACCGGTTCGCCTACCAGCGCCGGCACGGCGGATACGACGGCAGCGGTCGCCATGACGGCGAGGATGTGCGCGGCCCGTCGTGGCAGCCAGGCGAGCCCAGCCGTCCGGTCCAACGCCGGGTCCGCGCCGGCGAGCCCCGGCCCGAACGCGACGGTCGCCACCAGCACGGCCAGCAGCGCGATGGAGAGTTTGAGCCGTGGCACATCGGTCGCGTGGCCCAGCCACCACAGCACGGTCACCCCGGTCAGCGCCGCCCCTGCTGAGGTAGGGATGCCCCGGCATCGCAGGTACAGCGTCAGCCATCTCATCGACTGTCCCCGACGAGGATGTCGAGCAGGTTCACCTCGTCACAGGCCAGTGCCGCCTCCCGCAACGCGGCGACGCGGGTCCGCTGCTCGGTTGCCGGGAGCGACTGGAGCTTCTCCCACGCCCGCAGCGCCGCGTCGCGATGTTCGCCGGACGGGGGTGGGCCGCCGATCAGCCAGGCCGCCGCCGCGAACCGTGCGATGTGGTGTGACCGAGCGGCGGCCGGCTTCCCGATGATGTACGTACACGGCCGCGTCCCCGCCCCGCCCAGCAGCCGCCACCGCAACGCGTCCGGGCTTCCCTTCGCACCGCCCCAGGGGGCCAGCTCGAGTTCTACGAGCAGGGTGTCGCGCGGTTGTGGGCGGGGCTGCGAGTCGTACCACGGTGTGGGTGTCTCCTGGACGGACGTCGGCGCCTGCGGCAGCTTCGCCGACAGAGTCGCGAGCGCCTGCCGCGCCGGTTCCCGCAGATCCGCCAGGGCAGTGGCGTGCACCCGGGTCACACAGACCTTGGGCCCCGCATCGGAGCTGCACACCAGAGCGGCCGCCTCCGGATCGGGCACCGGCAGCCGCTCCCGGTCAGCGGGTAGCAGGGCCAGGGCCACGATGGCCGCGACCACTGCCGGCAGGAGGCCGGCCAGCCGCGCGGTCCGGGTGGCGCAGACGAAACCGGCGAGACCGGTGACGGCCAGGCCGGCCAGCCATATGGTGTGCGCGACACTGACTCTGCCGGATACGGTCACGAAGTCGCCCCAGAACCCGAACGGCGATGGCGTCAGCAGGTGAACGACCTTGGGCACGTGGGAGTATCCGCGATCGGTGATGGCGACGATCGCCACGGCGGCACCGGCGACAGCGGTGATGGCAGGTGTCAGCCGCGACGGTACGAGCGCCCCGACGGTCATGCCGAGCCAGGCACCGGACACCATCCAGAGGACGCCGACACCGGCGATCACCACGGACTGGCCGGGGAGATAGCTGGTGAGCACCGCGACCTGGGCTACGCCGGCGGCGTACATCAGGATGTAGCCGACGGCGGCCGACAGCGCCATCGCGGCGGCCGCCGGCAGGACCCGCTGCCAGCGGGGCCGGGCGGTCGTCGAGATCAGCTCGTCGGTGCGGCACCTGCGGTCGCGGCCCGCGTGCCAGGCGCCCAGGCCGAGAGCCATGGGCCAGAGGATGAGCAGGTACTCCCGCTGCCAGAGCGCCAGGAGCATCCAGCGTCCGCCCCAGCCGTCCACGGCGACATACAGCAGGACGACCCCGAGCAGGGCCGTCCCCGCAGCTACCCAGGGCGCGGCCGAGCGGTGGAGCTCGACGCGAAGGATCCGGCCGGTCACGCCACACCGTCCGCCGCGCGATGCCGGCGCAGCAGTTCGGTGTACCCGCGTTCGGCCGCGCTGTCGCCCACCACCCCCTCCTGACCCAGCTCCACCAGGTCGGCGGGTACTCCGTGGAAAACCACCCGCCCGGCGTCCATCAGCACCACGTCCGTGCAGGCCGCCACCACGTCCTCCACCAGGTGTGTCGAGACCAGCACGCAGGTGTGTGCGCCCAGGTCGCGCAGCAGCGACCTGAAGGCCACCCGCTGCTCGGGATCGAGACCCACCGTCGGCTCGTCCAGCAGCAGGATCTCGGGGTCGTTCACGACGGCCTGCGCGATGCCCGCCCGCCGGAGCATGCCTCCGGAGAGCGTCTTCATCCGGGAGTTGCCACGATCGGTGAGCCGTACCCGTTCCAGCGCGCGCTCCACCGCGTCGGGCACGTCGCGCGCGGGCACCTCCTTCAGCCAGGCCATGTATTCGACGAACTCCCGCAGCGTGAATCGGCCGTAGAAACCGAACTCCTGGGGCAGGTACCCGATCGATCGCCGCACCGTCCGTAGATCGAGCCGTTCGGGTACGGAGTGGCCCAGCAGTTCGAGGTCACCGCCGGCCGGGCGCAGCACGGTCGCGAGCACCCGCATCAGGGTCGTCTTGCCGGCGCCGTTGGGCCCGAGCAGCCCGTGCACGCCGACGCCCAACGACAGGTCGAGGCCGGTGACGGCAAGGTGCCGACCGGTCCGGACTCGCAGGTCCAGCGCCCGGATCGCCCATGCGTACGTGGTCGGCGCAACAGACGCGGCGCTGATCGCCTTTTTCATTCCGTACGTCCTCTTCATCGAAGCTCGGCGGCACTGTTGCGTCGGGCGATAAGTACGAGGGTCACGACCGCTGTCAGCGCCGCCCAGCCTGGCAGGGCAGCCTCGGTCAGCAGCACCGACATCCGGGCGGTGACGATGCTCGGCCCGATGACCACCGCCACCCACAGCAGCGTCAGCCCCGCCGTGGCCCGGGGCAGGCCGACCATCTCACCCAGTGCCAGCGCGCACATCGTGAAGGCCAGGCACGGCAGCAGCCAGCGGGCCGGGGAGGCACCCACCAGCCAGCCGGCCGCGGCGAGCACCGGAATGACCACGACGAGGACGACCAAGGTTCGCCGCAGCACCAACCCGAGACCGGCCCGCGCTGTCGCGGCGACCATCTCGTGGGCCGGATCCACCCGCCGCGTCCAGGCGGTGGCGACTCCGAGAAACGGCGCCACCGGAGCCAGGAGGACGACAAGCGATGGCAGCGCCCCGCTCCTGGCTCCGGCGGCCAGGTCGAAGCCGAGGGCGATCAGGACCACGAGCACCGTCGTCGCGAGCCACGGACCGAACAGCGGCGTCACCCATCGGGTGGCCCGCGAATGCAGCCACCGACGCCGTCCGGGTGCCGGTGCGGTAGCGGACACCGCCGCGTCCAGACCCGTCCACACCCGGGCCAGCAGCGCCGCCGTGTCGACGTCGCCCACCTTGGCCAGGCGGCTCCGGCAGGCCGCGCACTCCTCCAGATGTGCCTCCATCGCCCACGTGACGTCGGGGGCGATGCCGGTGTCCCCGGCGCCGTACCGGCCCAACAGGCCGGTCGAGATGTGTGGGGTCATGACAACGCCTCCCGCAGTGCCAGTCGCGCACGGCGGGCGCGAGTCTTGACGGTCCCCTCCGGTAGACCGAGCAGGACCGCGGTCTCATGGACCGTGAGACCGTCCACCACCATGGCGTGCAGGACCTGGCGCAGCTCCGGCGCCAGTCGGCGCAGGGCGTCCCCGACCTCGTCACCGACCGTGCCGTCCAATGCCACGTCCTCCGCCGCCGGTGGGTTCTGCATCGCCAGTACCAGGGGTACCGCCTGCGCATTCCTCGCCCGTCGGCGGAACGCGTCGATGAGCCGGCGCGCGGCGATGGACCACAGCCAGCCGAGCCCGGTGCCGGCGGTCACGCCCGCGAAGGTGTCCGCCGCCCGCCATACCGCCAGGTATGTCTCCTGCATGACGTCCGCGACCACGTCGTCGTCATCGCAGCGGCGACGCAGCCGGATCAGCAACCACGGGGACGTCCGGCGATACAGCTCGTCGAAGGCCACCCGGTCGCCACGCGCGATACGCCGCACCAACTCCGCTTCATCCACCCTCACACCCATACAGACGCCGGGACCTCAAGATCAGGTTCTCGTCACGCGGTGCTCGCGGCGAGTGCGTGTACTGACGGGTCATCGCCACCTTTCGCGGTGTCGCCGCAGCCCGTCGAGGACCAGGTCGAGTCCGACCTCGAACTCCTCGGCGTACGCGTAGCCAGGCTTCAGGGCGCGGTCGACGATCATCTCGGCGAGGTGCGGGAACTCGTCGCGGGGTAGCTGCTGCAGGATTGAGCCGGCCACGTCCTTGATGTCGACGGAGGACGTGAAGGGCAGGCTGAGCTCCTGGAGCGCGAATCCGTAGAGGTAGCTGTCCAGCACCGAGATCGCGTGCGCCGCACCGGAGATCGAGAAGCCCCCCGACCGCAGGCAGCCAATCACCGCGTTGTGGTGACGCAGCGTCGCCGGGCCGGGGTTTGTCCGTGAGTCCATCAGGCTTGTCGCCCACGGGTGACGGACCAGCACACCGCGCATCGAGACTGCCCGGCGTCGCATCGCGGCCTGCCAGTCGGCGTCGTCCGACGGGAGCTCGATCTCGTCGAAGACGAGGTCGACCATGCCGTCGAGAATGTGGTCCTTCTTGGGGAAGTGGTGGTACAGCGACATGGCCTCGACGCCGAGCCGTTCGGCGAGCCTACGCATGCTCAGCGCGGCGGTGCCCGCCTCGTCCGCCAATGCGACCGCGGCGCGAAGCACCCCTTCCTTGCTGAGTGAGTTACGGCGGGGCGCGGGCGTGCCGGCCGGTTCGGTTCTCACGGGGCCTCCTGTTCAGGCTGTGTGGATACCTTGACAGTCTTACACCGTAAGGCTATACCTTACGACGTAAGGCTGGAGCGGAACGCTGGAGAGAGTCATGGAGTCGATCGGTGTGGACGGAGCCAGAAGACCGGGCGCGGGAAGGAAACTGTGCATCGTCGGCGCGTCCGGGAAACTCGGGCGCTATTTGGTGCAGCATGCCTTGGATCGGGGTTACCAGGTGGTGGGTGTCTGCCGAGAGCGGAGCGTCCACAAGCTCGCCGACTTCGGGGGACGGATCAGGGTGTTCGCCGGACCGACCGACGACCGCGCGGTGATCGCGCGCGCGGTGGACGGATGCGATGCGGTGCTCACGGTGTTGGTGCCGTGGGGGGTGAACAACTACGCCTCCGGCACGGCCCAGGCCGTACTCGACCACGCGCGTCCGGGCGCCCGCCTGGTGTTCTCCTGCGGTTGGCACGTCGCCCGCGACGAAAAGGACGTGTATCCGCGGACGTTCCGGATGTACGCGGCCGTGTTCGGTTGGCTGGCGAGACTCGCCCGCGTCGTTGACGTGGACGACCAGGTGGAGGCGGGTCGAAGGATCTTCGCCAGTGACACCGACTGGACGGTCGTTCGGGGCAGCGACCTGGAGGAGGGGGAAAGCCAAGGCCTGCCGGTGTGGAGCCGGCACGTGGGGGACCCCGTCCTGTCCAGCAACCTGACCCGCCGCGTGGACTACGCCCGTTTCATGGTCGAGGCGGTGGACAACGACGTTCTCATTCGAGAGGCCCCGGCCATCGTCGGCCGGCTGACCCCATCTGCCCTCGCGCACGCCGACCGGCCGGCGTAGCTGCCGCGATTGTCACCTTCGTGGCGGTCAGCGTCGCGATCCAAAGCCTGAACCTGCTCAACCAGAACGCGGTGCGTCAAGCGACGGAGTACCGCGCCGAGGGACGTAGCACCGCTACCGGGTCTCGGCTCACCCTTCCTTCACCTGCGTGTTCTGTCCCGCCGTGATCTGCCACCGGCCGTCATCGTGGGCCAGCACGTAGGTCGGCCTGCCTTCGGGCTGGTCCGTGAGCGGTTCGCCCGCAAGACTGATCGGGCGCTGCCGGATCGTGACCACGGCGACGTCGGCGCGCACGAACAGGATCTGCTCCACGGTGTAGGTGGCCGTGCTGTCGCGCATCGCCCCTGGCAGCACCCGCCTGGTGAAGGCGTCGATCTCGCCGCGGCCGACGAGGCGCTTGCCGTGTGCGGTGGTCCACACCGCCTCGGGTGCGAACTGAGCGATGAAGTCATCCGGGCTCTCGTTCTGCTGGGCTCGTTCCACGTCCCCGACGAGGGCGGTGATCGCCTCGACGTCTGCCCTTTGCCGCTGGGCGGCCTGCGGTGGCCGCACGCGAATGAACGAGTCGGGGTGCGCGACATAGGATCCCGAACGCAGGTCCTCAACGGCACCGGCCCGGTGTGGCTTCCAGCCAAGGGCCAGTGCCGCGGGGGCGCCCACAACCTGGTGGAGTGCGAGTGCCTCGGCGAAGGTGGCGCCGATCTCCTCCGCGGCGAGTTGCTCCGGCCACGACTTCTCCCGGCCCACCCCGCCGGCAACGAGGTCAGCCGCCCGGGCGAGGTCGGCCACGGGCACAGCCGCCTCGGCGACCCCGTGCAGGACCGTGCCCGGTTCGGCCCGTTCGAGTGCGAGTACGACCAGATCCGCGAGGTCGCGCACATGCACCGCGGGCCACCTGACGTTGCCGCCACCGACATGCCGGCCCACACCGTGCTGACGGGCCCAGGCCACCAGCATCCCGGGGATGCCCGCGCCCTTGCCGTGGACGATGCCGGGCCGGACAACGACTCCGCCCACACCAGCACGCGCTGCGGCACGGACCCTGTCCTCGACGAGGGGACGTCCGGAGACGATCTCGATCGCCCGCGTGGGACTGGCCTCGTCAGCCTCGTCGTGGGTCTCACCGAGCACCCACACGCCGCTGAGGTAGACCAGGGACCGCGATGTTCCCCGCATGGGCGTGAGTAGTGCGTCGATTGCCGCCAGGTCCGCGTCCCAGTCCCCGACCGGTGCGGCCGCGTGAACCACGGCGTCGATGTCGTCGGTGAGCGCCGCCGTGAGCGTCTCGGGCCTGGTGAGATCGCCACGTCGGATCTCCCTGCCCGGCGGCGCGTCGGTGCTTCCCTCTCGCAGGAACAGCACGGGTTCGTGCCCGGCGTTCTCGAGATGGTCGACGACCGTGGAACCGATGTAACCGGTGCCACCCAGAACCAGAACTCTCACTGTTGTCCTCCTTGTACTCGTGCTCGGGGTTCTGCTGTGTCGCGGGCGAGAACCAGAACGGTCACCGCGTCCGAAACCGGGGACGCGCGCCGTTGATGTTGAACAGCAACGTGTAGACCGAGGTGGTTGCCGTGATGAAGAGGCGGTTGCGCTTTGTTCCACCGAAGCAGAGGTTCGACACCACTTCCGGCACGCTGATCTTGCCCAGCAGCGTGCCGTCCGGGTGGATGCAGTGCACGCCGTCGCCGGCTGCGGCCCAGATCCGACCCTCCTCGTCCAGCCGGATGCCGTCGAACTGGCCTACCGTGCACTCGGCGACCACCTCCCCTCCCCTGAGACGTGAGCCGACAACCTCAAACCCCCTGATGTGTCCGCGCCGTGTGTCCACGATGTACAGCACGCTCTGGTCCGGGGAGAACGCCAGGCCGTTGGGCCGATCGAAGTCGTCGGCCACGATTCGCACCTCTCCTGTCGCCGGATCGGCGCGGTACACGTGGCACGCGCCGATTTCCGAATCGGCCCGAACCCCTTCGTAGTCGCTGGCTATGCCGTAGGGCGGGTCGGTGAACCAGACGGCCCCGTCCGCGGCGACGACAACATCGTTGGGGCTGTTGAAGCGCCTTCCGTCGATGTTGTCGGCGATCACGGTGATCGAGCCGTCGTGCTCGGTGCGAGTGACCCGCCTACCTCCCTGTTCGCAGGAGATCAGTCGGCCGTGCGCGTCGATGGTGTGGCCGTTGGTGTACCCCGCGGGTCCGCGGAAGACGCCGACCTCGCCGGTCGTCTCGTCCCAGCGCAGGATGCGGTCGTTCGGGATGTCGCTCCACAGCAGGTACCTCCCGGCCGGGAAGTAGGTGGGCCCTTCCGTCCATTTGCAGCCGCCGTGCAGGCGCTCCAGCAGATCATCCCCGAACAGCAACAGTCGCTCGTCGAACGACTCGACCTTTGTCCGAACGACATCCATGTCTTGCCCCCTACACCCAGATGACATCAAGCTGTGCTACCGTATGACGGTATCTCATACGGCGCAAGGGTGGTTATGGACGACACTGATCGGGCGCTCCTGTCGTTGCTCCAGGACGATGCGACGCTCTCCTACGCCGCACTCGGTGCCCAGGTCGGGCTGTCCGCGGCCGCGGCACACGAACGCGTGCGCAAGCTCCGCGACCGAGGCGTGATCAAGCGCACCACGATCGAGGTCGACCCGGCAGCGCTCGGCCTGGCCGTGCTCGCGTTCGTCCTCGTCGACTCCACGGCCTGGGTGGGCTCACCCGAGACCGCGGACAAGTTACGCGCACTCCCTCCCGTTGAGGAGGCGCACATCGTGGCTGGAACGGCATCCTTGTTGATCAAGGTGCGGACGGCCGACACCCGGCTGCTACAGGCAGCTCTGAAAGATATCCATGACATCGCTGGCGTGTCCGGAACGAACGCCATCGTGGTACTCGAAACCTGCTTCGAGCGTCCGACCAACGTGGGTCGGACCGGACAGGGAGAGGGCCGGTGAACCAGCCTGCCGCGGACGCGGAAGCGCGCACGCCGAAGACGGGGGCAGCATTCGCTGGTCTGGGCCGACGCCGGCCCCGGGGCGGGCGGGTCCGCCGCGGCGCCCGGGCCAGCTCCGGCAGCGCCAGATCGGACTCGGTGGCGGCAGCGAAGAGCCCTTCCTTGTCACCGAAGTACCGCATGACCAACGCGGATTCGTTGTTCGCCTCAGGAGTGACTTATGAGCAGTGACGTACTCATCATCGGCGCCGGCCCTGTCGGGCTGACAGCGGCGATCGTGCTCATCCAGCACGGGCATGACGTGGTCGTGGTCGACGCGCAGGCCGAGGGAGCCAACACCTCAAGAGCCGCGGTGGTGCATTCACGCACACTGGAGCTGCTCGAGCCCTACGGCGTGGCCGGGACACTGACCGCTCGTGGCGTTCACACGCCGCGCTTCACCATCAGGGACAGGGACCGCATCCTGATCCCCGTTCCGTTCGACGACCTGCCTACCGCATACCCCTACACGTTGATGATCTCCCAGGCGGACACGGAGGCGATCCTGCTCGCCAGGCTGGAGCAGCTCGGCGGCAAGGTACTTCGCCCGGCCGTCGTGACCGGCGTGCGCCAGGACGCCGCCGCGGTCACCGCCACGTTCGAGGACGGCAGCGAGCTCAGCGCGGACTATTTGATCGGCTCCGACGGCATGCACAGCGTGGTCCGCGACAGGGTGGGAATCGGGTTCTCCGGTGACACCTACGCGGAGTCCTTCGCCCTCGCCGACGTGCGACTGACCGGCGGCGCCGACGTCGACGAGGTCATCCTGTACTTCTCCCCCGACGGACTGGTCGTCGTCGCGCCGCTGCCCGGCGGGTTGCATCGCATCGTGGCCACCGTAGATCAGGCACCCAAGGTCCCCGACAGCGCGTTCGTGCAGCAGTTGCTGGACACCCGAGGGCCGCAGGCGCGTCCCGCTGTGGTCCACGAGGTGATCTGGGGATCCCGGTTCCGGGTGCACCACCGCATCGCCGATCGCTACCGCCACGGGCGGGTCCTCCTCGCCGGCGATGCCGCCCACGTCCACTCCCCGGCGGGCGGCCAGGGGATGAACCTCGGCATCGAGGACGCCGTGCTACTCGGCGCGGCCCTGGCCAAGGTCCTGGCTGGAGCGTCGACCAATCTCCTCGACGAGTACGCCGACGCCCGTAGACCAGTCGCCGAGAAGGTTGTCGCGTTGGCGAGCAGGCTCACGGCGCTGGCCACCATGGGTTCGCGAAGGCGCCGGCCGCGCAACCTGGTCCTGGGTCTCGCCGGCAGGGTACCCGCTGTCCGGCGCAGGCTGGCGCGACAGCTGTCTGGGCTCGACCGCCGCTGAACGGGTGACGTCACCCCACCGGTTCGAGGAGAAAGAAGGGCGAGCAAGAGTGAAGATTGTCAATGGCCGTCGCGCGGTGAAGATCCGCCTGCGGGAACCCGAGGACAGCGGCTACCTCCTGCTGGCCGGTGAGGTCGGCCGGTGGCTCGGTCCGTTCCCCGCGGCGACCAGGGCCACGAAAGGAGTTGCCGCCCGGCTGAGCCGACTGGCCGCCACATTGGCACTCCGTGACGATGTCGAACAGGCGACGGTGTTTCGCGCAGTGCTCCGCCCGCCGGGCGAGGGCGGTGAGATCCTCGACCGGCGAGGGCGCAGCCACGCGCGGTACGACATCGTGGTGCTGATCCGTACCACGAGCCCGGACATTGCCAAACAGCTCCGCGACGACCCCGGTTACCGAGCACTGGCCGAAACCCTGCGCCGGGAAACCCGGCGCACCCATCAGATCGTGGCCCGCAACGCCGCGCGGATCGACACCGTCGACCCGGCGCGAGACCACGCCTTCCTTTTCAACTTCTTCTATGCGGACGACAACGACGTCCTCCTGGACGTGTGGGAGTACACCGCAGGCTGGTTCCAGAACAAGACAGACCTGCCCAACTCCACCCTGATGCGTCCGCTCGACGGGGAACCCGCCGACTACGGCATCATCAACCACGCCAGTTGGCCCGGACTGCGAACCTTCCTACCCAGCCTGCTCTTCCGGCCCAGCTTCCGCAGCTTCGTGCTCGCCAACTTCAAGGCCAACGGAGTCGCGGCACAGCCGATCATCTATCGCCGGACCTGAACCGACCCCTCGTGCAACCAGAGCTGCCGCTGCCGCGGACCGACGCGGATCCGAGGCCGGTCAGTAGCCGATCAGACGGTGCGGCCGGAGGAACAACCGCCGGCATCGGGTGTTGGGGAGCCGGCTGGTCGAGAGGCGGGACGCCGACCGGTCCGCGATGCTGCGCTGCCGCCGGTTGCGCCGGTGGTCGGCTGGCGACACGTGACCCGTCTGCCGCGGAGCATTATGTACGGTTGGACGCCAACGATTACTCGGCCGTCCCCGCCACACCGGGGGCGTGCGGATGCTGTCGTCGATCTTCACATACCGTGGGGTCAAGAGGGTGTCCAGGTCTTGCGTCACAGCATGATCTTGGGTGCCCTCTCCTCATGCCCGGACATCGACCCCTGACTTCGAATCTAGGCGACTGTCCGGCGAGCGAGGAGCGCGAATGAGTTGGGCAGACGGCCGGCCCATGCCGCGGCGTCAACGCCACCCATGCGCCAGAATGGGTCGGCATACTCGCCGAGGTGAAGGATGTGCAAGCCGGCCGCGGCCACCGTCGTCACGACTTCGCCGAGTGATCGCTGCCACTGGACCGCTCCGCCGGCAGGGAATGTGTCATTGAGGTGGCTCCTGGCGAAATAGCTGCGGTCCGGTCGGATCCGAGGTTCGTCACTGTCCCAAGTCCACAATGGCGCCGCAGGATGCTCCTCGTAGATGAACAGATGTCCCGACGGACGGAGCAGGCGGACGATGTCTTGAGCCCACCGAGCCAGGTCGGGCATCCAGATCAACGCGCCCTTGCCGGTGTAGACGAGGTCTGCGCAGGCGTCGACCAACGGAGCGCCGGGGAGCGCCGCGACGATGTACCGGCAAGCGACGCCGAGTTCGTTCGCACGTCGCTGCGCCGCGCGGACCGCAACCTCGCTGTAGTCAACTCCCACCACCGACCTCGCACCAGCCCGCACGAGAGCGACGTCGTCGGTGCCGTTCCCGCTCTGCCAGTGCAGAACATCAGGCGACCGGCGCAACACGTCATGCAACAGGTCACGCTCAACCTCGACAAGCGATGAACCGGCTTCGGCCTCCGCCAGCAGGGCCTGGTACTCCCGGATGTGCTTCCGAGATGCCGCCTCCCAGGCACGCCTGTTCGCCCGCGTCGTCGCGTCCATGCTGTGCATGCTGTGCATGCTGTCCATGCCTCGGACACTGATCCGCTGTTGAGCGTCCGTCAACCGCAATCTGGACGTTCGGCCAGCGCTCAGGCGATGCAAGTCCTCGTCAGGAGACGTATTCACATCGGCACGACCGCCGCTGGGCGCTGCCGTCCTCGGTCACGTACTGCGACGCCCACTCGGCAACTTCCCCAGCATTCGAAGCTTGTTGATGTCAGTCCTGCTGCAGGGTGTGCGTCGAGCGCGCGCCATCCGGGCACGATAGCCGCCTTCGTGTTCGCTGGGGTCCTGTCGGTGGCCGGTGCGAGAATGCCACGCATCCGATCTTGGGAGGCTTCGTGGG
>NZ_JBHTDD010000018.1:0-164448 GCF_042666615.1 Plantactinospora sp. GCM10030261
CATCAAGACCAGCCAGGAACGGGGCATAAAACCATAATTGGCACTGGCATCACAAAGCACCCTGTTGAGTTCTCAAAGAACAACCACACACCACCAAAACCACCACACAAGCAGCAGCCCCGATGAGGTCGTCCGTTTCGCCGGTCAGCATCGCGGACCCGGAACCCCTCAAGGACCCGAACCGCACCGCCCGATCGTCTCCGCGCTGACGCCCACCGTCACCGGAGGGTTGTCGTCGGAGGAAACCAGCAGACCGGCCGATCGTCTCCCCTGAGGGAAGGACCCGCCCGGCTCCTGCCGGCTTTGCCACTCTACACGGCCGGTTCCGCAATCTCAACCCCGACTTCTGATTGAGACGCACCACCCGCTCCGGATTCGAGTCACCTGCGGCGACCCACCTCCGTGCCCGCATCTCCCGGCCGTTTTGTCCGGTGTCCCGCGTGCAGAGAGAAAGTTACGCGGACGATCTTCCGAACGCAAATCAACGATCATCAGTGGACTCGGTTGGCGCGGCGCGAAGGGGAAGGTGCCGCTGTAGAGATCACCTCGCCACCGCAGCCCAGAAGGCTGCGCGTGGCCGTCGGCATCGGCGGGCGGCGACGAGAACCTCGTGCCAGAGTGGCAGGCATGGCTGTCGCGCGTGACCTGCGGTCGGACGATGCCCTGCTCGGCCTGTTGCTGCCGTTCTGGCAAGTGGTCATTGGAACGGCGGTCCTGCTCGTGCTGATCGTGGCGCTGCACCGACTCGCCCGCCGGGGCCGGTCACGGATGCTCACGGCCCTCCTGGTGACCGGCGGCGCGATTATCGGTCTCGCCGTGGTCGGAATCCTGCTACAAGGCACCTGAGGTCTCCTCAGGGGACGGCACAGCCCCTCCGTGAGACCGGCCGCGGCACGCCCACACCATCGTGCGGCGAGTGCCACGGCCCGCACTCTCCCATCAACGGACCATCAGAGCCGTCGGTTGGCAAGGCTAGGCAGTTCGGACCGGATCCGGTCCAGCCGATCGAGATCCAGATCTGCGACGACGACTCCCGTCGTGTCAGCGGCCTGTGCCAGGACCGTCCCCCACGGGTCGATCACCATGCTGCGACCGAAGCACGTGCGGCCCGGTTCGTGGTCCCCGATCTGGGCGGCGGCCACGACGAAACTCTGGTTCTCGATCGCGCGGGCGCGCAGCAGCACCTCCCAGTGGTCCCGACCGGTGTGCAGCATGAACGCCGCGGGCACCACGAGCACCCGGGCGCCGGCGTCGACGAGCAGGCGGTACAGCTCCGGGAAACGCAGGTCGTAGCAGATCGACAGGCCGACCGGCACGCCGTCGACCGGCACCACCACAGGTTCGTCCCCCGGGGCGACCGACGCCGATTCCAGGTACGACACGCGACCGGGGATCTCCACGTCGTACAGGTGGATCTTGCGGTATCGACCGGCCAGCGTGCCGTTGCGGTCGAACACCAGCGAGGTGTTGTACGTGTGCTCGGCGTCGGGACCTTCCTCGTGGAACGAACCGGCGTGCACCCACATGCCGTGGCGGCGTGCCGCTGCCGCGGCGAAGGCGGCGAACTCGCCGTCCACCGGCTCCGGCGCCGGCGCTGTGGCGGCCGGACCGAGGTGGTCGACGTACTCGGGCAGGACCGCGAGGTCGGCGCCGGCGTCCGCGGCGGCGGCCAACAGGTCGGCCGCGACCCTCAGGTTGGCTCTCCGGTCATCCCGGGAGTTGAGCTGGCAGACGGCAACGCGCATGATCCGAAGCGTACGGCCGGTGCCCGAGGGCCGCCAGCGTCGCGACCCCGGGTCAGGCCGACTTCTCCTCGCGGTCGCGCCGGCGCCGGCCGGTGAACTCGCGGGGAACGATCGTGGGATTGACGTTCTCCAGCACCACGCCACGGGTGATTAACACGCGGGCCACGTCCGGGTTGCTCGGCACCTCGTACATGACCGACTGGAGGACCTCCTCCATGATGGCGCGCAGCCCTCGGGCGCCGGTGCCCCGCAGCATCGCCTGGTCGGCGATCGCCTCCAGGGCCCCCGGCTCGAACTCCAGTTCCACTCCATCCAGCTCGAACAGCCGCTGGTACTGCCGGACCAGGGCGTTGCGCGGCTCGGTGAGGATCTGGACCAGGGCGGTCCGGTCCAGGCTGCGCACGTTGGTGATCACCGGAAGCCGTCCGATGAACTCCGGGATCAGTCCGAACTTCAGCATGTCCTCGGGCATCACCTGGGCGAAGATGTCGTCCATCGACCGCTCCGACACGGCACGCAGGTGGGCTCCGAAGCCGAGGCCGCCCTGTCCGGTGCGGGACTCGATGATCCGGTCCAGGCCGGCGAAGGCGCCGCCGCAGATGAACAGCACATTCGTGGTGTCGATCTGGATGAACTCCTGGTGCGGATGCTTGCGGCCGCCCTGGGGGGGGACGTTCGCCACGGTGCCTTCGAGAATCTTGAGGAGGGCCTGCTGGACACCCTCGCCGGAGACGTCGCGGGTGATCGAGGGGTTCTCCGACTTGCGGGCGATCTTGTCGACCTCGTCGATGTAGATGATGCCCGTCTCGGCCCGCTTGATGTCGTAGTCCGCCGCCTGGATCAGCTTGAGCAGGATGTTTTCCACATCCTCACCCACGTAGCCCGCCTCGGTGAGCGCCGTGGCGTCCGCGATCGCGAACGGCACGTTGAGCATCCGGGCCAGGGTCTGCGCGAGGTGCGTCTTGCCGCATCCGGTGGGGCCGATCAGCATGATGTTGGACTTCGCCAGCTCGACGTGATCCCCGGAGCTGGGGCCGCTCGCGCCGTCCGCCTGGATCCGCTTGTAGTGGTTGTAGACCGCGACGGCCAGCGCCTTCTTCGCGTGGTCCTGGCCCACCACGTAGGTGTCGAGGAACTGGCAGATCTCGATCGGTTTGGGCAGCTCTTCCCACTTGACCTCGCCGGTCTCGGCGAGCTCCTCTTCGATGATCTCGTTACACAGGTCGATGCACTCGTCGCAGATGTAGACGCCCGGACCCGCGATGAGTTTCTTCACCTGCTTCTGCGACTTGCCGCAGAAGGAGCATTTCAGTAGGTCGCCACCGTCACCGATCCGTGCCACCTACGTTCTCCCTGCGCTCATCGGCCGGCGCGCCGGCTCTGGCTTGAGGTCTGCCCTGCTTCGTCCGTCTGGTCGCTCCCCGACGCGTGCCGGCGAAGCGGTGCAGACCCGACGTTACTCCCTGACGGGGGTTTCTCCGACCCCCAAAAGTGGGCGTGTCCGGGGCCGGGTGGCGTCGGCCACCCGGCCCCGGACCGTGTCGTCAACCGCGCGCGTTGGCCGCGAGTAGCCCCTTCTTGCGCGTGGAGAGGACCGTGTCGATGATCCCGTACTCGCGGGACTCCTCCGCGGTCATGATCTTGTCTCGGTCGATGTCCCTACGGACGGTCTCCGGCGGACGGCCGGAGTGCCGGGAGATGATCTCCTCCATCTGGGTGCGCATCCGCAGGATCTCCCGGGCCTGGATCTCGATGTCCGAACCCTGCCCGTACCCGCCCTCTGTAGCCGGCTGGTGGATGATGATCCGCGAGTTCGGCAGCGCCATCCGCTTGCCCGGCGAACCGGCGGCCAGCAGGACCGCCGCCGCGCTCGCCGCCTGGCCGAGGCACACGGTGACGATGTCCGGGCGGACGTACTGCATGGTGTCGTAGATCGCCGTCATCGCCGTGAACGAGCCACCCGGCGAGTTGATGTACATCGTGATGTCGCGGTCCGGATCGGTGCTCTCCAGCGTCAACAGCTGGGCCATGATGTCGTTGGCCGACGCGTCATCGACCTGGACGCCGAGGAAGATGATCCGGTCCTCGAACATCTTGTTGTACGGGTTGGACTCCTTGACGCCGTACGAGGTCCGCTCGACGAACGACGGGAGGATGTATCGGTTGGTCACCGGCGCGAAGTGCGGCGGTCGCGTCATGTCGGTCATCCGTCAGCTCCTCAGCTCAGGGTCCCGGCGCCCTCGGGAACCTGGGCGGCCCCCGTGATCACCTTGTCGATGAAGCCGTAGTCGAGCGCCTCCTGCGCCGTGAACCACCGGTCACGGTCCGAGTCGGCCTCGATCTGCTGCTGGGTCTGGCCGGTGTGGTGCGCCACCCGATCCTGGAACATCCGCTTGGTGTACAGCATCTGTTCCGCCTGGATGGCGATGTCCGCAGCGGTGCCGCCCATGCCGCCGGACGGCTGGTGCATCATGATCCGGGCGTGCGGCAGAGCGTACCGCTTACCCTTGGTGCCGGCGCAGAGCAGGAGCTGACCCATCGACGCGGCCATGCCCATCGCGACGGTGGAGACGTCGTTGTCGATGAACTGCATCGTGTCGTAGATCGCCATGCCGGAGTAGACCGAGCCGCCCGGCGAGTTGATCCACAGGTTGATGTCGCGGGTGGGATCTTCCGCGGCGAGCAGCAGCAGCTGCGCGCAGATGCGGTTGGCGACCTGGTCGGTCACCTCACTGCCCAGGAAGACGATCCGCTCCTTGAGCAGGCGGTTGTAAATCGAGTCGTCGAGGTTGCCAAAGGAATCTCCGCCACGGGCGTCGGCCGCCCGGAGGGGCATCGCTGGGACGTGCATTTCGGTCATGGCAGCCCTTCGCTCTCCGTACCGTCTTAAGGCCCGACACTAACCGCTCGCCACCGTCCCAGCGCCCCGGTCGGGGCCCTGTTCGCTATCAGCGCAGCTGCGCCGGGCCGTACCCGGAGAGCGGTTTCGGCCGCCGTGCGCCGCATCCGGCGCCCGGCGGCCGACCGTCGTTCGAACCTCAGTGCTCGTGGTCGTGATCGGCCACGCCGGCCTCCGCGCGCAGCTCGTCCAGGTTGACCTGGTTGCCCGCCGAGTCCACGATCTTGATTTTCTCCAGCACGGTGGTCAGCGCCTTGCCACGCCGCACGTCGCCGAAGATGGCGGCCGCGGCGCCCGAGCGGACCAGCTGGTCGTAGTACTGCTGCGGAGCCATCCCGGCACGCTGCGCCCGGTGCACGATCTCGTGGCCGAACTCGTCATCGGAGACCTGCACCTCCTCGGCGTCGGCCAGGGTGTCCAGCAATAGCTGGATCTTCACACCCTCGGTTGCCGACTCGGTCAGCTCCGCGTCGATCTGCTCCTCGGTCTTCTCCTCGGCGGCGAGGTATTCCTCCATCGAGGCGCCGATGCGCTCCAGCTGGTCGGCCATGGCCTGCTTGCGGTGCTCGACCTCCTCGCGCACCACGCCCTCCGGGGCCGGCACCTCCGCGGCGGCCACCAACTGCTCCAGGGCCTTGTCCCGGGCGGCGTAGATCTGCTCCACCTTCTTGCCCTTGGACACCCGCTCGCGCAGGTCGGTTCGCAGCTCGTCCAGGGTGTCGAACTCGCTGGCCAGCCCGGCGAAGTCGTCGTCCAGCTCGGGCAGTTCCTTCTCCTTGACGGTCCGCACGGTCACCGCGACGTCGGCGTCCCGGCCGGCGAAGTCGCCGCCCACAAGCTGGGTGGTGAAGGTCGTCGAATCGCCGGCGGACAGGCCCACCAGCGCCTCGTCCAGGCCGGGAAGCAGCTGCTTGCTGCCCACCTCGTGGGAGATGTTGCTGGCGGAGCCGCCCGGCACCTCTTCACCGTCGACCGTGGCCGACAGGTCGATCTGCACGAAATCGCCCTCGGCGGCCGCCCGCTCCACCGTCTTCAGGGTGGCGAACCGGTCCCGCAGCGACGTGATCTGCTCGTCGACCTCGCTGTCATCGATCTGCACCTCGTCGACGGTGACCTCGATCGTCGACAGGTCCGGGAGGGTGATCTCCGGCCGGACGTCGACCTCGGCGGTGAACTTCAGCGACTCCCGGTCCGCGAGTTCGGTGATCTCGACCTCTGGCCGGCCGAGCGTCTTCAGCTCGTGCTCCCGCACGGCCGCCAGAATGTTCTCCGGAATGGCCTCCTGCACCGCCTCGTTGAGCACGGCGCCCCGGCCGACCCGCTGGTCGATCACATGGGCCGGGACCTTCCCGCGCCGGAAGCCGGGCACGGTCACCTGCTGGGCGATCTCCCGGTACGCCTTCCGGAGGCTCGGCTCGAGCTCGACGAACGGCACCTCGATGGCGAGCCGCACCCGGGTCGGGCTCAGAGTCTCGACGGTGCTCTTCACAGGCGTACTCCTTGAAACGGATCTCGGTCTTGACAGGGCATGATTCAGCCCATCGAGTGTAGTCGGACCGCGCGGACGGCCCGGCGGCGCCCACCGCCGCACTCCCGGGCGGCCCCAGGGCGTGCGACCCCAGGGCCGATCGCGACAGTCGGGGTGGCGGGATTTGAACCCACGGCCCCTCGCTCCCAAAGCGAGTGCGCTACCAAGCTGCGCCACACCCCGTGGCGATCAGAAGTGTAAGCGGTCCGGCTGACAGACGCGGTGCCCGGTCCACCCGCGTGCCGCTCCCGGCCCCTTTCCTCCCCGGCAGCGCAGCGGGGTGGGTGCCGTCGGAGTCGCGGGGTCGCCGGGGTCGCCGAGGCACCGGAGGCATCCACGCCCTCCCTCCCGGCCGGCCGCGGGCCTCCCGCACGTCGGCCCCCGGCGGGCCCCGGTTGGGGAGCCGGCTCCCGATTCGGTACGCTGAGAGCGCGCCGAGCATGATCACGGCGTACGCGGGCGTAGCTCAATGGCAGAGCTTCAGTCTTCCAAACTGACGGTGCGGGTTCGATTCCCGTCGCCCGCTCCACACCCTCCGGCCCAGGTCAGCGGCGTTCTCGCCAAGCCTGGGCCGTTCTCGTTGTGGCGGTCAACCGCGCGGCGGAGGGGGTCTCGGGTCAGCGTGGGGTGAGGAGGCAGAACTCGTTGCCTTCCGGATCGGCGAGGACCGTCCAGGGGACGTCCTTGTCCACGTCGATCGCGGTGGCGCCGAGCGCCCGCAGTCTGGCCGCCTCGGCCTCCATGTCGTCACCCGGATATGGGCGGACATCGAGATGGACGCGGTTCCACCCGGTCTTCACGTCAGGCGTGCGAACGAACCGCAGATATGGGCCGACGCCCTTGGCGGACCGCAGGACCACCTCGTGGTCGGTCACCTCGTGCGGGGTCCAGTCCATGGCGTTTGTCCAGAAGCCGGCCAAGGCTCGCGGATCCGCGCAGTCGACCACTACCGCGGCGATCGGTCCCGTGTCGCGGTGGAGCGGACGGGGGTCCAGCACGCAGAACTCGTTGCCCTCCGGGTCTGCCATGACCGTCCATGGGACGTCGCCCTGACCCACGTCGGCGGGTGTTGCGCCGAGTTCCTTCAGGCGCGCGACAACCTGCGCATGGTGGTCCGCCGAGGTGGTGGCGAGGTCGACGTGCACGCGGTTCTTCACCGTCTTGGGTTCCGCGGAGACGACGAGGTCGATGCAGACCGCCACAGGGTCGGGGTACGCGATGCCCTCGGGTTCGAGGTTGGTTACGCCGGGTTCCTCGCTGGAGACTTCCCAGCCGAGCACCTCCGCCCAGAAGCCACCCAGCGCGGAGTCGTCTCGAGCCTTCATGTTGATCTGCACAAGCCGCGTCGCCATCCCGATGATGCTAGGGCTTGTTCGCTGCGGTCCCGCGGCGGGTACACGATCAGCGTTTGGAAGCTCTGCGGCGGTCAGCGTCCTCGATGCCGTGCAGGACGGCCAGCCGAATCAGGATGTACAGCACGAACAGCCCGGCGGCCCAGAGCGCGAGGCTGAAGATCAGTTGGGGCACGTTGTCGATCGACATGGTCGGCAGCGTAGGCCAGCCGCTACGGAGTCATCGTCCCGTGCCAGTGCCACCCCAATGGACCGGCGATGCGGTCAGCCGGCTTCGTGGTCCCGTACGCACGTCGACGACGGTAAGAACAGCCGGTGCCGACCCCGGCCAGGCAACGCCGGGAGCACAACTCAGATCATCGCCGTCGGGACGAGTCGCACCGCCTCGACGCCAGCAAGGCCGCGCAACTCGGGCAGGTCGAGCCCGCTCCCGCCGGTCAATGGGAGTTGGAGCCGCAGCGACGCGCGGACCACCTGTCGGTCGAGCAGGGCGGCAAGATCACCCTTGCCTCGGCACTGCTCGCGCAGGCGCTCGTGGGCGGCGTCGCGGTCCTCGAACTCGACCGATTCCACGTCGGGCAGCGCCCGCACGGCCGTCTCCACGGCGGCCCGCTGCTCGTCCGTCACGGTCGGCGCCAGCCGGACGATCAGACCGATCCGCGACGGCCGGGGATCAACATCGGCGGCGATCAGCGCGACCGAATCGACGCCGTCGACCGTACCCATGATCAGGTCGATCGCCTCGGCCACCGACGGGTCCGTGACGGTCGCCCGGAAGGACTCCGGCATGTGTTCGGGATCCACCTCCGCCACCAGGTCCGGCGAATCCTTCCGCAGGTTCTCGTACGCCTGCTTGCGGTCCTCGAAACTGACGCCCTCCACGCTCGGCATCGCGCGCAGCCGCTGCTCCACCACACCCTTCTGCGCCGCCGTCGCGTCGTTGCCCACCATGACGGTCAGCATCGTGTGCCCGGCATCCTCATCCTCCGGCCCGGAGGTGCAGGCGGTGAGGATGGCCAGGAGCAGGACCGCCAGTATCGGCGCGGCACGACGCATGGAGCAAAATCGTAAAGGAGGTGCCGCTGTCATAATTTCATCGTGGCCAAACCCCTCCCAACCTGGCGAAGTCCCCTTCTCGCTCGCGTCATCGACCAGATCGAGACCGAGATTCAGGAGGCGTGGGAGCGTCTACTCCGGGATCTCGACGTCACTCCCGGGTCGCCCGAGGCGATCGAGGTGGCCTGGTTGGTGGTGGACGACCCGTCGGAGCACGAGTGGCGGGTCGTCGACGGGGCATTCGACCAACTCACCTGTCCGGCGTGCGGGTCACGGCTGGCCCACGGCCCCACCGCGTGCGAGACGTGCGAGTTCCACCACCGGATGCGCTTCGGGGCCCGCGAGGTGGACCGCCGGCACGTTCCACCGGGCAACGAGCACGCGCTGCGGGTGGCGAGTGCGGTGGCTCGTACCCGTGATCGGTATTCCCCTCGCGCCCGGGTGGGCTACGAACTGACGTTGCCGGACCTCGTCGCCGGCGCCCTACCCACCACGAGGCAGGCCCAGGCGGCCAAGGCATTGATCAACCAACTGAGCGACGACGAATGTGATCGCGTCGCCAGCCTCACCGAGGTCGAGGATCTGGTGCGCGGTCGGTGACGTCGTCCGCGGTGCGGTGGATCATCGCCGCCGGGCGCGACGTCTGACGGCGTCCGCGATGATGAGCAGCCCGGGCACGGTGCCCAACGCCGAAATCACGGCCTCGGGCCAGTGGATCATCTCACCCACCGCCCCGCGGATCGGCGGGATCCGGGTGACGACATACGACGCCTGGTGATCGCTGGACCGGCAGGTCAACGAGTAGGTTCCGGGATCGGGAACGGTAAACGTGGCGACCCACGCGTACGTGGCGAAGTCGCCGCCGTAGTCCGCGGGTGGGATCGCGACACGGTCCGCTGGCCGCTCGGGCTGCCCCGCGCCGCCAGCCACCCGGCACTCCGGGTTCTGCGGCGCGAACCCCATCGCCATGATCGCGTATCGGTCCGCCGCCGGGAGCGACAATTCCCCCGGCTCACGGCCCCCGGCGGCGTACGGGCCGACACCGCCGTACTCGGTCATGTCGTATTGCCCGGTGCTGTCCTCGGCGCCCAGTCGTACCGTCGCCGGCGCCAGCACGGCACCCAGGACGGCCGCCGCCGCCCCGATGGCCAGGCCGTGCCGTGCCGCCATCCGCGCCCGCGACCCGTCCCGGTCGCGCAGCGCGAGCAGCCAACCCACCACAGCGCCGGCGACCGCCAGCGGCGGAACGCCGGAGCGGACGAGGCGCCACTCGATGGCGCCGTCCAGCGGGATGACGAATCGATGGACGGCCACGGACGCCAGCACGAACACCGTACCGACCAGGCTGGCCACGACGACGGCTGCCGCGAGGCCGGAGAGGCGGCGTTGCCGGCCGGCGTTGCCGGTCCACCGGGCCGCCGCCACGGCGGTGAGCACCGGTAGCGCCCCGAGCGTCCACCAGAACGATGTCGACGCGGGCTGATCCTCCTCCCACCGGTGGGTTGCTTCGAAGAAGACCAGCGGCGCCGGTACGGTCGCCGCGATCCAGCCGGCCAGGCCGACCGGACCGGGAAAGGCGTGCCCAACCGCCCGCCACGTCACCGCACCCACGAATCGATCATGCCTCAGGCCCGGCCACCACGACCGTGTTCTGGTTGGCGGTGAGCCGCCACTGCCCGTCCTCCTTGGCCATCACGTACATGGGGCTGCCCTCGCCCAGCGAGGTGACCGGCTCCCCGTCCGGCGAGAAGTAGCGCTGGCGGACCTTGACCGCCGCGACGTCGGGCCGGATGAAGAGGACGTGCACGACCTCGTACGACGGAACGAGGTCCTTCATCGCGCCGGGCAGGACCTGTGCGGTGAAGGCCGCGATGGCGTCCCGGCCGATCAGTAGCTTGCCGCCGCCCGTGGTCCAGATGGCGTCCGGGCGGAACAGCGCGACGAACTCGTCGACGAGTTCGTCGCGCTGCGCCTGTTCGAGTTTGGCGACCACCCGCGTAATCGCGGAGATCTCGGTGCTGACGTCAACCGTCGCGTTCATGTCCTCGATCGTCGAACCTCAACCCGCGTTGAGGTCAAGCGGTCGACCGCCGCGGGTGACGACGGGTCAACCGGGCCGGAGAGATCCCGTTAGAGTGCCCGGCGTGAAACTCGGCCTGAGGTACGAACCCCTGCCCGACAACGCACACCTGTTCGCGGCCGACATCGTCGCGGCGGCAGCCGAGATCTCCGGCGCGCGGCTCGACTACACGCCGAACAGCCTCGATGCCGTCGACGGTATCCTGGGCGAGATGCACCGGGACGCCGTACGCCCCGAGCAGGTCGCCGAGACGCTTTTCGGGTTCGGCTGCTACGTCGGTGAGGTGATGGTCCGCCAGGCGGGCGGGCGGTGGCGAACGCCAACCGCCGAGACCGACGGACTGTTGACCGGGTTCCCGTTCCTCGTCGAGCTGTCCGGCGGCACCTGCGTGAGCCCCATCGACAAGGTGTTCAAACGGGTCGTGAACGGCGACGAGGACAACATCCGGTTCTACTACCACGCGCTCGTCACCGGGACCCCCGGTTGAGACGGCCCCAGGTGACGGGCGGGCCGCGGCACCGTCAGCGCCCGACGCGCGGGCCCTCTAAGCTGCGGAAAAGGCCAGCTTACCGGCGTTGACTCTGACACCGTGTCAGGCCGTAGACATGGATGGGTCATGTTCAGTATCGGAGACTTCGCCCGACACGGTCAGGTGTCGGTACGCATGCTGCGGCACTACGACGCGATCGGCCTGCTACGGCCCGCGCGGGTGGACGCCGCGACGGGCTACCGGTCCTACCGCGCCGACCAGCTCGCCCTGCTCAACCGGATCGTGGCACTCAAGGATCTGGGCTTCACGTTGGAACAGGTCCGGTCGATCCTGCGGGATCGGATCGACGGCGACGAGTTGCGCGGTATGTTGCGGCTGCGGCAGGCCGAGTTGGCGGCGCGGATCGACGCCGACAGGGCCAGGTTGCGCCAGGTCGAGGCGAGGCTCCGAGCAGTCGAAAGCGATGGTCGCATGCCTCACGCCGACATCCAGGTCAAGTCGTTGCCAGGGATCCGCCTGGCCGAGTTGTCCGCCACCGCCGCCAGTTACGAACCATCCGAGATCGGGCCGTTGATCGGGCCCCTCTACCAGGAGTTGGGCGCCCGGTTGGCGCGGGCCGGCGTACCGGTCGTCGGGCCGGCGGTGGCGCGTTACACCGACGCGCCGGACGGTGGCGTGGCGGTGCACGCCGGGTTGCCTGTCGGTGCCGAGCCAGGCTGCCAGGGGGACGTCACGATCGTGGACCTGCCACCGGTCGACCGCGCCGCGACGCTCGTCCACGAGGGGCCGATGGACGACGTGTTGCCGAGCTATCACGCGCTGGCGCGGTGGCTCGACGGCAACGGCTGTCGGGTGGACGGCGCCGCCCGCGAGGTCTATCTCGAGGTCGGTCCCGACGGGTGCGAGGCTCGGGTCACCGAGTTGCAGCAGCCGGTCGTCGCGGGCTGATCGGGGGAAACGAGATGGCTGAGCTGTGGTACGAGTCGGCCGGTGCGCTGGCCGAGCGGCTGCGTCGGCGGGATATGTCGGCGACCGAGTTGCTGGACGTCTTCCTGTCGCGGATCGACGAGCACAATCCGTCGATAAACGCCGTCGTATCGATTGACGTCGACCGGGCCCGGTCCGCCGCCGCGGCTGCGGACCGGGCCCTGGCGCGGGGTGAAGCCGGGCCGCTGGGTGGCGTACCGATGACACTGAAGGACGGTCACGACGCGGCCGCGCTGCGGACCACGGTCGGCAGCGAGATCTTCGACCGGGTGCCGGTCAAGGACGGCACGGTGGCCGCCCGGCTGCGGGCGGCCGGGGCGGTCATCGTCGGGCACAGCAACGTGCCCCCGTTCCTCGCCGACTACAAGTCGGAGAACCCGATCTTCGGCCGGACGAACAACCCCTGGAGCCCCGACCGGACGCCGGGCGGGTCCAGTGGTGGGGCGGCAGCGGCGCTGGCCGCGGGCCTGTCGCCGGTCGAGGTGGGTTCGGATCTCGCGGGCTCGCTGCGGCTGCCGCCGCATTTCTGCGGGGTGTACGGGCTGAAGACGACCGAGAACCGGGTGCCGTCGACCGGCTTCTTCCGGCCCCTGCCCGGCGTACCACGGTCGGTGCGGCTGCTCGGCGCGATCGGGCCCATGGCCCGGGATGTGGCCGACCTCGATCTGGTCCTGCGGGTCATCGCTGGTCCGGACGGCCGTGACGTCGAGATCCCGCCGGTGCCGCTGGCATCCCGTGGTCGCCGGGAACTCCAGGGGCTCCGGCTGGCGGTCGCGGCAGCGGTGCCCGGCGCCGACGTCGAGCAGAGCCTGCGGGACGCCGTCGAGCGGGTGGCGGCGGTGGCGGCCGACGCGGGGGCGGTGATCTCCTCCGAGCTGCCCGACGTGGACTGGGATGACCTGCGGCTCTTCGGCGACCTGCTGGGTGCCGTCACCGGAGTGTTCGATCCGGGCGTCCAGCTTGACGCCGAGCACGCCAGCCTCGGCTGGTATCTGGCCGCGCTGGATCGCCGGGATCGGTTCGTCGGTGCCTGGGACCGGTTCTTCGAGGGCTGCGACGCGCTGCTCCTTCCGCCGGCGACGACCGTGGCGTTCGGCCACGACGCGACCTCGTACGGCGACCAGGGGCACCAGATGGTCTTCGCGAACCTGGCCGGCCTGCCCGCGCTGACGGTGCCGGCCGGGCTCGACGACGCCGGACTTCCTGTCGGTCTCCAGATCGTCGGGGCGCGCTGGTCCGAGGTGCGGCTGCTGGAGATCGCGGCGGCCTTGGAGGAGGCGGGCGTCCTGCCCGGCTTCCGGCCACCTCCCGGCTACTGACTGTCCGCCTACCTGGTCAGGTCGCTCGCGACGATCGCCACGAAGATCAGGATGACCGCCTCGCTGACCAGCCAGGAGTGGTTGTTCGCCCAGTTCCGGATCTTCGGTAGCACGGCGACCGCCCGCTGACCGAAGACCAGCAGGGCGACCAGCGGCAGGGCCAGCAGCAGCAGGGTCACGAACAGGAAGGGCAGCAGGTGCGGCCACGGTTTGCCGTGGCCGGCCAGGCTGCCGGCGACCGCCGCCATGGTGGCCTCGTCGCTGGGCATCGCGAGGAACAGCAGGATCCCGAGAACGAACGCGAATCTCGGGCCTGCCTCCTCCAGCTTTCCCATCCATTTCGGCGGCTCGCTCCGCTTGCGCCGGAGGTACACCAACACCATGAGCACCAGCAGGATGGCGAGCACGATCCAGTCGATCAGTCGCCGGGTGCCGTCGTCCTTGTCACCGTCGCCTCCCCCGCGGATCAGGTGGAATACCAGGTACCAGACGCTCAGGCCGGTCAGCGTGGCGAGCCCGGACCCGGCGAGGAACGCGACCGAACTGCGCTTCGCGTCTCGACTGGAGGCCAGGAAGATGGCGCTGATCACCTGTGGACCGGCGACCATCACAACGGCCAGCGGCAGGACACTCGCCAGGTTCATGACACCCCCTCGTCCGCATTCTGCCGGGTTTGTCGCCTTCCGCACCGGTTTCCTGGGTCATCCACGCGGCCCGTTGGCGCAATATCACCCCCGTTCGGGGCTTGGACATCCCTCGGCACGGTCCCGTTGACGGGACTCACGGCCGATCACTGACCGGCCACTCAGGTCGTTACCGGCCCACCAGGTGCGTGCGGCTCTCGCGTGTGCCAGCATCGGAGACCACCTTCACGGCGTCGCTCCGCCCCAGTCGCACCCCTGCTTGGAGCGGCAGTGCCAGCACCGAACCCTGGGAGAACAACCGTGGGAAACCTCGACGTCGCGCTCAAGAACGCGATGGGCATCGACGGCGCGATCGGCGTGGCGCTCGTCGACTACAACAGCGGGATGACGCTCGGCGTCGCCGGGGGTGGCGACGTCGACCTGACGATCGCCGCCGCCGGCAACACCGACGTGGTACGCGCCAAGATGCGCACCATCGAGATGCTGAAGCTGAACGACGAGATCGAGGACATCCTGATCACGCTGGGCAGCCAGTACCACCTGATCCGGCCGCTCACCGGCCGCAACGGCAAAGGGCTGTTCCTCTACCTGATGCTCAGCAAGAACCGTTCCAACCTGGCGCTCGCCCGGCACCAGCTCCGCTCCCTCGAGGCGAGCCTGGAGGTGTGAGGGTGGGCGACAACGGCACACTGCCCCGCCGCGTCGCTCGACGGCCCGGACACCAGCCCGCTCCCCAGCCGTACCCACCGTCGCTGGCCGGTGACCCCTCCTTGCCGTACCCGGCGATCGCCGGCGAGTTGGCCGAGTTGCGCGTGCAGGTCCCCGGCGTCGGTGGCTGCGTCCTCGGTGGGGTGGACGGCCTGCTCATCGCGCACAACCTGACGACCGGCGACGACGCCGACGACCTGGCGGCACTCGCCGCGAGCAGCTATGGCCTCGGTCGGCAGATCGGCCACCGGCTGGGTCAGGGTTCGTTTCGGCAGTCGACCGTCCGCAACGACTCCGGTTACCTGAGCGTGTACGCGGTGGGCACGCTGGCCCTGCTGGCCGTGGTGGGAGCGGACGCCATAAACGTGGCACGGCTGCACCTGCACGCGCCGCCGGTGGCCGAGCGACTCGCTTCGATGCTCACGCCAGCCCGATCCGCGTGATCCCCGGGGGCAGCGGCGACCCGGACCGCACCCCGCCCCGCGGCGACCATCGCGCCCGACGCCCTGCCTTCGACTGACCGACTGATCAGGCACCGGGCCCGCTGCGTACCATGCGGAGCCGGTGCCAAGTCGCGCGGAGGAATTCCACAGATGGCAGACCAGCACGACGGGTTCGCCCTGAGCGTCGACCTCGGGACGTCCAACACGGTGGCCGTGCTTCGCCGGCCGGACGGGCGGACCCGGCCACTACTGATCGACGGGCAGCCCATCCTGCCGTCCGGGGTGTACGCGGATCAGGATGGACTGCTGCACGTCGGCCGGGACGCGCAGCGACTGGCGCAGGCCGATCCGATCCGCTTCGAACCGAACCCCAAGCGACGCGTCGACGAGCCCGGCGTACTGCTCGGTGACCGCGAATACGACCCGGCGGAACTGTTCGCCGCGATCCTGCGGACCATCGCCGACGCCGCGGTGTCGGCGGTGGGTTTCCTTCCCCCGGCCGTGATCACCTGCCCGGCGACGTGGGACGAGCGGCGCCGTCGGGTGTTGGCCGATGCCCTGGTCCGCGCCGGTTGGCCGCCGGCCGCCGAGCACACGATGTCCGGCCCGATCCCGATCGGCACCCGGCTGCTACGCGAACCGGTGGCGGCCGCCCGGTACTACACCGAGGTGTTGCTGCGACCGGTGCCGGTCGGGGCGGCCATCGCGGTCTTCGACTTCGGTGGCGGCACACTCGACATCGCCGTGGTCCGCAACGAGGGCGCCGATCCGTGGGGCGACTCGGGCTTCACGGTCGCCGCCGCCGGCGGCGTCGGGGACCTCGGCGGCCTGGACCTCGACGCGGCGCTGGTGCTGCTCGTCGGGCAGCGGATCGCCGACGGGAATCCGGCCGTCTGGCAGCGGTTGACCGCTCCCGAGACGACATCCGGGTGGCGGGACCGACACCAGTTCTGGGAGAACATCCGGGGAGCGAAGGAGATGCTGTCCCGCGGCACCGTCGCGCCGGTCGCCGTGCCGGGACTGGAGGAGACGGTACGGCTGACCCGGGAGGATCTGGAGCGGCTGGCCGCTCCGCTGCTGAGCCGGGCGGTGGCGGAGACCCGGGAGGTGGTGGCCGCCGCGGGGCTCACCCCGGACCAGCTCGCCGGACTGTTCCTGGTGGGCGGCTCGTCCCGGGTGCCGCTGGTGGCCCGGATGCTGCACGCCGAACTCGGGGTGGCGCCGACCGTCGGAGAACAGCCGGAACTGCCGGTGGCCGAGGGCGCCCTCACGGACCTGCCCACCCGGCGACCGGTGCCGGTGCCGGCGGGTCCGCCGACACCACCCGCGGCGCCCGCGCAGGCCGGCCGGCCGGCGGCACCGGCCGGTCCGCCGATACCACCAGCGGCGCCCGCACACGCCGGCCTGCCGACGCCACCCGCGCACGCCGAACCACCGACGCCACCCGATGTGCTGGCGTCCCCGCCGGCCGCCCGAAACGGTGTGCCGACGCCGAGGACCGGGCCCGCCGCGCCGCCGCTCGACGGGCCGACACCCGTCCAACCCTTCTCCGGCCCGCCGGCATCTCCCACCCCCGGCGGATTCCCCGGTGCCCCGGCCCGGTCCGGCGTGTTCCACCGCCGAGCACTCTGGATCACGCTCGGTGCCGTGGCCGCCCTCGCCGGGGTCGCCACCGCGGCCGTCCTCTACCTGACCCGGGACCGCCACCCGGAGCTGGACTACCAGAGCCTCAACGAGGTGGAGCGGATCCCGGCGGCCGACGAGCGGCCCCGCGACATGTTCACGGCGGTGCTCGGCGACCGCGCCTACCTGGCGTACTCAATCGACGACGACCGGCTGGCGGTGGTCGCGGTGGACGCCCGGACCGGCGCGGAGACCTGGCGTCGGGAGACCCGGACCGAGGCGGACGACTGGGGGCGGATCGTGGCGCTGCCCAGCGCAGTCGCGGTCCTCGGTGCGGAGACCGGCGACGACCCGCGGCCCCTCGAGGTCCTCGACGCCACCACCGGCGGGACGCGGTGGGACCGCACCATCCACGGTGACGACGAACTTCTCTTCGGCGCCGAGGTGGCGGTGCTCCTCGACCGGCACGAGGACCAGCTCATCGGCCTTGATCTGAAGGGCGGCGACCCGCGCTGGACGCACGACAACCCACGCGACACATACGACGGGGCGGCCACCAGCGTTCACCTGGTCGGCACCGACGAGGCCGCCGGTGGCTCGGCCTTTCCCGACGGGACGCCCCGGGCGCCTTGGCTCGGTGACGGTGGCCAGCTTGTCCAGGTCGGCGCCGACCGATCGGTCCGTCTGATCGACATGTCGAGCGGGCGGATCCTGCGGAGCCGGACCGACGTCGCGGACCACGACGATCTGGTGGCGGCGCATGGTGACCGCCTGTACGTGGCGAACAGGGACGGCGGGTACCGGCTCCTCGCGTACGACCTGACGTCGCTGGGGGAACCGACGGCGCTGTACGTCGCCGAGGGCGACCAGCGGCGGCCGGAGGCGCTGGTGGCGTGCGGCGAGCACCGGGCGTGCGTACTGGAGACGAACAACTTCGAGGCGGCTAGCGCGCGGGTGGTGGCGGGCGCCGAAGGTGAAGGCGCGGTGTCGTGGCCGGCGCCGAACGCCCGGACCCTGGTGCCGCTCGGAACCCGGCTGCTGGCCGGACGCCCGTCCCCTCAGCCCTCGACCACCCTGTTCGACGAGTCGGGCGCGGTACTTCGTGCCGACCGCCAGGGCGTCGCCGTGAAGCTCGACAACGGGAACCTGCTGGCCTTCGCGCAGCCGCCGAGCACCAGCGAGGGCGACCACAGCGTGGCGTGGCTCGGCGGGCACACCGGCAAGCCCCGCGAGTTGGGGCTGCTGGCCGACGTCCGCACCGCCTCCTGCTCGTGGAGCGCCGAGGCGCTCGTCTGCGGCTCGGGGAAGGACTTCGTGCTGTACCGGTTCGCGGAGAGCTGACCGCTCCCGCGGGCCGGTGTGGCGCGGAACGCCGAACAGCGGCAGCCTGCCCTTCCGACCTCTGATCTGGCAAAGTTGATCTCATGATCGCCCAACTCCGTGCCCGGATCACCGACTGGACATTCGTCGTACCCGTCGTGGCGTTGATCGTGCTGATCCTCACCTGGGGTCGGGAACTCCCGCCGGCGGTTGTGGCGGTAACGGCGCTGTTCCTGGCCGGCGCGGTGCTGGCCGCCGTGCACCACGCCGAGGTGGTCGCACATAGGGTCGGCGAACCGTACGGGTCATTGGTGCTCGCGGTGGCGGTCACGGTGATCGAGGTAGCCCTCATCGTGACACTGATGATCAGCGGGGGTGAGAAGACCCAGTCACTCGCCCGGGACACCGTCTTCGCCGCCGTCATGATCACTTGTAACGGCATCCTGGGACTCGCACTGCTGATCGGCGCCCTGCGTCGCCGGGTGGCGATGTTCAACCCGGAGGGCACCGGCGGCGCGCTGGCCACCGTGGCCACCCTCGCCACGCTCAGCCTGGTCGTCCCCAACTTCACCACCAGCCGGCCGGGCCCGGAGTTCTCCCCTGCCCAGCTCGCCTTCGCGGCGGTCGCCTCGCTCGGCCTGTACGGGCTGTTCGTGCTGGTGCAGACCGGACGGCACCGCGACTACTTCCTGCCGGTCGACCGGCAGGGCGCCGTCGTGCAGGCCGAGGAACACGCCGACCCGCCGTCCAACGGCGCGGCGCTGACCAGCCTGGCCCTGCTCGTCGTGGCGCTGATCGCGGTTGTCGGGGACGCCAAGACGGTGTCGCCGGCGATCGAGTCGGGGGTGGCCGCGGCGCGGCTGCCACACAGCTTTGTCGGTGTGATCATCGCGCTGCTGGTGCTGCTGCCGGAGACGCTCGCCGCGTCCCGGGCGGCGCGCAACGACCGAGTGCAGATCAGCCTCAACCTGGCGCTGGGTTCCGCGATGGCGAGCATCGGACTCACCATCCCGGCCATCGCCATCGCGTCGATCTGGCTCGACGGACCGCTGTTACTCGGCCTCGGTGGCACCCAGATGACGCTGCTCGCCCTCACCGTCGTCGCTGGTGTCCTGACCGTCGTCCCCGGGCGGGCGACCCTGTTGCAGGGTGGGGTGCACCTCTCGCTGCTGGCCGCGTTCATCTTCCTCGCCGCCAGCCCGTGACGAAGCCAGCCGCCCGCCGGGTCGCCGCCGACCCGAGCCGCCGACCCGAGCCGCCGACCCGGATCCCCCGGTCCCAAGATCCACTCGGTGTGCGGCATGTCGGGCGGTTCCGGCACCGCCAACCCCGCGACATACCGCACACCGAGCGGGCCAAGACACCGAGTGGGTCAGGACATCGAGTGGGTCAGGAGATCGAGTGGGTCAGGAGCGGCCGTACCCCGATCAGCGGTCGCCGACCGCCCCGAGCAGCGCGGCGACGGCCCGGTTGAACTCCTCGGGCCGTTCCAGGTTCGGCATGTGGCCGGCACCGTGGATCACCGTGAGGCTGGCGCCGGGAATGCGGCCGGTCATCGCCCGCATCTCGTCGACCGTGGTGTAGCCGTCCTCGGTGCCGCCCACCACGACGGCCGGCACCGCGACACCGGCGAGCACGTCGGCGTAGTCGGGCCGTTCGGCGCGACCCCGCAGCGCGGCCGCCGCTCCCGCCGCCGGGGTCCCCCGCATCATCGCCAGCACATGGGCGGCGACCTCCGGCCGGTTCGCGATGGTGTCGGCGGCGAGCATGCGGGGCAGCAACTCGTCCGCGTACGCCGCCATGCCGTCGCGCAGCACCCGGTCCGCGGTCTCCACCCGCAACTGGCGGCCCTGCTCGGTGTCCGCGGCGTCGGTCGTGTCCGCGAGCAGCAGCCCACGCACCCGCTCCGGGAACAGCCGCTGGAACTCCATCACGATCTGCCCGCCCATGGACAGTCCACCGAGGACGATTCCGGTCACGCCGAGATGATCGAGCAGTCCGGCGAGGTCGGTGGCGAAGGTGGTGAGCGGAGTCTTGCCGGGCACGACGCCGCTGGCGCCGTAGCCGCGCAGGTCGGGGGCGATGACCCGGTAGCCCGCCGCGCCGAACCGCTCGATCTGGGGCCGCCACATGGACCGGTCGAACGGATGCCCGTGCACGAGGACGAGCGGACGACCGTCGCCCGTGTCCTCGTACGCGATGGTGATGCCGTTGATCGTTGCGGAAGGCATCCGCGGACCTCCTCCTGGCCGGGGTTGACGTATCGAGGCTATGAGGGGCAATATTCGAGTGCAATACTTCCAATTGCACTCGGAGCAATGAGAGACGACTTCCGGACCATCGCCGACGCGCTGGCGGCCGACATCGCGGCCGGCCGGCTGCGGGCCGGCGCGCGCCTTCCCCCGCAGCGCCGGTTCGCCCGCGACCGGCGAATCGCCCCGTCCACCGCGGCTCGGGTCTACCAGGAACTGGTCCGGCGCGGCCTGGTGGTCGGCGAGGTGGGACGTGGGACGTTCGTCCGGGGTGGGGCACCAGCCCCGGAACCGGCACTCGCCGAGCCGGCCGGCACCGCTGTCGACCTGGAGATGAACTTCCCGGCGGTGGACGAGCAGGCGGCCCTGCTGGCCGGGGCGCTGCGACCACTGCTCACCCCGGAGGTGCTGGCGGCAGCGGTCCGCCCGGTCGGCGTGGCCGGCACGCCACGGGCCCGGGACCTGGTCGCCGACCTGCTCACCCGGGACGGCTGGTCCCCCGACCCTCGGCACCTGCTGTTCGCCGGCAACGGGCGGCAAGCGATCGCCGCCGCCATCGCCGCCCAGGTCCCGTTCGGCGGCCGGCTGGGCGTGGAGGAACTGACCTATCCCGTGGTCAAGGCCCTCGCGACCCGGCTGGGCCTGTCGCTGGTGCCGATCGCGATGGACGACGACGGCCTGCTGCCCGACGCCCTGCGCGCCGCGCACGCCGCGACCCCGCTGCACGCTGTGTACCTGCAACCGATCCTGCACAACCCGGTCGGCGTCACCATGCCACCCCGGCGACGCGCGGAGATCGCCGACGCGCTGCGCGACCTGGCCCTGCCCGCGATCGAGGACGGGATCTACGCCTTCCTCCGCGACGACCAGTCCCCGCTGGCCGCGCTCGCGCCGGACCTCGTGCTGCTCGTCGACAGCCTGTCCAAGCGCCTCGCGCCGGGACTCAGCCTGGGCTTCCTCGTGCCGCCCGGCGCCCTTGTCGAACGCGTCGGCACGGCCGTCCGGTCCGGCGGCTGGGCCGCGACCGGGTTCGCCCTGGCCGCCGGCACCGCCGCGATCGCCGACGGGACGGTGGCCACCGTGCAGCAGGGCAAGCGCCGGGACGCCGCCGCCCGGCAGGCGATCGTCCGGGACGTGCTTGCCGACTTCGACGTACGCGCCGGCGCCGGTTCGTACCACTGCTGGTGGCGGTTGCCCGAGCCGTGGCGGGCGGAGACGTTCGTCGCGGCGGCCGCCCGCCGCGGCATCGCCGTCACCCCGGCCGCCGCGTTCGCCGTCGGCCGGTCCCGGTCTCCCCACGCGGTACGACTGGCGCTCGCCTCCCCACCCCACACCGCGCTGCGCGGCGCGCTGGCGACCCTGGCCGGCCTGGCCCGGGGCACGCCGGAGGACGCCGGCATGGAGTGAGCCGTGTCGGATCCCGCCGATCCACTCCGACCTCTCCACACGAGGGCCCCGAGCGGGCGCGCGACGGAGAGGACGAAGCGATGCACGAGGTGATACCGACCCACCCGGTGGTCCGGGCCGGTCGCCGGGAATGGCTCGGACTGGCGGCACTGGCCCTGCCCACCCTGCTGGTGGCGCTGGACATCGGGGCATTGTTCCTGGCGCTGCCGCACCTGAGCGCCGACCTCGGAGTAACCAGCAGCCAGCAGCTCTGGATCTCCGACGCGTACGGCTTCCTGCTCGCCGGGTTCCTGGTCACCATGGGGACGCTCGGTGACCGGATCGGCCGTCGCCGGCTGCTGCTGATCGGCGCGGTGGCTTTCACCGCCGCCTCGGTCCTGGCCGCCTACGCACCAGGCGCCGGTTGGCTCATCGTGGCGCGGGCGCTGCTCGGCGTGGCCGGAGCCAGCATCTCTCCGTCCACCCTCGCCCTGATCAGCAACATGTTCCGCGACAGTCGGCAGCGCGCCCGGGCCATCTCGCTCTGGGCCGCCTGCCAGTTCGGCGGCGCCGCACTCGGACCGGTGGTCGGTGGCCTCCTGCTCGAACACTTCTGGTGGGGCTCGGTCTTCCTGCTCGCCGTTCCCGTGATGGTGGTGCTGCTGGTGGTCGGTCCGATGCTGCTGCCCGAGTACCGCAACCCGGACGCCGGCCGGCTCGACCTGCTCAGCGTGCTGCTCTCGCTGGGCGCGATCCTGCCCGTCGTGTACGGCGTGAAGGAGTTCGCGGTGGGCGGCGGGACCGGCCCGGTCCGGCCCGCCGCGGCGATCGCCGTCGGCCTGGCCGTCGGCGTGGTTTTCGTCCGGCGGCAGCTCCGCCTCACGAACCCGCTGCTCGACCTGGGGCTGGTGCGGCTCCCGGCGATCCGGGTGGTGCTGCCCGCGATGCTTGTCGCCTCCGGCACCCTCGCCGGGCTGGGCCTGCTGAGCACCCAGTGGGTGCAGAGCGTCGGCGCGCTCTCGCCGGGCGCGGCCGGCCTGTGGCAGGCGCCCACCGGGCTGGGCATCGCCGCCGGCACCCTGCTGGCTCCGCTGGCGCTGCGCCGGCTCACCCCGGCCCGGACGATGCTCACCGGCCTGGGCTGCGCCGTCGTGGGGCTCGTCGCGGTGACCACGGTCGGTAACACCGGTTCGGTGCCGTTGGTGGCGGCCGGGGTCGCCGTCGTCGCGCTCGGGGTCGGGCCGCTGTTCGTGCTCGGCACCGGCATGGTGGTCGGATCGGCACCACCGGAGCGGGCCGGCTCGGCGGCGTCCGTGTCGGAGACCGTCAACGTGTTCGGTTCCACTCTCGGCATGGCGTTGCTGGGCAGCGTCGGTGCGGCCGTCTACCGCAGCGGCATGGCCGGGACGCCATGGCCCACGGGCGACCCGCTGGCCGGTCCGGACACCGACGCTGCCCGGGAGACGATCGCCGCCGCCACGGTGCTCGCCGGACGGCTACCCGCCGAGCAGGCGGCCGAGTTGCTCGACGCCGCACGGACCGCGTTCACCTCGGCGTTGATCGTCACCGCCGGCATCGGCGCGACGATCGTCGTCCTGCTCACCGTCGCGCTCGGCCTGGGACTGCGGCGGGACCAGCCGAGTGACCCGACGCCGCCGGCGCCGGCCGAGCCGGCTCAGCCCGGTGACCCGACGCCGCCGGCGCCGGCCGAGCCGGCTCAGCCCGGTGACCCGACGCCGCCGGCGCCGGCCGAGCCGGCTCAGCCCGGCGGTCGCCAGGCCGCGTAGCGGGTCATCGAGCGCAGCGCGGCGCTCGGCGGGGTCATCCGCATCGCCGCGTCGCGCATCGCCACCAGCACCGGATTCGCCAGTTGCTGGCCCATCCGGCCGATCCGAGCCGAGGCGCGGGCGACCTCCTGGGAGCGGGGCCGGCGCGTCCGGTCGTACGAGGCGAGCGCGGCAGCCAGGTCGGAGCCGCCCGCGGTCGCGTTGTGGTGCTGCCCCGCGTCGGCCGGGACTCCGCAGGTGGCGGCCAGGATCACGGCGTCCTCCAGGGCCTGGGCGGCTCCCTGCCCGAGGTTCGGCGTCATCGCGTGCGCCGCGTCACCGAGGATGGCGACCCGGCCGGCGACGTAGCTGGGCAACGGCGTGGCGAGATGGTGCAGGTCGTCCCGGAGCACCGCGTCCGGCTCGGTGGCGGCGAGCAGCGCCGGGATCGGATCGTGCCAGGAGCCGAACCGGTCCCGCACCGTGGCGAGTTCGTCCGGCCGGCGGTCACCGGGCGGCGAGTTGACCGCGCCGAACCAGTAGATCCGGTTACCGCCGATCGGGACCATCCCGAACTCGGCGCCCGGTCCCCACGTGATGGCCACCGGCATCGGCCCGTCGACCGCCACGACACCTCGCCACGCGGTGGTGCCCGCGTACACCGGGTCCGGCAGGTCCGGCCAGAGTTTGCCGCGGACCGTGCTCCAGATGCCGTCGGCGGCCACCACCAGTTCGGCGGTCATCTTCTCCGGCGCGTCGGCACGGCGGACGTGGACGGTGGCGAGGGCGGCCGGATCTCTCGGGTCGCCGGGATCGACGTCCACCACCTCGGCACCGGTCACCAGCGCCGCCGCCGGGAGCGCCGAACGCAGCACCTCGTGCAGGTCGGCGCGGTGGATGCCGATCGCGTCGGTGCCCAGCACCCGGACCATGTCCGCGTGGTCCACCCGGGACAACCACCGGCCACGCCGGTCGCGCACGCCGCCGGTGGCCCCCGTTGCCCCGGCGGCGCACGCGGCCTCGGCGAGCCCGAGCGATTCCAGCGCGCGCACCGCGTTCGCCTGCAGCGTGATGCCGGCACCCACCGCCCGGATCTCGGCCGCCCGTTCCAGGACCGTGACCTGCGACCCCCCACGGTGCAGGGCGACCGCGGCGGCGAGCCCGCCGATGCCGCCGCCGATCACGACGGCGTTGCGCACGCTCATCTCTCATCACTCCTTCTACAGATGTAGAAGTGGCATACTACATCCGTAGAACGGCCGACGGAAGGGGTGCGACGTGGCGGCACGCGGTGACCGGATCGCGCTGCTCGCGGACGCCGCGATCGAGATCGTCGCCGAGGGCGGCATGCGCGGGCTGACCCACCGGGCCGTCGACGCGCGAGCCGGCGTACCGCTGGGCACCACCTCCGCGTACCTGCGGACCCGCCGGGCGCTCGTCGAGGCGGTGGTGCGGCGCGTCGCCGACCTCGACCGGGCCGACCTGGCGGCCAACCAGCTCCCCGACGGACCGGAACCGCCGGTGGACCCGACCCCGCTGTCCACCGCCGACCTCGACCACCTCGCCACCGGCATCGCGGCCACCCTGGACGCCTGGCTCAGCACCGGGAGGCAGCGGACCCTGGCCCGGTACGCCTGCCTGCTGGAGGCCAACCACCATCCCGAGTTGCGGCGAATCCTGGCGCACGGCGACGCCTCCCGCGCGCAGGCCCGGGCCCTACTCGGCCGGATGGGACACCCACGCCCGGACCGGGCCGGCGTCTGGTTCGTCTCCTTCGTCGACGGCCTGCTGTTCGACCGGCTCATCGGCGCCGGGGCCCGCACCGCACCGCCACCGGGCACCCCGGAGCACCGGGCCGACCTGCGGGACGCCATCCGGACGCTGCTGCACGCCATGGCCGAGCCGGTCAACTGAGCCACAGACGACCCGGCGGCGGGCCCGAGCCGGGCGATGATCACGTCATTCGGGCGGCGGGTAACCTGGGGCCCGATGTCACAGTCCCGGGCCGGCCAGCGACTTTGACACAGGCCCGGTCGTCGATTCCGCCGGTGCTCCGGCACCGGTAGCCTCGACACAGGATTCCCTCCGACCGAACCCACCGAGTGGAGCCATGGCGCGCACACTTACCGTCTCGGCACAGCAGGCCGGGGCGTACCCGACGATCCGGGACGCCCTCGAAATCGCCACCGACGGCACCGTCATCAGCATCGACGCCGGCACCTACACCGAGGCCGTGCGGGTCAGCCGGGCGGCGGTGACGTTGACCGCCGCCGGCGAGGCCGGTTCGGTGACGATCGACGCGACGGAGGCCGGCGGCCCGGCGGTCGCGTCCGTCGGCGCCGATCTCACGCTGCGCGGCCTGGTGCTCAAGGCGGCGGATTATCCGGCCGTCAGCGCCCGCGGCGGGCGACTGACGGTGGAGAATTGCGAGGCGAGCGCGCGGTACGGGGCGGGCGTCAGCGTCACCGACGGTGCCGCCCTCACCGCCACCGACGTACGGATCCCCGGTGGCCAGCACGGCTTCGTGTTCGAGGACGCGGAGGGCCTGCTGGACAAGTGCGAGGTGCGGGACGTCTCCGACGACGGGATCATCGTCCGGCTCGGCGCCAACCCGACGATCCGCAACAGCACCGTGGCGGACTGCGGTTACCGCGGGCTGTACGTGTACCAGGGCGGCCGGCCCACGATCGAGCGCAGCGACATCTTCCGCACCGGGGACGTCGGCATCGCGGTGGCCCACGGCAGCTCCCCCACCATTGTGGACAGCTGGGTGCACGACACCAGCGGTGTCGGGATCCTGTTCGGCGCCGGCTGTGCCGGATCGGTCACGGGCACCCGGGTGGAGGACACCGCGCCCCCCGGCATCCAGGTGGAGGAGGGCGCCACCCCCACCATCAAGGCGTTCGACGGTGCCGGCGGCGCCCCCAAGGTCGGGATCGCGGCCGTCGAGGGAGCGACCCACCAGGACGCCGAGAAGGTGGAGAAGCTGCTCGCCGAACTCGACTCGATGATCGGCCTGGCCAGCGTGAAGAGCGAGGTGCGGGCGCTCATCGACGAGATCCAGGTGAACGAGTGGCGGCGCAACGCCGGGCTGGCCGTCGGTGCGGCCAGCCACCACCTCATTTTCACCGGTGCGCCGGGCACCGGTAAGACCACCGTGGCCCGGGTCTACGGCCAACTACTCAAGGCCCTCGGCGTGCTGCCGAACGGGCAGTTCAAGGAGGTTTCCCGGCGGGACCTGGTCGGCCAGTACATCGGGCACACCGCGGAGAAGACCAACTCTGTGTTCGAGGAAGCGATGGGCGGCGTCCTGTTCATCGACGAGGCGTACACCCTGTCCCGGTCCGCCGGCACGGGTGCGGACTTCGGCCAGGAGGCGATCGACACCCTGGTGAAGCTCATGGAGGACCACCGGGACAAGGTGGCCGTGATCGTCGCCGGCTACACCACCGAGATGCTGGACTTCCTCGACGCCAACTCCGGCCTGGCGTCCCGGTTCGCGAAGACCCTGGAGTTCGAGAACTACGACCCGGACGAACTCGTCCTGATCGTCCGGCGCATCGCCGGCAACGACGACTACCTGCTCGGCGAGGGATTGGACGAGGCCCTGCACGAGTGGTTCAGCCAGATCGAACGGGACCGCAACTTCGGCAACGCCCGCGAGGCCCGGAAGCTGATCGAGGGTATGCGCAAGGCCCAGTCCGGTCGGTTGCGGGCGCTCGGCCGGATGCCGAGCCGGGACGACCTGCGGACCCTCATGCTCGACGACCTCCTGGCCGCCACCCGATGAGTTGAGCGGCCGACCGGCCACGGTGGAGCGGCCGGTGCGGCGACGGGCACGGCTCCCGGCGCGCGGCCCGGGGGCCGACGCCGACGGTGGACGGCGGGGCGGGCCGACGGGCCAAGCCGGACTTCTATGATGAGGTGGCACCCTGAGGGGGCCACGGGTGGCGTCCCGAGCGGGCGAGGCAGGGGGTAGGAGCCGGCATGACCGAGCGGAACGGCAACACCGTCGCCAGCGCGCCACAGCCGGCTCGCGACGTCGTCCGGACCGGTACGGCGGAGGCCGTGCTGCGTCCCCGGCGGCGGCCCGGCCACCTCGGCTCGCTGCACGTGATGCAGCTGCTTGCCGTGGAGGCCGCCATCGTGGCGGTACTGGCCAGCCTCGCCAGCGGAATCGCTGTCGTGATCGGGGCGGGCGTCGCGGCGGTTCTGCTGCTCGCCCTGGCGCTGGCCAGGCATCGCGGCCGATGGTGGCTGGAACGGCGGTTGATCCGGCGGGACCACCGGCGCCGGCGCCGCAATCCCGGTGGGACGACCGGTGACCGCAGACTGGACGCGCTCCGGGTGTTGGCGCCCGGCCTGTCCGTCGAGGACGTGAAGACGCCCAGCGGTGCGCGCGTCGGCGTGGCCCGGGACTCCGCCGGCTGGTACGCCGTCGCCGAGGTGAGCCGGGCTCCCGGCGACAGCCCCACGGAGGTGCCCGTCGACACGCTGGCCGAGGCGCTGATGGACGTCGACCAGCCCGGCGCCGTACTCCAGGTGGTCGTGCAGACCGTTCCCGCGCCCAGCGTGGACACCCACCCGTCGGTGCCGGCCGGATATTCGTACCGGCATCTGATCGCCAACTTCGGCGGCGAGCAGATCCCGGCTGACCAGACCACCTGGCTCACGGTACGGCTGGACGCCCGATCGCTCGCCGAGGCGATGGGTCAGGACGGCAGCGCCCTGGACGAGGCGCCGGCGTTGACCGCGGCGCTGGCCCGCCGGGTGGCCCGGTCGCTCACCCGTCATCGGCTAGGGCATCGCCTGCTCGACGCCGAGGCGCTGGTGCACGCCCTGGCGCGATCCTGCGATCTGGAGCCGCTCGCCGAGATAACCGAGCCGGTGCGGCCCAGGGAAGACTGGACCCAGTGGCACTCGGCCCGGCTGACGCACCGCACCTTCTGGGTGCGGACCTGGCCGGAGGTGGACCAGGTGGGCACCGTGCTGCGCGCGATGACCGGGGTGCCGGCCGCCATGAGCACCATCGCGCTGACCCTCATGCCGGAGCCGCGCTCCGGTCTGCTGGACCTGCGCGGGTTGGTCCGGATCGCCGCACCCGCCGCCGAACTGGGCCAGGTCGCCCACCTGGTGGGCACCGGCGCCCGGCAGGCGGGGGCCGACTTGTTCCCGGTCGACGGCGAACAGGGGCCGGCGGTGTACGCCTCCGCCCCGACGGGGGGCGGACCACGATGAGCCAGGGACCCGACCACCACCGCGGTGACGACCGGTACCCGGCGCCACCGAACCCGGTCCGGCCGTCCGTCGGTCGCGCCTCCGTCCGGCCGGACCAGGGCGCCGACGCGGCGCCGGGTGGTCCCGGCAGCCCGGCGGGTCCGGCCGTACCGAACCCTCCAGGGGTCGGGCGGGCCGGCGTCCAATCCGCGGCGATGGCCGCCGCGCCCCCGCCGCACCAGACAGCCGTCCCCCAGCAGGCTGCGCACTCGGGCACCGTGGTCGGCCGGGAGGCCGCCATCCCCGCGCCGCCCGTTCCGGCACCGGCACAGCAGCAGGCCGCCGCTCCGGTGGCCACCGCACAGGCCGCCGCCCAGGCGGTCGCCGCACGCTCGACCCGAGCGGTTTCCGGCGCCACCCCTCTGGCGCAGCCACGGTCGGCCACCGAAGCCGGCCAGGAGAACCGGCCCCCCACGCCCGACCCGTCCGCGCCCGAGGACGCGGGCGCGCCGGGCCGGCTCTCCCGGCTACACATCCAATCCCACCTGGTGTCCGTCCCGGCGCTCGCCCGGTTCCGGACACCGGCCTCCGCCAACGGGCTGATCCTCGGAGTCGACCAGCAGAAGGCGGCGGTCGCGGTCCCGTTCTTCCGGTACGAACCGACCCGGGTCGCGGTCATCGGCGGGGTGTGGGCCGGCAAGCTCATCGCGTTCCGAGCGCTCGCCCTGGGCGCCCGGGTCGCCGTGATCACGGCCGAGCCGTTCCTCTGGCAGGGGTTCGGCGAACGCGCGACCGGGCGGCAGGACCGGGTGACCATCTTCGCCGCCGAGCAGCACCTCGCCTTCAACGCGACCGCGCACCAGCCGGTTCTCGTCGTCCACGACCTCGGCGTCACCGGCGCCTCCGCCCCGCAACCGCTAGGCGCCTGGCAGACCCACCTCACCGTGTTGCGCCGGCTGGACCGCCGCGGGTTGCCGACCGTGCAGGCGGCCGATCTGGCGATCATGCAACGGCTCGACGCCGCGGAGGCTTCGCTGGCGGTGAGCGCGTTGCGGCTGACCGGTCCGACGAACCATTACCTGCAGATGATGAACGAGGACATGCTGGCCACCGCCAGCGGCGGCACGGAGCGATACCTGTGGTGCGCGCAGACCGAGGCGGAACGGCAGCAGATCGGTACGCCGCGCCGCTGAATGCGGGCCCCTCGCTGACGCTCAGCGTGGAGCGAGGGGCATTCCGCGCACTCAGCCGGCCGGCGGCATCCAGGCGAGCTGCACGAGCCGGGCGCCGTCCCGGCGGGTGATCAGCCAACCGCGGCCCGGCGGCAGCAGCTGCGGCTTGATGTTGCCGAACAGCGGCCCCTCCTCCTTGGGACCGGAGAGCATCAGACCCGGCGAAGCGAGTTCCCGGATCCGAGCGATCACCGGGTCGAACATCGCCCGGCTGGCGCCGCCGATCCGGCGAGTGATCACCACGTGCAGGCCGATGTCCCGGGCCTGGGGCAGGAACTCCAGGAGCGGGGCGAGCGGGTTCACCGAGGCGCTGGCCACCAGGTCGTAGTCGTCTACCAGCAGGTACAGCTCCGGCCCCGACCACCAGCTCCGGTTGCGCAACTGCTCCTGCGTCACCTCCGGGCCGGGCAACCGCTCCTGCATCACCGTGGCCACCTGCTTGACCAGGTCGGCGGTGGTCTGCTGCGAGGTGCCGTAGCCGATGAGATGCTCGGTCTCGACCGACCCCAGCATGCTGCGCCGCTGGTCCACCAGGATCAGCCGCGCCTCGCTGGGCTGGTAACTGGTGATGATCGAAGTGGCCAGGCTGCGCAGGAACCCGCTCTTGCCGCTCTCGATGTCGCCGAACAGCAGCACGTGCGGCTCGGCGTCGAAGTCGAGATACACCGGGCCCAGATCGGTCTCGGCGATACCGATCGGCAGCCGGCCACGCCGGGGCGCGGGCAGGGCGGCGTACGGCAACTCGGCCGGCAGCAACCGGACCGCCGGCGCCGGCGGACCGTTCCAGTACGCCTGCGCGTACTTGACGAACTCGGAGACCGCGTCGGACAGGTCGTCCACCCGCTGCACCCCGTCCAGCCGGGGGATGCCGGTGAGGAAGTGGAACCCGTCCGGGGTGAGCCCTCGGCCGGGGGTCCCCTCCGGCACGTTCACCGCCGCCCGGCGGTTGATCACCGAGTCGCTCGGCTCGCCCAGCCGCAGCTCGATCTTCGTGCCGAACGAGTCGCGGACCGCGGGCCGGATCTCCATCCACCGGTTCGCCGACCCGAGGACGTGGATGCCGAAACCGAGGCCGCGGCTGGCCAGCTCGCTCACCATCGGCCGCAGGTCCTCGAAGTCGTTCCAGAGGGTCTCCCAGCCGTCCACCACAAAGAAGACGTCACCGAACTGGTCCTCGGTGTAACGCCCCTGCTGCTTGGCCCGCCGGTAGGCCGCGATGCCCTCGATCCCGTCGGTGCCGAACTGCGCCTCCCGGGTCTGCATCAGTCCGTACAGCTCGGCCACCGTCCGGCGGACCGCGTCGACGTTCCGCCGGCTGGCCACCCCGCCGATGTGCGGCAGGCCGGCCATCGCGATGAGACCACCGCCGCCGAAGTCGAGCCCGTAGAACTGCACCTCACGCGGGGTGTGCCGGATCGCCAGGCTGCCGACAAGCGTACGCAGGAACGTGGTCTTGCCGCTCTGCAGGCCCCCGACCACCACGACGTTGCCGCCACCACCGGACAGGTTGAGCCACATCGGCTCGCGGGCCTGCTCGAACGGCTTGTCGATGATGCCGACCATCCCATGCAGCGCGGTCTGCGGGTCGAGGTTCTGCGTGGTGAGGCCACGCTCGGGCGAGTGCACGATCGGAGCCATGAGCTGGCCCAGGGTCGGCGGATCCTCCAGTGGCGGCAGCCACACCTGGTGCGCCGCCATGCCCTGACCCTCCATCCGGCTCACCAGCACGTCCATCAGGGTCTCGCCGACGGCTGTCTCCTCGGACTCGCCGGTCTCGGTGGGGGCGTCGTCGCGTGGCGGGGCGACATAGTAGGTGGTGAAGTCGCGTACCGGATCGACCGGGCGACCGCCCACGGTCGGCTGGCTGCCGTCCTGCCTGATCACCCCGGAGACGTACGCGGCGCGGAACCGGATCAGCCCTTCGGTGCCGGTCCGCAGGTAGCCGTGCCCCGGCGACCGCGGCAACTCGTACGCGTCGGGAACGCCGAGCACCGCCCGGCTGTCCATCGAGGAGAAGGTCCGCAACCCGACCCGGTACGACAGGTGAGCCTCCAGCCCGCGCAGCCGGCCCTCCTCCAGCTTCTGCGAGGCGAGCAGCAGGTGGATGCCGAGCGACCGGCCCACCCGACCGATCTGCACGAACATGTCGACGAAGTCCGGCCGGTCGCTGAGCAGTTCGCTGAACTCGTCCACGATGAGCAGCAGGCTGGGCAGCGGGTCGAGGGGCACACCGGCGGACCGGGCCCGCTCGTAGTCCCGCTGGGAGGCGTAGTTGCCCGCGTCCCGCAGCAGTTCCTGCCGCCGGGTCAGCTCGCCCTGGATGGCGCCGAGCATCCGGTCGAGCAGCGGCAGCTGGTCCTTCAGGTTGGTGATGACGGCGCTGGTGTGCGGCAGCCGGTCGAGCGAGTTGAACGTCGCACCGCCCTTGAAGTCGACGAGCACGAAGTTGAGGATCTCCGAACTGTGCGTGACAGCGAGGGCGAGCACCAGCGTTCGCAGCAGCTCGCTCTTGCCGGAACCGGTGGCGCCGACCAGAAGGCCGTGTGGGCCCATGCCGTCCTGCGCGGACTCCTTGAGGTCGAGTTCGATGGGCCGCCCGTCGGGCCCCACCCCGATCGGCACCCGGAGCCGGTCCCGGTTGGGACGGTTGGCCCAGGCCCGGTCCAGATCGAAGTCGTACGGCGAGCCGAGGTTCAGCAGTTCGGAGAGGCCGAGGTCGACGGTGACGCCACCCCCGGCATCGGAGTACGAGGTGGCGGACAACCGCAGCGGCGCCAGCTCCCGCGCCAGGACCTCGGCCTTGTCCAGGTCCAGTGAGTCGGCCTGGCCGACCTCCGTGGCACCGTCCATCGTGGTACCGGTGATCAGGCCCTCGGGGCCGATGTCCAGCACGACGGAGCTCTCGTCGAGCAGCCGGGGGGGCTGGTTCGACAGATCAACTATGGTGACGCCGGCCACGCCGCCCTCGGTCATCAGGTGGTCCGAGCCGGCGGTGGAGCCGCCGTCGATGACGACGACGACGTGCGGACCGGCCACCGGCCCCGCCGACGGCTCGAACCGCGGCCGGTTGGCCAGCACGTCGTCAAGCATCGCCTCCAGCGACGCGACCGACGGCGCGAAGAGCCGGATCGGTCCGATGGCGTCGAGTTTGGCGGGGTGCTGCGCCTGCGGCAGCCACTTGGCCCAGTCCCAATCCCGACGCTGGTCCTCGGCGACGCAGACCGCGATCAGCAGGTCGTCCGGGGCGTGGAAGGTGACGATCTGGGCGAGCAGGGCGCGCAGCAGGGGACGGACCCGCCCGTCGGCGCCGCGCAGGTAGACATGCGAGAAGTCGCGCAGGGCGATGGCGACCGGCAGGTCCGGGACGACGGAGTAGGTGGCCACGAACTTCCGCAGCGCCATGGCGCACAGCGGCTCCAGTTCGTCCACGGGCCGGGTCTGCGGCGGGACCAGCGGCGTCGCCACCTCCTGGTCACCGAGTCCGATCCGGACCACGGTGAAGTCGGCGTCGGCGCGTCGGCGCTCCCAGAGCCGGCCCCCGGTGACCGTCGACCACAGCATCTCCGGGGCGGGGTGCCGGTAGTGGACGGCCTCCTGCTGCTCCCGGATCGTAATGCGGATCTGCGCGCGCATCTGGGACAGCTGGCGCATGTACTGCCGCCGGGCCTCGATCATCTCCTTCTTGCCCGGCCCGGACTGGTTCATGAACATCATGGCCATCATGCCGATGATCGAGACGCCGTACATGCCACCGGCCACGTACATCAGCGGTCCACTCCGGCCGCTGGCGCCCATCATCAGGCCCATCGCCGCGGCACCGGCCGCCATGGGCAGCACCATGAGCATCCGCGACCACCCCTTGCCAGCGGCGGTGGGGGTCTCCGGGGGTGGCTCGAGCATCACCTCGCCGGACGGCAGTGGCGGCGCCGGGCGGCGGGGCGGACGCTTGACGATTACCGATGTCACCGCATGACCTCCCCTGCGTCCACGGCTCGGCGCGCGGCCAATCCTATAGACGGCTACCCAGGGTTGGACGCCCCCGGTAGGGATACCGTGACATGCTAGGTTGGGCGCGCTCAAGACGGCGGTTCCAAGCGCAGGGCGCGGGGGAGGTGACCAGCGTGACGGCCCCGGGCGGTCTCGGTCTGGCGAGAGTTACGGTGGCGGCACCGAAACGACGGATGGACGTCGCGCTGCCGGACAACCTGATCGTCGCGGAACTGCTTCCGCATCTCCTCCGGCACGCTGGTGACGATCTCGGGGACATCGGCGACAAGCACGGCGGTTGGGTGCTTCGCCGAGCCACCGGCGCGCTGCTGGAACCCGGCCGCAATCTGTCCACCCAGGGCGTCCGCGACGGCGAGTTGCTGCACCTCGCTCCGGCCCGGGAAGACTGGCCGGAACTGGCGTACGACGACGTCGTCGAGGTGATCGCGGGTGGTGCCCGCCGGGCCGGGCGGTCCTGGGGCAACGCCGCCACCCGCCGGTGCGGTCTGGCCGTCGCGTCGGTCACGCTCGGCCTCGGTGCGGCCGTGCTGTTGCTGTCCGGCCCACCCTGGCCGCTGGTCGCGGTGGTGGGGCTCGCCCTGGCCGCGGCCCTCGTCGTCGGTGGCATGCTGCTGGCCCGGGCGGTTGGCGACGCGGTCGCCGGTGCCGTGCTGGCCGCCTGCGCGCTGCCGTACGCGTTCGTCGGCGGCGGCCTGCTCGTGCTGTCCGCCGATGCTCCGCTCGGCGACTTCGGCGACACCAGTCTGCTGCTCGGTTCGGCGGCGTTGCTGACGGTCGGCGTGGCGGGTTACACCGGTGTCGCCGCCGTGCAACGGCTGTTCATGGCCGGGATCGCCGCCGGTCTGACCGGGCTGTTGGCCGCCCTGCTCAGCCTCGCCGGCATGTCCGCCTCGGGAGCGGCAGCAATCGCGCTGACGATGGTGCTCGGGCTGCTCCCCGGTTACCCCCTGATCGCCAGTTGGCTGGGTCGGCTGCCGGTGCCCGAACTTCCGGACCGCCCCGAGGAGATCCTGCGTGACCGTCCGGTGCCCAAACGGGCCGACGTGTTCTCCGCGGTGGCCCGGGCAACCGAGATTCTCACCGGTCTGCTGCTGTCCGCCGCCGTCTGCAGCGCCGTGGCGATCGTCTTCCTGCTCACCGTCGACTACAGCACCGCGGCCGGGCTGCTGTCCGGGGCCGGGGTGCTGGCGCTGCTGCTCCGGGCCCGGCTCTTCGCGCTGCCCCAACAGCGGATCCCGCTGTTGGCCAGTGGCGGTCTCGGAGCGACCCTGCTGCTCCTCGGCGCCACGATGAGCGTCTCCACGGGCGCCCCGCGGCTGCTGCTCGTGTTGGTCATCGCGCTGGTCGCGGCGGCCGTCCTGGCGGCCGGGCTGACCTACAGCCGGCGGACCCCGTCGCCGTACCTGGGACGGACGGCCGACATCGTCGACGTGCTCGCGATCATGGCACTCATCCCGCTCGCCTGCGCGGTGTTCGGGCTTTTCAACACCATCCGGGGGATGTTCGCCTCGATCGGCGGCTGACGCCGGCGGGCGACGCGGCACGGCCGGCGACGCGGCAGCGACCGGTGGAGAGGAAAGGCTCAGATGGCGACTCGACGCGATCAGCTTCAGTCGTACCAGTTCATGACGCAGCGGGTCATCTCCGCGTTCGTGATGCGGGAGACCGATCCGGCGCAGTCGCCGCTCCGGCGCGGCATCGGCGCCATCTTCGGCGGAGTGATGATCGCCATCCTGGTCGGGGCCGGCTTCGGGGTGTACGGAATCCTCACCAAGGTCGGCACCGACAAGTGGCGGACCGAAGGGTCGGTCGTCATCGAAAAGGAGACCGGCGCCAGTTTCGTCTACATCGGTGACGCCCTGCACCCGACACTCAACTACGCCTCCGCCATGCTGGCCGCCGGACGGCCGAATCCGCCGGTCTTCCGGGTGGCGGCGAACTCGCTGGGCAAGGCGAAGCGGGGCATCACGGTAGGGATCCCGGGTGCCCCGGATTCGTTGCCGTCGGCCAAGAAGCGAGCTGGCCTGCCGTGGAGCGCCTGCGCCGTACCGGGCGGGAGGGGAGCCGGCCAGCCGGCCAACGACACCCTCGTCGCGGTCTCGGTCGCACCCGAGGGCGGGCGGGTTCTGGGTGACGAGGGCCTGCTGGTACGGGATGCCAAGCAGGAGCGGACATATCTGCTCTGGCATGGCCGACGGCACCTGTTGCAGCAGTCGAACGTCGTGGTGACGACGCTGTTCGGGGCGGCCACCCCGGCGGAGGCCGGTTCCGCCTGGCTGAACACGGTACCCGCGGGGCTGGACATCGGGACCATCCCGGTGCCCGGCCGGGGTGAGACGTCGAAGGCGGTGCCGACCTACAAGATCGGCGACGTTCTGGTCTCCACCACCGGCACCGGCAAGCAGTTCTATCTGGTGTTCGACGACGGCCTCGCTCCCATCACGGCAGTCCAGCAGCTGATCCTGCAGGCGGACCAGAACACCAAGCCGATCGACGTGGGGGTGAGCGAGACGACGGACGCCCCGCGAAGCGCCCGGTTGCGCCCCGACAACACGGCCGGTCAACCACCGGCGACCCCACCGACGCTTGTCAGCCCCGCCGGAGACGAGCAACTCTGCGCGGTCACCGGCGACGCCGCGGCGCCACCGCAACTCGTCGTCGGCGGCACCCTGCCCGGTGCGGACGCGGCGACGGTGACGGTCGGTGGCGGTGCTGGCGGGACGGCGCTCGCCGACCGGGTGTTGGTGCCGGCCGGCCGGGTGGCCATCGTCCGGGTGATGACCGGACCGAACGCCGCCGCCGGCCCGCACTATGTGATCACCGATCTCGGCATCAAGTACGCCGTGCCGTCCGGCGACGCCCTGCAACTGTTGGGATACACGCCAGGGCAGGCGGTCGCCGTACCCACCGCTCTCGTGTCCCGGATCCCGAGCGGCCCGGCGCTGGACCCGGCCGCCGCGCTGCTTCCGGCGCTCAACGCCACTGGCCGCTGACCGGCCGGCGCCCACCCAGCGCCGAACGCTGCGCCGGCTCCGGACATCGGTCCCGCCGCGAGCGTCGGTGGCTGGTCAGACCGGCGTGCGGTCGTCGAAGAGCTGGACCGGCGGCGCCGGTTCCTCCGGCTCGTCCCGGCGCGTCGGCGGGGCGACCACGGCGGGACGCCACCGACGTCGACGGGCACGCGGCACGGTCATCGCGACCGCGACGACACCGAGCACGACCACGAGGGCCAGCACCGCGCCGGTCATCGCGATCTTTCGCCGGCGGATCTCCTCCGGTGACTCGCCGGTGTCCCCGCGGGTGACCGCCGGCAGCGCCACGGGGCTCGCGTCGGAGAGCTGGTCATTCGCCGCGGCGTAGGGATTGACGATGCCCCGCCCCTGCCCGATCCCCGCGGCCGGCGGCGTGGCGGTGGCGGTCAACCGGTTGGCCAGTTCGGCCGGCGACAGGTCACCCTGCTTGGCGCGTACCAGAGCCGCCGCCGCCGCGACCAAGCCGCACGCCACACCGGTGTCGTTGGCCACGGTCAGTCCTCCGCCGCGTTGCAGGGTAACCACTTCCCCACCGGGCGCGACGATGTCCACATAGGCACCGAACTGGGACGAGGCCAGCCGCTCGCCGGTCTGGGTGATGGCCCCCACCCCCAGTACGCCGTCGTAGGACGCCGGATAGGGCGGCGGGTTCCCACCTTGCTCGTCGGCCCGGTCACCCACCGCCGCGACGACAAGCACACCACCGTCGAGCGCGCGGCTCACCGCGGAGCGCAGGGCCGGACTGTCCGTATAACTGGGCACCGGTACGGCGACGATGTCGGCGCCCCGGTCCACCGCCGCGGTGATCCCCCGAGCGAGCACAGCCGGCTCCACCTGGATCTCACCCGAGATCTGGTCGGGCAGGACACGGACCGGCAGGATCCTGGCGTCCGGGGCCAGGCCGCTGAAACTGCCCGAGCCGGCTCGCCGGGCCGCCAGGACAGCCGCGACCTGCGTGCCCGTGCCCTGGCAGTCGGTGTCGGCGCCGGCCCGGTTGGCCACGGCGTCGAACCCCGACTCCACTCTCCCGGCGAGCTGGGGTCGGTCACCGTCTACACCGGAGGCCAGAACGGCGACGGTGACGCCGCGACCCCGGGAGAACGGCCACACGCCCTCATGGTTGAGCCACTGCTGTGCCCATGGCACCGCGTCGTCCGGCACCTCACCCGGCTTGGCGCAGTTGTCATCCGGAGCGGCCACCCGGAGCGCCGGCCCGGCGGCCGCCGCCGGAGCGGCAGTCACCGCCAGAGCGGCAGCGGCCGGCACCGGGGCGACGGAGAGCAGGAAGCCGGCGGCCAGCGTCACGGCCGCGGCGCGGCGCGGCGGTCGGTTGGGCAGTCGTTGCACGACCCGGTCTCGGCATCGGCCCCCACGGTCACCGGCCAGTCGGGCCGTTCCAGATCCCGCCGGACCGGGAACGGCCGGCAGCCCACGCCAACGCTCCGCATCCATCTCCAACGCCATGTCGCCCCTCACCGCATATGTTCGCGGAGCCTCATCCAGAGCTGGTCCGCCGCGCCATCACCGTCACGACTTGCGGAACCGGTCCGCCATCCGCTCCTGGTACGCCATGCGGGTCCGCTCCAACTCGGCCCTGGTGAACTGCTCCGGACGCTGGTCGCGGGCAGCCCGTCCGTGGGTCGTCCAGAACGCGCTGTCGGGGACCGCGTCCGCCCCCTCCGGAATGAACTTCATCACTTCGATGACCGCCGCCACCGCCACCGCGAACGACAGCCGCAGCCCCGGCTCGGCATCCGGGTCCCCGGTGGACTGCGACGAGGCGTCGTCCAGGGCGGCGTCGGCGATCAACCGCCACTGCCCCGCGTCGAACAGCTGGGACGGCTCGGATCCACCGAAGAAGACGATGTCGTCCTCGGCCGGCAGGGCGGGCCGCTCCGGCAGTCGGAAGACGAACTCCCGCTCGCGGTCACATCCGCCGCACGTTCCGTGGTAGCGCCGCGCCGGGACACTTTCGTCGCTGGTCAGGGCGTTTTCCCAGGCCACATCCACCCGGCCACACACGCACGGGTGAAGGTCCAGGTAAAGGTGTGCCTCGTCCCTGGAACGGACGACCGGCTGGGCCATCTGTGCGCCCTCCCCCTCGCTCGACCGGGTCAAGGTAACAGGCGGAGCACCGCCGTCGTCACCCGAGGAGCACCTGTCGTCAGCCTCCCAGCGGGGCGGTCCGCCGGCCCGCACCTCGAGCACGTCCAGCAACGGACCGGTGTCGGTCATGTCGCAGAGCGACCTGGTGAGTTCCTGGGTCTGGCCGGCAGCGGCCGACAGACTCGGCGCGGTTGTGGGCGTGCTTCCGGAGGCCGACGGCGCCGTGTCCGCCTGGTTGCCGGAGCCACCATCGGGCGACCCGCAGGCCATTGTGCCGCCGATCAGTGCCACCGTCAGGAGCACCGTCGCCGCACGCTGAGCCACAGCGTCAACTCGGGGCGGGCGCGGGCGGCCACTGTCCGAAGTGGGCCACGACCTCGTCCAGCAGTCGCCGGCGATGGGCGTGGAACTCGGTGAGCGCGGCGCGGTCGAAACGATCCGGCGCGGCGTCGTGGACCTCGCGCCCGGAGTCGGTCCAGAACGCCTCGGCCGGCACCGCCTCCGCGTCCGCCGGTAGGAACCGCATCGCCTCGTCCACCGCGTACGCGGCGGTGCTCGACAACCGGACCAGCACCGCCCGGTCATCCTCGGTCGGTTCGTCAGGCTCCTCCGCCAACGCCGTCAGCAGCCGATCGGTGACAATGCCGTACGCCTCCGCGGCGCCCACCCAGTCGCCCGGGTCCAGCAGCAGCGACGGACCGTCACCCGGGTAGCTGAACCGGTGCGGCGAGTCCGGTGGCGTCCCGGGACGCTGCGGGAACCGGAAGACGAACTCGCGCGGCTCGTCGCATCCGTCGCACGGGCCGGCGTACCGGGCGAGGTAAGCGTCGGCGTCGCTGGTCAACACGTCGAACGGCACCCGGGGGAACTGCGTCGCACCGCAGCGACACGGACACAGATCCATGAAGAGGTACGCCTCGGCGAAGGTGCGCGCCGGCAGCGGGGTGTCCGGCGCGGGGTCTCGCGGGCCGGGCGTCAGCGGCGCGGCGGGCTCGACCGCCACCGTCGGGCCCGCCGGATCCCCGGTGAGCGCCGCCCGCGGCGGGTCCGCGGGCCAGGTCGGCCCCGTCGGCGCGCCCGCCTCGGCCGGGGTGTGTTCGGCCCGTACCTTGTCGAGCTGGCGCCGGTAGAAGGCACGGTCACCGGTCAGCCGTGGTCGGCGCAACGCGTCCCGACGCTGATCGCCGAGCCACCGACCGACGTCCGTCCAGAACCCATGGGGCGGCACACCCTCGGCCCCCACTGGGATGAACTTCTCGATCTCCTCCGTGGCAGCCGCGGCCGCCGCCAGGGCGTCCAGCACCGTCCAGTACGTCTCCTCGTCCGCCGTCCCGGCGGCCAGCCGTGCCATGCCGGCCCGCGCGTTCGTGGCGGCCACCTCCTCGACGGCGTACCACTGCCCGGCGTCGATCAGGGTGGACTGCCCCACGCCGTACCGCTGGCCGCTGCGCTCCGCCTCCCGGTCGGCCGCCTTGTCGACGGTGACCTCGTTGGTGACCCACAGATCCTCGTAGGGGCCGTCGAACCGGAGCAACCAGGTCCGGTCATCGAGACTGGACAGCGTGGAGTGACGCCGGTAGTCCGGGGCCGTCTCGCCGTCCGGCATGGTCAGCTCCAGATAGACGTAGCCCTCCGCCAGGGTCCGTGCCTCGCCCGTCATCCGGCAACTCCTCGCCCCGGTAGGCGGCGTCCGTCCGACGCCTCGTCAGTCGCGCTGGCCGCGCCGGTCGCGCCAGCGGAAAACCGCTGTCATCCCCGGTACAACCCGGTGTCCGGATCGATACCCATGATCTCATCGGCCCGACGGTGGTACTCCGCCTCCTGCTCCGGGGTGGGAGACCGCCGCTTGGGCCCGTCCGAACCATCCACCGTATGGTCCGCGTCGTCGATCTGGTGCCGCTCCTCCCACTCCCGGTTCCACCGGGCCAGCTCGAGCAGCTTCCGCCGACGCTCCGGATCCATCTGCAGTGCCATGGTCGCTCCTCACCGGCGCCGCTTCGCGCCCGCACCCATATCCTAGAGCCGGTCCGCTCGGCCTCCCACCGGCGAGCCACGTCCGGTCACCCGCCGAGCACCTCGACGGCCTTGGCGATCCGCTCCTCCGAAACGTCGGGAAGCTGGTACCGCCGGCGGGCCAGGTGGGCCAGCAGCTCCGGCTCCGGGCCGATCCCGTACCGCTCGGCGAAGTAGGCAAGTGACTCCGACCACACCCACTCACCGTCCGTGTGGAAGTCCAGCGGCACCACCTCCGGCCGCCGTGGGTCGAACGGGTCCGGATCGAAGCCCCAGGCGACGAGCACCACCGGCGCGTTCCGGAGGTACGCCGCGACCGCGCCCCGCTCGCTCGCGTCCAGCCGGGCCGTACGCACCACCGGACGGCCGGTCGAGTCGAGTTCCGCGTCCACCGAGCGGGCCAGCTGGGGCAGGTCAGGATCCCGTTCCCGATCCCGCCGCCGGGCTTCCGCCCGGGTCAGGTCGCCCCACCAGGCGAGCACCCGGTCCGCCTCCTCGGCAGTCAACGGCACCACCCGGTCGTCCAACGCCCCCAGTTCGGCCAGCACCAGCGTCTCGGTGGCCTGCCACTCGCCGTCGCGTCCCAGCGCCTCGTCGTCGTACCGGTGTCCCACCCGAACCCGCCGCAGGAGGCCGGACGGCCGGTCCCTGGCGTCCCCCCGGGACAGTCGGGCGAAGTGACTGATCTCGCTGTCCGGCATGCCGAGGTCGAGTGGTTGCGTGGTGCCGTCCACCATCTGGAGTTCGTACGCGCAGTCGGCGGGCCGGCGTAGGCCACCGACCTCCCGCATGGCCCCCACCACTCCGGAGGCGAACTGACGGTACCCGGCGGCGGTCGCCGGCCAGGGCAGCTCCAGCCACCAGCACGTCTGGTGCGCGGCGTCCGGCGGCCGCCAGCCCAGGTCGTCCAACGTCCGCTCGTGGCCGGCGTCCGGAGACATGTCCCCGGTCAGGCGTGCGGCAAGCGCATCCGGCCGCTGCACGAGCCGGACGGCACAGCCGTCCAGCGGCCGGGCGGCGGTACGCAGCTGGAGCACCGTTCCGTTCGACAACCGTCCTGTCAGGTCGGCGAGCCGCTGTTCGACGTCGGCCCAGTCCATCTCACCGCTCACCAGTCGTCGCCCTCGTTCTCCTCGTCCGCCATTTCGTCCAGCCAGTCCAACCAGTGCCTGGCGAGGAGGCTGACCTCGACGAACGTCCCATTGTCCACGGTCTGCAGGACGCCACTGGAAACCTCCCACCGGACCTCGGGTTTCGCACCCGGTATCCGTGCCGACGGCGGTCCGACCGCCTCGGTGGCCACCCGGGCCACGGTCGCGAACACGTCCCGGCGTACGTCGTCCCCGTCCGCGGCCCGAGCCCCCCGGGTCAGCATGAATCGCAGCTGAACGGCCACACCATCGCGTACCTGGAGGTCGGCGTACCCGCTGACGGAGTCGTTTCCGACGGACAGCACGGCGCCGTGCTCCTGGAGTTCGGTGGCGCGCCGCCACCCTGACCGCGCAAGGGTCTGGTCGATCTCCGCGAGAGACCACGACCAGCGCAGGCCGGCCAGCTTGGCGACGAGGCTGGCTATCCCGTCCGGGGTGACGGCCTGGATTGACGACATGCGGAGATCCTAGCCACGGCCTGTCGACGGGACCGGCCCACGTCACGGCGCGAGGTCGTCCACCGCCCGCTGGTACGTCTGGCGGGCGGCGGCCAACCGGAACCGCTGGAACCGGCCCGGTTCGGCCACCCGCATCCGCCGGCCACGCTCGGACCAGAACGCCTCGTCCGGGACCTCCGCCGCGTCGTCCGGCAGGAACTTGAGCACCTCGTCCACCGCTGCCAGCGCGGCCATCAGGTCGGTACGCAGGTGCCGCCGCCGCACCTCGGACAGTTCCTCGGACGGCTCCGCCGGCACGCTGCCGTACGAGTCGGCGACCCACAACCACTCGCCGGCGTCGAGCAGTTCGGACGGCTCGTCGCCTGCCGCCCAGGCATTCTCCGGCGGCATCGACAGCTCCTCCGGCTGCCGGAACTCGAATGTCCGTTCGCGGCCGCAGTCCACGCACGCGCCCGCGTACCGGACCATCCAGCCGGCTGGGGTCTCGGCCACCGAACTCGACACGTCGACATCGGCCGACCCGCACACGCACGGGTGCAGCTGCATGTAGAGGTGTGCCTCGTCGGAGTTGCGGGCAAACGGAGGTGCCATGTCGGCGACCCTAGCTGGTGCGCAATCACCGACGGCGCCGCCGCCCTTCCCGGGTGCCCCGACATGCCCGGACAACCCGACGGACGCTGGCGGGCCGGTCACCCTGTCCCGGTAGGGTCACCGTCATGGCACCCCGACTCGCGCGGACGAACGTCGAGGCACACCTCTACATGGACCTGACTCCCTGTGACGCCTGTGGGGAGACCACATTCCGGCCGGCGAGTTCGTTCGTCGACATCGACGGTGAGCTGATCGGTCGGTACACCGCCGCGTGCCCGCGCTGCGGCTCGCCGCGGGAGTTCGTCTTCCGGATGCCGGACGAGATCATCCGCCCGGACGAGGACGAACCGACGTTCGGCGACGACCGGCCTTCGGAACTCATCGACGCCGGAGAGTGGCTGTGGGTGGCGGACCTCCTCGGGGACAACGCCCCCGCCGAGCCGACGGCGGGAATGACAGCCGCACAGCGGCGGCAGGCGTTCCTCGACCTGCGGATGGCCGCCGCCGCCGTCGGTGAGGCGGCCAAGTTCCTCCCGGCCGGTGCCGACACCGTGCCGCAGGACGCTCTCTGGAGCAGGCGCGGACGATCGGTCTACGCGGCGCAGCCAGGTCGGTTCCACCGGGCCCGGCTGGAAGCCGTCCAGCGGGTCTACCGTGAGTTGGCCGACCGATTCGCCGACCGGGCCTCCTGACGGCCGGCCGGTGTCCGGCCGTGTCTGGACCGCGGTGGCACGGACGTGCCGGCGGGTGTCGGGCGACGCCGTCGTAGACCACGACGGCGCCGTCGGCCGGGCCCCGCGCCCTCCCGGCAGCCGGGGCGCCCGGCTAGGCTGAGGACCGCGACAGCGAGGGACGGGCGGAGGATGGCGTGGTCGACCGGACGGACGCGGAGTTGATCGCGGCACCGTGGTTGAGTCAGGACAGCTCCCTCGTGGAGCTTCCGGAGTTCGGGATGCACGAGTTCGACCTCGGCTGGGTGTTCTGGCGTACGTTGCCGTCCGGTGATCCACGGGCGGTGGGTGCTGGGCGGGCGGTGGTCGACCGGCGCAACGGCGAGATGACGTACTGGTCCTCGGTCCCGGTAGAGATGGTCGTCGAGCAGTACCGCGCCTTTCGTGAACGGGTGCCGGTCGCGCCCCTGACCTGGGACCCGGTGGCGCAGGCGCGCCGGGATCGGGTCCGTACCCAGTATCCGGTGAACATGACCCACCTAAGGTTGGCCGACGGCCGGCTGCGCATCGGCCGCGGCATGAAGGGCGACGCGATCCCCCACCTGCACCGGCTGGTACGCGACTTCCTCGACGAGTTGCCGGTCCGCTTCCGGGAACGCGGCAACGACCGGTGCTCGGAGGTCGCCGTACTGTCCGACCTGCTGCACCAGGAGGACACCAGCCGGGCGGCCGTGGGGGAACCCCCGCTCTCCATCGAACAGGTACGCGACGAACTGCTCCGTGGCGCCGACCTGACCACCTACCGGGTGCGTGAGCCGGCGGACCCGGCGGGTGGCCACCCCACCGCCCCTTGTGTTTCCTGCCAGGTACTGCTGCGCCACGTCGGCTTCGCCCTTCAGCCGCCAACCGGGGAGGAGACGCGGTGAGCGAACGGTTCAATGAGCCGGTGGAGGCGGCGTTGCGGGCCGCGGGCTGGTTCCCGGGCCGGCGGATCTCGGACGCCGAGGTCGCCCGTATGCGCGAGGGCTTCGAATCCGGTGCGGGTCCACTCGACGCCCGGCTGACCTCGTTCGACGTCGCCGACTCGGCGATCGCCGAGTTCGGTGGGCTGGTCATCGCCGGCGACCCCCCGGGGGCGGAACTCAGCCCCCGCCCGTTCGCCATCGATCCGACGTTGGCCGCCCACAGCATGGCGACGCTCGTCGACGCCGGCCGGGCGGTCAACTCGGCGCTCTACCCGCTCGGCGTGGAGGGGCTGGACGAGGCGGTGCTCGCCATCACCGAACAGGGCACCGTGCTGGCCATCGACCCCATCGACGATTGGCTGCTCGGCGACACCCTCGATGACGCCCTGGACCTGCTGATCACCGGACGTCGCCCCCGGCCGGTGAGCCCGGACGACCTGCGGACCCCGAGATGGCTGCCGCCGCCGGCCGACAGCCCCGACGGGTCGACCCCGGGCTCCCGGCTACGTCAACCGGTCTGCGCGGCCTTCCACCTGCCCCGCACCCCGTTCAGCCCGCACCACACCTGGCTGTCCCCGACGCTCACCCGGATGGGCATCCAGATCACCCTCGATCCAGACCGGCCGGGCGAATTCCGCGCCGACTCCTGGGGTGGCGTGCCGTGCGAGGTGCACGTGCTGGATCTGCCCCGGCACACCGTGCTGGTGCTCGCCTTCGAGCGGGACGCGGTGGGCGACGAGCCGCTGGCCACGCCCATCGGTTTCGACGACATGCCGGAGGAGTTGAAGCGGATCCTCCGCGAGATGGGGCCGGTGTCGGTCGAAGCGGGTCCGCTGGCCAGCGCCTTCCACAACGCATGTTACGGACTGACCCCGGCTCTCCGGCTGGCGTACCTGTGTCTGAAGCCGCGAGGCGAGTTGCTGCGATTCGTGGCGGAAGTGGACTCGGCGCTGCTCTCCACCGACGAAACCGCCCTGCGCGAGGAGGACTTCGCGCTGGTCTATCTCGCCGACGGGGTCGGCTTCGAGCTGACCGGTGAGCAACGGGACGAGTTGCCGATCGACGGCGGCCGGCTCTTCCTGCGCCCCGAGACGACCGGGCGGGGTGGCGGGGACACCCCCTGAGGGTGTCGTCTCACCTGTCAACCGTGGAACTGCCGCCCAGCGACGCTTCCTCCTTTACCAGGTGGACGGTGTAGTCGTAGGTCCCCACCTCGTCGATGCCGCTCAGCCGCCATGACTCCCCGCCGTACTCGAACCGGTCACCGACGTGCAGCGTGACCCCTCGCTCCGCGTCGTCGCCGTCGACGAGCACCAGCTCCACGGAGACCGGCTGGCCGTCAAGGTCGGGGTTGCTGAGAAAGGTGACCGCCACCCGGCCGTCGTCGCCGACGTCGTAGATCATGCCGTGCCGCAGCGCGAGTGTCTCTTCCATCCGGTTCCTCATCTCAGCTCGACCAGGGTGGCTTGACCGGTACGGCTTCGGCGACGAGTTCCCACCGCCAGGTGGCTGGCGCGTTCGCCAGAGCGCGTACCGACCACTCCGACACGTCCAGCACGGTCCGGCCGCCAGCCGCCTCCGCGCGCTCCCGGGAGGCCGCGAACGACAGGGTCAGGATCCCGCCGTCCGACACAGCGAGGTGGGGCGCCCCGATCGACGGCAGCGGGGCCTCAGCGGGGTACGCATCGCGCCACGCCTCGGGGTCCGACACGACACGCTTCGACCAGCCGCCAGGCCATTGACCATGCACCAGGATTTCCGCGTACGCCAGGGGGGGCAGTCCGCCTGCGGGCAGCCGTTCACCGATCCGCGCTACCTCGTCGGGATCGGCGAGGCGGACCACGGCGCCGGCCCGCGACACGAGAAAGATCTCCCGCGGCGTCGGGCCGTCGATGTCCTGGTCTTCCCGGCTCGCCACGACGACCGCTTCGAGCCAAGGTTCCTTCTCCACCTGGAGCAGGCCCTGGACCACTCGCACGGTGTAGGCCCGGTCGGCGGTCTCGACGTCGAGGACGGGCCCCTCCGGAAACGACGTCATCCATTCGATGGTCTCGTCCTGCCGCAGAACGAACCGTCGGGTGAGGTCGACAAGCGACTCAACAGTGATCATTCGCGTCCAATGGGTCGACGGCGGCCCCAGCAGCATAGTGGGGCGGGCCTGGGGGATGTCAGGTTCCGATGGCGGCGGACCGCAGGCGCCCGCGTACCAGGTCCGGCAGGGCGATCGCGGTGAACCGGATGGTGCCGATCCACTGGCCCGGTCGCAGCCGCACCGCCAACTCGTCCAGCAACTCGGCCGTGATCAGAGCGGCGGCGTTCGGCAGGAGCATCCAGCCCTGCTCTGCGGTGGAGTCGGGAATCTCGTCCTCGGAGTCGATTCCCCGTGGCGCGGGGAGATCGTGTGTCATTGCACGGATCTCGGCGGCCTGCTCCGCCAGCTCGACCGGTCGTCCGGCGGCCCCCTCCCAACGGTACGAGGAAACCATATGGACGTCGGGCCGGATGCCGTCGTACCGTTCCCGCCAGCTCGGACCGTCCGGCCGCCGCAGACCGGCGAGCAGGTCCGCGGCGGCCGTCGCCGCGGCAGGGCGCACGGAGTCATCCCGACCGTCCCGTCCCGGAGCCGGCGTGGCTTCCGCCGCCAGGCGAGCCGCCGTGGCGAGCCGCTCGACGGCACCGGGCAGTGGCAGACCGGTGCTGAGCGGTCGCGGTGCCGCCAGTACCGGCGACCGGGCCGGTTGTGCGGTCACCCGCTGGCCGGTCGCCGCGCTCCAGATCTGCCGGGCCAGCTCTCGCGATACCTCGCCCAGGTCGGCACCCCCGTGGCCCACCGCGGCGACGGGCCGGCCCGGGGCGAGTCGCTGGGCGAGTTCCTCCAGCAGATGGCTGACGACCAGGTAGAGCGAGCTGCGTAGCACCACGGCCATGCTGGCGGGTTCCTGGTCGACGGGCGAAGCGACCTGGGTGGCGGTCGGCGCGATGCCGAGTTGATGTTTCCATGCGCTGGCCGCCTGCGCCATGTCGACCGCTCGGCCCGCCTCGTCCAGCCGGCCGGCGAGTTGCCAGGAGGGATCGGCGACACCGGGTTCGGAGGTGACCGCTGGCACCTCGGCAAGCAGCGTCTCCAACTCGCGCCACCGTTGGCGGCGAACATTCGGCCAGGAACCTCTGGTGCTGTGCGCCTGCGCGGCCAGCATCCGCGCGGCCGCCGAGTAGATCCGCTCGTAACGCCGCGCGGCGGCCAGCCGTTCCAGGTCAAGATCGGCCGACCCGTCGCCGCGCCCGCCGTCCGCCCGGACGGCGGCGGCGCGCTCCCGCCAGAAGTCGACGTCGGTGCCACCGGAACCCATGTCAGATCTCCGATCCGAAGTGGCGACCGGGGCCGGTCACATCCACGCCGCCGTCCGGGCGGACGGCGGCCTCCGAACCGGGCCGCGCACCTGGCACGGCCTCCGGAAACGTCGGCGGGTCGGTCGGGGTGGCCGGGCGAAGCAGGGCTGCCAGCGCGTGGGCGTTGCGTGGCGACAGGGCGGCGTCGTCGAGATCGGGCAGGAACCAACCGGCGAACTCCGGCCCCTCCGCGGGGAAGCGGTGCTCGTCAGCGAGCGGGCTCAGGTCCCGATGCAGGGCAGCCAGGTCGACCAGATCGAGCCGGACCGCGTCCGTGATGATTCCGCGCAGTTCCAAGTGATCGGCGTGGCTACGGACAAGGTCGACAACTGTGCGGTGGGCGGTGGTGACGGGCAACCCGTTGTGCGTGCTGACCTCGTCCGGCCGCAGGGGGGCAAGGAGCACACGGGTCGCCCGGGGAGCGGCCAGCGGCGTCGGAGCGGTGAACGTGAAGCGGCTGAGGCTCGGTGCGCCCAGGCCGAGCACGCTGGCCGCGCCCTCGTGGGACAGCACGGCGTCGGCCGTTGTCGTGCCGGCCGCCCCGGGCCGTTCCCAGGTGAAACTGGCCGGGCGGAGGGCCAGCCACGCGGCGTACGGATAGGCGAACCGGGGCGGCGTCGGGCTGCCGAGGATCTCAAACACGTCCCAGTCGAGCCGGGTCAACAACCCGCGTCGGGACAGGTCCGTACGCTGGGCGCGGTCCACGCCGAGCCGGTCCAGCTGAGCCGCCGTCACCAGCCCGCGCTGCCGCCCGCAGGCGCTGATCACTTCCGGTGGCATCTGGTCAGCAGTCATCGTGGTGCACCTCCGCCCGGTCCATCATGCCGAGGTCCCCTCCCCCGGCCGTTGCCGGGGGTTCGCCCGGGCTCCGTCTCCGGGGCGGTCGGCCGGTTCCCCGGGTCCGGGGCGCCGAAGAGCATCCGCCACGTCCCGCGCCGAGAACCCCTCGGGTCGGACGGGCGCTCCGGGCGATGCCGAGGTTCTGCCGACGACGAGGACTCCGTCCGGACCCTGCCGGGTGTTCCGGTCGGCCCCCGGAGTCGCCTCCAGCACGGCGTCGGCCAGGGCGGTGGCCGCATGCCGCCAGGTGTACCGCTCCAGGATTCCCTTGAGTTCGGCGGCATGGGCCCGGCGCTGCTCGTAGTGACGCTCAAGTTCCATGACCGCCTCGCGCCACACCGCGATCCGGGCCGCCTGCTCCTCGGCCAAACCATGGTCGGGTACGACGCTGGAAGCACCCACGTGCACGGGGATCCTGGTGTCGTCACGGAGGAACTCCCCGAACCCACTCTCCCCATTGACCAGCACCGGCACTCCATGCGCGGCGGCCTCGGCGCCGACCAGGCCGTAGCCCTCGATCCGCGACGGCATCACCGCGGCGTGTGCCCACCGCAGGTCCTCCAACAGTTCGGACCGATCGGTCGTGTAGGAACGCAGGTCCACGACGCCAGGTCCGCCGACGATCTCGTCGGCCCGCCGTTGCTGCGACATCAGTTCGTCGGCCGCGATGCCCCGGACCCGCAGCCGCACCGGGAAGTCCTGATCACGCAGGTCAGCGACCGTGCCGAGAAGATCGGCGTATCCCTTGATCGCGTCATCCACGCGACCGGTGAACAGGAGGTTGAAGCCGTCGCCACGGGGCGGATCAGCCACCGGGCCGAGCAGGTCCAGGCCGGGTATCAGCTCGTGGAAGCTCGGCGGCCGGACGGAGTCGTCGGCCATCGTCCGGGCCACGTCGGTGAGCAGCGGACCCACGCCGACGACAAGGTCGGAGTTGCGGATCACGATCGCTTCCCGCTGGGCGTACTGGATACCGCGCTCCGGCCAGCCCTGGATCTCGGCGTACCGCATGATCGGCATGTGCAGCACGTCGACCAGCGCGGCCGACGGGTACCACCGGTTGCGGATCTCCATGGCCGCGTAGCTGGAGAAGCGGGAGTGGCCGATCACCACGTCGAACGCGTCGCTGTTCGGCCGCGGCAGTCCGGGGATCGACGCCGGATCGCCCTCCCGCGCCAGGTTCAGCAACTGCACCCGGGGTGTCACCCCGTCGACGGCCGGTACGGAAAGGATGTTCGCGTTTCCGTGCGGCTCGGTGTCGCCGATGGTGAGCAGCGTGACCTGGGCGTTGTCCAGGCCGGCGAGCGCCTTGGTGATCTCACCACTGGCCACCGGAAGGCCACCGAGCCCGGCCGCCCGGCCGCTGGCGTGAGCGACCACGAGAGCGCGCAGCCGCGGCCGGTCGGCGACCACACCGATGGTTGCCTGCGGCTCCTGCCGCACCCACTGGCCGGCCGTCGGATCCCACACCCCGGTCGCCGTCCGGGTCCGGTCCAGCAACGGGTCGAGGAAGGCCCGGGCGACCGGGACCGCCTCGTCGATCGTACGTACCGGCAGGCCGGGCGTGCCGTTCGCGTAGTTCTCGAACCCCTCCCGCCAGGTGGGGTTCGGCACGTAGAACTTGCTCGGTACGCGCAGCGGTTCGCCCTGCTCGATCCGCCAGGTGAACTCCTCCCGCAGCATGGCCTGCACCTGACCGGCGTCCCACGACCGGTTCATCACGATCATCAGCGTGTCGACCAGGTCCTGGACCCGGTACGGCAGGTCACCCGTCTGGCAGGACCAGGTGCCCAGGGTCCGGGGCAGACAGTCGGCGCACTTGGTCTGATCCGTCTTGACTCCCTGCGTGTACATCCCGGAGATCTTGTGTGCCAGCGTGTCGGTGAGCGAGATCAGCCGGAGTCGCGGGCTCTCCCCGGCGGCGCCGGTGCTGAAGATGTGCTCCGGGAAGTCGACAAGCTCCGGCTCGGCCCACATCGGCCGGTCCCGGGGCGGCGCGAGGTCGACGCTGACCTCAGCGACCTCGCGGCCGTCAATGAAGGCCAGGTGCTTCAGTCGGGCGCCCCTGCCGTGCTGCAGTTCGCCCTCGTAGGTCAGCTCGAAGGTCAGGTGGTCGCCGAGGTCCATCCGCAGCGCCTCGGTGTACCTGGTCACCATCTCGACCCGGGAACCGTTGGAATAGCCGACGAAGTCGATGTCGCTTGTGGATCGGGCGTCGGGCCAGCGGGCCAGCAGCGTCTGGCCACCCTTGATCATCCAGTCGTCCGGGTGCGCGGTGAAGACCCGCGCCATCACCCGCTGCAGGACGAACTGACGCAGTTCCTCCGCCGTGGTGGTGCCGCGCCGTGCCGCGATCTCGGCGACCTGCTCGCTTAGCCGGTGCCAGTACAACTGTTCCGCCGTGACCTCACCCGGCCCGAAGACGGCGCTGATCAACTCGGCACCGTTCGGTTCGGGTTCGAGGTACCGCGCCGCGATGCTGGCGTCGATGTCCCGTTCCGACCCGAGCAGCCACGCGTACCGCGGCGCCAGCCGTGACGCGACGTCGGGGTCCGGTTCGCCACCGTCGGCGTTACGGGCCAGGCTCAGCAGGAACTCACGTTGCCGCGCGTACGCCGCTCGTTCCCGGTCCACGGTGAGCCGGGCGAGAGCGACGTCCCGCTCCCACCGGTCGTTTACCGTGCGAAGGATCTCCCGTCGTTGCTCGCCTCGGCTCGGGCCCAGCGCGTGCGCGCTCTCGTGGACCACGCTCGACGCGGCGTCGATGAACGGGATGCCGGGCCTGATGAACAGCGCATCCACCCGTTCGCTGTAGCCGGCGTACCGGTACACCCCGGTCGCCGGCTCGGTAAGCATGTCTTCGGCGATCCGGCGACCACGTTCGCCCAGCGCGGCGTGGGCGAGATCCGGATTCATCGGCACGGCGCGGGCGAGATGGTCGACGACGTGGGTGGCGAAGCGGGAATCGAAGGCGTCCTCCACCAGCACGCCGATGACGGCCTGGTCCAACACGTCGAGACGGTGCCCGACCGGTTCGACGCTCAGCGCTCGGGTCGCGAGCCGGGCCGGGTCGAGCGGATCCGGTAGGCCATCGCCGTACCCGTCGATCAGCCGGCTCACGTCGCGCAACGCCGTCCGCAGCGGCGCGATGTCGAGATCCGTCCGGGCGGGACTGGTCAGCTCTCCCAGGCGGTCCGCCTGCGTACGGATGGCGGCGAGTTCCGCGAACCGGGGATCCGCCGGTGAAAGGTCCCCGATGCGGGTGTCGACCGCCGCGCGAAGATCGTCGAGAAGCTGCCCGACGGTCTGCCGCGGCGCGCCGAGCGGCTCGGGTGTCCGTCCGCCAAGCTCCGATTCGATGTCGTCCCGCAGCCCCGGCGGGGAATCGACATCCGCCGCGCTGGTCGGATCGGTGGCGTCGAACGGTTCGCCCGGCGGGGCGGACGATGGAGCGTCCGCCTCCGGGTTCCCCACACCCCGACCGGCGATGTCGGGGGCGTGCCGCGGCCCGCCGCCGGTGCCGTGTTCGGTGGACGTCGTCGACGCCGGCCCCGGGTCGGATCCCCTCGCGGAGGTCGATGTCTCAAGCGTGGCGTAGTCGTCGTAGACGACCGACAGCAGTTCCCGAAGGGTCATCGCGGTCGGATGGCGATGCCCCCACGGATTGTGCAGCCGAACCCGACCCTCGGCCACTTCGGTGACCTCGTAGACGTGGGAGGCGATGAGGTCATTGGGCAGCCGGACGCCGGGAGTCGGGGGCAGAACGCTTACCAGCACCGGTTTCCCGAGCGCGAGGAGTGCGGCGAGTTCCGCCTCGACCTGCGCTTCCTGACCGGGCGTCTTGTCGAATGCTCGTACCGCGGCCTGTTCGCCGGTGAGCTGGGCGAGCACCTCGGCCTGGGCAAACGCAAAAGCTCCGGTATCGAGGCGGGCGTAACCGGCGTCCCTGCCACCGTTCTGCTCGGCGTTCGCCCGCTCCGCCGACCAGACCTGGTCCAGCCCGGCGAGCGCCTTCTCCAAAGCGGCGGCCCAAGCGGTTCCGTTCCTGGTCTGGTCCATGAACAGCGCCCGGTCCGGCCGGTCGAGGTTTACCGGGAACTCTGGCACCACCACGATCCGGAGTGGCCGCCCGGTCGGCGTCAGCCCACTCGTCTCGTGCAGCGTTACCTCGTAGCGACCGTCCGGCAACTGCCGGACCATTTGCTCGATGAGATCCGGCCGGAGCCCGGCGAGGGCGCCGATGGCCGCCACCACGCCACAGTCGCCCAACGCGCCCTGTTTGACCTGGTCCCGGATCGGCGGTCCGTCGAAGAGTGGCACCGGCCGTCCGTCGGGCAGCCGCGGCTCCCCGTATCCGACCCGCCGGCCCGGGCGGCCCTGCGTGTCCGCCGGGTCCTCCGGCAGGTCCGGCCACCCGACCACGGCGTCCGGCCCGGCCGTCGGCTGTGCGGGTTCCGCGTCCGACCACGTCGTGCCCCGGACCACCGGCCGCACGTCGACGACCGGCGCGTCGGTCTGCCGCCGCCACATCTCCCGCTGCCACCGGCTGGCCTCAGCCTGCCAGCGCGCGGCGGCCTCGCGCCGCTCCACCGCCTTAACGCGTTCGGCCGCCGCCTCCCGTTCCGCCACGTCCGCCTGCTGCCGACCGTGTACCGCACGAGCCCTCGCCTCGGCCGCCGTCTCGGCCTGCCGCGCCGCCTCGTCCCGGTGTCCCTGCGCCTCGTTCCGAAGCGCCTCGAAGCGTTGCCGGTCCTCCGCCGCGCGGTTTCCGTAGAGTTCGGCCGCGTGCGGCTCCTCCCGCGAAAGCTCGGTCAGCGAGTCAGCGGCCCGCCGGTAGGTCTCCGCCCGGGTCTCCAGTACGGCTGCCCGGTTCTCGGCGTTCGTCCGCAGGCGCTCCGACTCGGCGACCACCCGGTCGAGGTTGTCCGCGTCCTGCCGCCAGGCAACGGCCAGCCGCGTCCGGGTCGCGGACTCCTCGTCGTGTCGAGCCGCCGAAGCGAGTGCCTCGTGCACCGCCGCATACCTGTCCCCGGTGATCTGGGCAGCCGAGGAGATCCGCCGCAGCGACTCCAGCCGGGAATCGGCGGGCGCCCGGTCAGGATGGTCGGTGCGCCGGCGCAGCACCTCCGGCCGCTGGTCGGACACCCGCTGACGGTGCTCGGCCGCCACCCGGTGATGCTCGGCGGCCGCCTGTTTCGCGTGCTCCATCTGGCGGGCTTCGGCCTCGTGGGCCGCCTGCCGATCCCGCTCCGCCGCCTGCTCGGCCGCCTGGGCCGCCTCGGCCTGGCGTACCCGCTCGGCCTCCGCCCTGGTCGCCGCGTCGGTGAACTGCACCGCGGCCGTTTGCGCGGCGCGGCGCTGTCGCTCGAGGCCGGTCGCCTCAGCCCGCAGTTGCTCGGCCTGCTCATGGAGGCGGTAGGCCTCCCCGGTGTGCCACTCCGACCACTGCCGGGCCAGTTCCCGTTGCTCCGGGGGACCGTGGTGGTACGCGCCGAGAGCCTCCCGGGCGGCGAAGTCGTGCCGCCCCGCCGTCTCGTCCCGTTCGTTCGCCGCGGCAACCGCGGCATCGCGCTGTGCACGGTGCGTGGCTTCCAACTCCGTCGAAGCACCGGCCTGCCGGCGCAGGCTCTCCGCCTGGGCCGCGAGCGCCCCTTCCGCCGCCCGGGCCCGGGCGGCCGCGTCGGCCTGGTCTGCCGCCTGCTGGCGGTACGCCCGGGTCTCGTCATGGGCCAGCTCGGCACGGACGGCCGCCTGCACATCGGCCGCCTGGCGCGCGAGATAGTCGGGGGTGAGCGGTAGCGCGTTCCAGTTGCCGGGGCGCGCGTCGGCGAACGGCATCGGGCGCCCCCGCCCGTCCACCGTCAGGGCGTCCATCGCGACGATCTCGTCGTGGCGGGCCATCGGGCCGGAGACCGGACGGCCGGTGCGCTCGTCGACGTAGCCCAGGGTGCCGTCGGCTCCCACGAACGCCCGTACGACCGTGGCGTGTTGCGCGTCGACGACGTACACGGCTCCGTTGTGGTTGACGGCGGCCCACGCGTGCGAGCCACCGTCCCGCCACGTGGTCATGATGGAGCTGAACGAGCCGTGTCCACCGTCCAGCAGTTGCTGGTGAAGCCGGGCGAGGGCGCTCGTCGCCCGGGCGTCGAACGGGTCACCCATGAGCGCCTGGTAACGGCCTCCGGTGAGCGCCTCGATCCGCGCCGGGCCGTCGCTGTCGCCGAACGCCGGCTGGCTCGGGTCGCCCCGCAGGTAGCCGTCGTAGGTGCGGGGCGCGGCGACGGTCGGCCGGCCGTGCACGTAGGTGTCGTACAGGGCGGCGACCGTGTCGATGGAGTTCACGGTGCGGGTGGGGTCGGCGTCGACACCGTACGCGTTGACAAAGTACAGCCAGTCCCCAGCGGGGTCCGGCGCGCGGTGGAAGCCGCCCTGGCCGTCGGCCAGCAGCCGCTCCAGCCGGAACTGGTCCGCGTACAGCACCCGGCGGTAGCCGCCGACCTGGTCGTACGGCCGACCGCGCCACACCGGCGGGGGGGCATCCGTGCCCGTCAACCGGGAGATGACCGGGCCCGGATTCCGCTCGTCGACCATCCGGTGGCCGGCCTCGGCGTCGACGTTCGCGTATCGCCAGGCACCCTGGATGATCGGGTCGTCCGGCGTACGGGTCACCGGCGCGGCCCTGGTCGCCGCCAGTTCCACGCCGGCCGTCGCGGCGTTCTCACCGGCCGCCCGCGCCAGTTGGTCATGCGCAAGAGCCCGTTCGTCGGCCTCCCGCGCCTGCCTGGCGAGACCATCGGCGAACGCGTCGACCTGACCGGCATGGCGATACATCGCCTCGCGCCAGGGAAGCAGCCGGTCCGCCTGGTCGCGCTCCCGCTTGGCGTTCTCCCGGTGGCGCGCCTCGGCCCGTCGCTTCTCGGCGGCCTCCGCCCGCGCCCCGGCCGCCTCCGACTGGGCCAGCCGCTCCCGGGCCGTGTGCTGGGCCACCGCCTGCTGGAGCTGCCGTACCCCGGCGCTGTCGTCGATCGTCTGCGCGAGGTGCCGCTGCGCCGCCCGCAGCGTCCGCTGGTAGCTTGCCCGCTCGCGGGCTTCGCCGACAGCCGCGTCTTCCCGGGTGGTCCCGGGCAGCCCCTCCGGGTCGGGGTTCTCCCGGTGGAACAGACCGAGGACCCGGTCCCGGATCCGGTCGAACAGCCGCCCGCGCGCCGGGTCCTGGGCGTCAGGCCCGGCGTCCCGGCGGAACGTGTCGGCGGAGCCGAGCCCGGTCGGCTCGCGGAGGCTGGCCCGCTCCCCCGGCAGCAGGCCCGGCATCGGCATGGACCGTGCCTTGCCATCCAGCACGAGCACGTCCATGCCGACCGTGGAGTCGGCGTGGCGCAGCGGATGCGCGACCGGATCCGCCACCTCCTCCCCCGTGTCGGGCCGCAGGTAGCGGAGGGAGCCGCCGTCGAGCACGGCCCGTACCGTCGTGCCGTGCTGCGGGTCGACGAAGTGGACAGTGCCGTGGTGGTTGACCGCGGCCCACACGTGCCGCCCACCGTCACTCCAGTTCGACCCGATCGCCGCGAAGGCCCCGTGCCCACCGTCGAGGACATGCTGGTGCAGCCGGAGGAAGGCGGCCTGGACCTGGGCGGCCCGATCCGCCTCCGGCGTGGCCGAGATGTCCCCGACCAACGACTGCCACCGGCCGCCGGTCACCTCCTCGACCCGGCGCGCGCCCCCGGTCTCCCCGGCGAACGGCAGGTTCGGGTCGCCGTTCTGGTGGCCGTCGAGGGTACGCGGGGCGGCCACCGTGGGCCGTCCGTGCACGTACGTGTCGAAGAACGACAGCAACGCGTCCACGCAGTTCACGGTGCGGGTCGGATCGGCCTGGATGCCGAACGCGTTGATGAACCGCACCCACCTGCCGGCCGGGTCGGGGGTACGCGGGAACCCGCCCCGACCGTCGCCGAGCAGTTCCTCCAACCGGCTCTGGTCGACCCGCAGCACCCGCCGCAGGCCACCCACCCGGTCGTACGGCCGGGTCCGCCACACCGGCTTCGGTGAGTCGTCGCCGGTGAGCATCGAGCGGGTCGGTCCCGGACGGTCCGCGTCGACCACCGGGTAGCCGTCGCTGGAGCCGAGGTTGGCGAGCCGCCACGCGGTCCGCACCACCCGATCGACCGGGTCTCCGCCGACCGGTCGGCGGCGGGCGGACTCCAGTGCCCTACGGTGCTTCGCGGCCTGCTCGCCGGGCTCCACCGCCTCCCGGCGATGCTGCAGCTCCCGCACCTGCGCCTGGCTGGCCTCCTCCGTCCGCCGGTCCGCGAGGTTGTCGAGCTGAACGGCTCGGTTGCGCAGCAGCAGGCCCCGGATTCCCCGGTGGGGTGCCTTCCTCCGCGCCTCTTCGGCCTCGGCCCGAAGCTGCGCCGCCTCCCGCAGGAGAGTCGCGGCCCTGGCCCGTTCCCGGGCGGCGGCGGCCACCGCCTGCCGCTCCCGCCACTGGAACGTGTCCAGCCGCTGGCTCAGTCGCTGAACGAGCTGGCTGTTCTCGACGGCCTCGTGGAACCCGGCCCGCGCGCTCCGGAGATTCTCCTGGTATCTCGCCCGGACGATGTCGTCCATCCGCGCCGGGTCCGCTCCCGGGCGGGTAGCCGGATCGACGACCTGGTCGTTGTCCCCCGGGAACAACCGGTCGAAGCGATCGAGCGCCACTCGGAGACGTCGGCCGTCGAAGCTGTCGCTCCGCGGTATCGCTCCGCCCGCGTCGGGAACCGGCTCCGACGTGCCGGCGGGGTCGGGTGGTCGTCCCCCGGACACCGGCTCAGGCAGGGCCGCGCGCACCGCGTCGCTGAAGGTCCGGTTACCGGCCTGCTCGCGCAGGTGCTGCCGGAACAGCTCGCGAAGATCAAGGCCGTGCCGGTTGGCCCGATCGACCAGGACGGGTTCGAGCGTCGCCCGCGCTCGGGCGTAACCGTCGTCGGGGAAGGCCGCGTGTAGCTGGCCGTCGGGGGTGGCCAGGTACCGGCGGACGGTGCCGTCCTCGGTGAGGTCGAGCAGCACCTCGACACCACGATCCCGGGCGAGCAGCAGGGCCGACGTGATCGGATCCGCGGCGTCCGGGGTCGTCACCGCCTCGGCGGACAACGAGATCCGAGGCGTGCCCGTGGTACGCGGGCCGAACCGCCAGCTCGGCGTGCCGTCCACGCCCCACTCGGCGTCCCTGCGGATCGCGTCCAACTCGTGGCGAAACATGGTGACACTCGCCCGGCCGGTGACCGCGCTGGGTTCGTGCGTCACGCTGTTGATCCGCTCCCCGCCACCGGCCTCGACCGTCTTGGTGACGTAGGTCAGGTGGTAGTCGACGCGGTTGGTGACCGTGAGCGCGCCACCCAACTCGAAATTGCTTGTCTCGTCCCGATCCCCGCTGAGGATCGACGTCTGCTCGGCCGCGGCGGCGCCACCGGTCAGCCTCTCGCTGAGGCCGCCGAGTTCGGAGTGGTCCTCGCCGATGGTGCGGCTGAGCGGAGCTGGTCGGACCCGGTTGTCACTCTCCCCGGCGACGCGCTGCGACCTGGCGACCTCCCTGAGCTGCATTTCCTGCTCCACGGAGGAGGTCACTCGCAGATCGGATTGGACGCCCCGGATCCAGACCTGGATCAGCCGATCCTGGTGGTCCGGGTGAACCAACGTCACCGTGGGGTGGCCACCCGGGCCCGCGATCCGCTCCAGCGCGGCGGCGTGTGCCAGAGCGGAGAGCTGCTTGCGCAATTCGCTGTCGCGGGCGGCCAACCCCGCCCGGCCCAGCATGTCCTTGCTGGCCAGCCGCTCGCGGATCGTCTCGTACAGCCGGCCGATGTCTACCGACTCCACCACCGGCATGGCCGGCATGGACACCTGACGCGGGTCCGGAGTCCGCTCGGCGAGATTCCGGGTGCCGTCCGTCACCTGCTCCGCGGTCGCGAGCTGGACGAGCGAACCGCTGACGACCCCGATAGAAGTCGCCGGCGCCCCCCGGTGGACGACGAGGTCGGCCACCCGCAGCGGAAGCTCGCGGACCAGGTGTGGCCGCGACCGCGACACCTCGATCGTGATCTGCAGAGGCCGGCGCATCCGCTCGACACCATCAGTGATCATGACACCCTGCACCATGGTGCGCTGTGCGCCCACCGAACCGGTGCTGGTGTATCCGCGGCCGATGTTGACGCCCGCCTCGGGCGTGTCGAGTGCCGTGCCCTGTCCCGCACCACCGAGACCGAACGCCGAGCCGATGGACTGGGAGCTGTCGTGCTGGGCGTACGCGTAGTTCTGCAGGATCGGTAGCACATCGGGCCGGCTGCCGATCGGCGTGGCCGCGCCGAGCGTCGCGGTCAGCCGCACGGTGACGCTTTCCGTCCAGAGCCGGCCGGTCGGGATCGGGAACGACATCTCGAAGCCGGTCCGGGCCAGCATGCTGTCGAGGTGGCCCATCCACCGCTTGCCGGCGAGGTTGCCGTACACGCTCTGCCACAGACCCGGCAGCCGCCGCACCGCCCCGGGCGCGACCTCGTCAAAACGCGTCAGGACCGCGTCGAACAGCTCGACGCTCCGGCCGTCGCGGTCGACCAGCTCGACATCCGGTTCGACCGGGCTGTGGCCGAGCGCCTGCTCCAGGTCCTCGACGAGACGCCTGGCGCTCGCCTCGGGTGCCACCGCTGGCAACTCGCGGCCCTGCCGCATCAGTTCCCCGATGCGTTGCCCCGGATCGGTCGTCGTCTCCGGAATCCTGGCGTCCGGGAACTGCTCGGCCAGTCGCCCGGCGAGTTCGCGCGCCAGCCCGTCGGGAAGGTCGGGCGCACGGTTCCGGGCGGAGGTCACCTCCCCAAGGTCCGCGCGGTACCGCTCCAACACCCCGACACTGACCGCCCGATCCAGCGTCAGGTGCCCGCCGGCGTACCGGTGCAACGCGTCGGCGACCATGTCGAGCGGCACCGGATGCTCGCCCGCGGCATACAACTCCAGGGCCACCCGCTCGGGGATCGCGTAGACGACGGTGCGTCCGGGAACCTCGCCCTGCGCCGTTCGGGAACCACCGCGCAGCAGGAGGTGGTGTTCCGTGCCGGTGAGCCGGAAATCGACAGGCATGCGGTAGACGTACTGCTTCTCCGTGCCGCTCGTGTGGATCCGCAGCCGCTCCCGGCCGTAGATGCGGGTCGAGGTCCGCGACTCGCCGTGCGAGCCGGTGCGCGAACCGGACAGTCCGGAGGCGGCGTCGCCGGAGTCGCCGTCGTTGCCGACGTCCAGGTCACCCCGGACCGACGCACCGACATCAGCGGCCGTCTGGCTGCCGAAGGTGACGGAGTGCGCGCCCATGGTGAAGTTGATGTCGCCGGTGACCAGGTTCGTGTCGCCGAGGAACTCGGATGCCCCGGCCCGCCCACGGATCGTCAGGCTGGACCGCAGCGGCGACGCACCCCGGGGGTCGACCGCGAGGTCGGTACGGCGGTCGACGAACAACCATTCCGGGTTGGCGATCAGGCTGCGCACGCTGGCGAACGACGTGAGGTGGACAAAGCCCGCCGAGCCCGGTTGGAACCCGTTGGGAAGCACCCGGCCGATCTCGTCCCACATGCCGGAGGCGTCGAGGTGCAGGATGGTCGCCCAGCGGAGGGCGCGAGTCGAGGTCGGTGGTGCGTCGGCCACCACCGGAGAACCGACCGGCGGGCTGCCTTCCCTGGGCAGCAGGTCGGCCGGCAGCAGCACCCGCGCCTCGCCGCCGACCGGCTCCACCAGTGGCTTGTCACCGTCGGGGGCCAACCGGGCGACCTCGATGGTGTGCGGGATCTCGAAGATCGCGGTCCGCCCGCCCTCCACCAGCGTGACCTGGTTGACCGTGTCGCCGATCCGCCAACCCGCGCTGTGGGTCACCGCCCGACCGGCGCCGAGGCCGCCGCCGGCCGGCACGACCACTCCACTCAGGGCCGCGAGATCGGCGGCCCCCTCGCCGCGCGCCGACCGGGTCGACGTCCGACCGCCGGCTCGCGCCGCCGTGGCCGAGCCGATGTCGAGGTTGACCACCGTTTCGGCCGTGGTGTGCCCGACCAACCGCGCCGCGTCCCAGTGCTGCCGCACCCGGATGAGCAGCGTGACATGTTCCGGCACGTGATTGACCTGGTGACGGACCAGGTTCAGCACGAGGCCCTGCCGCCGCCCGCCCGGTGTCGCCTGGTCGTAGCCGCCCTCCAGCCGCACGTCCGACAGTTCGGCCATGGCGCGGAGGTTGGACAGTTGGCTGGCTCGTTCCATGGGGTTCCGGGCGAGAACCGGATTCCCCTTCTCGTCCAACCGGGGCAGCAGGCCGTCCTCCCGCAAGGCCGACTCCACCCGCTGCCGGACGATGTCCATGCCGGTCACTCGCTGGATCAGCGCCGGGCCGGCACCGGCGATCCCGTCCGGCCCCAACCAGTCGGGCAGCCGACCCGCCCGACCCGGTGGTGGCCCCGGCTCCGGGTCGTCGCGCAGCACGACGCCGCCGTCCGGGTGTCGCAGGATGGTCCCGTCCGGGTTCCGCAGCACGGCCGCCGCGTCCACCGGCAGCCCGTACCGGTACGCGTCCGGCTCCGGCATCCGGAACACACCGCTGCCCTCGACGGAGCGCACCTGCGTGTCCGGGCGATGGCGACCGAACGTGTCGACGGTGACCTCGTGCACCAGACGGATCCGGTACGCCTGGGTGTGTCCCGAGTATCGCTGGACACTCGGATGAATGGCGGTGTCGCCGATGCCGATCCCGTCCCGGCGACTCGATCCGGGCGAGAACGTGCCGCGCACCGCGGCCGCACCGAACGGTAGTTCGCCCTCGGCGCTGTGCACCCCACCGGTGATCGCCGCGCTCCGCGAGTCACCCGTCGTCACCGAACCGGAGGCGCCGGAGAAGGCGACCCGCAACCGCTCCTGGTGGTAGCGGTCACTCGGGGTGCCGACCAGTTCGGCCGACTCACGCACCACCCGCGTCCTGATCGTGACCTGGGCCACCCGCTGCCCGTCGGCGGTGATGGTCCGCTGAAATCCGGACGGATCGGTGACCGCATCCCGCAGTCGGGCCGGCAGTTCCTCGAGCACCATGATGCGAACCTGCTGCCTGGCTATGCCACCCAACCGGCCGTATTCGGCGGGCAGCAGGTCCAGCACCGTGTCGTTGAGCCGCTCCAGCCCGGTCAATCCGGTGACGACGTGCTCTGGGAACCGCGTGTCCCGCGGCTGTCCCCCCTCGATCTGGACCATGTCGGCCGGCGCGGGCTCGGTGTACGGGTGGGGGACCCACAGCCGCAGTCCGCTGTGGTCCCCCTCGATGCCCCGGTCCACGTGCACCGGAGCGCTCCAGGTCGCGTCGTGCGTGCCGGCCCGCACCCGGACGGCCCAGACACCGTCGACGTCGTACAGGGTGGATTCGCCGCGGTTGTCCGCCACCGCGCCGGTCAGCACGAAGTCGCTGCCCGACCCCTGAACCGACCACTGCCGCCGCACCTCACCGCCGACGTTCACGGTGGCATGCCGGACAACCTCCCGGAGCAGGCCCAACGTGCCGGACGCACCCTCGGGGATCGCCGACGCCATGGCGTCGGCGGCCGGGAACGTGGCGCCCGGGCCGAGACTGCGATTCATGGCGGCTCCGAGCACCCGGCTGCCCTGGGGGAACTGCGGCAGCTGTCCGAGGATCAGCTCAGCCGACCTGGTCGGTGGCCGGCCGACCTCCACGAGGTCGCGATGGTGGAAGCGGACGTCCACCTCGGCCCGGCCCAGACCGACCGGGAACACCACGCCGTCCTCGCCGGCCACCCAGCGCCACATCGACTGGAGGATGCGTTCGACCTCGTCGGGGTGGAGGGACGTGTCGACCCCGTTGGTCTGGAGCATGTCGTTGATGGTGCTGGTGAGCGCCTTGAGGTGGGGGAGCCGCCCGGTGGGCACCCCGGCGTCCAGCGCCGACCGCAGCGGCTGCGCCCGGTCAGCCGCGTCGTGGTAGCGCTCGAACACGGATGTGGCATCCCGAACCAACTGTCGCAGGTCGGCGCGCTGCCGGGCAACATCGTCGGCAGGCTGGTCCAGAACCTCCCGTACGGCGGCGAAAGCGTCCCGGGCCGCTCGTGCCGACTCCGCGGCCGTCGCGTAGCGGCTCGCGGCACCATCGTGCCATTGCGCCTCGCGTCGGGCCTGCCTGGCGGCGGTGTCGGCCTGCTCGGCGCGCTCGTTCCCACTTCGGTCCGTGGCGGTGCGTTCCCGGTCCGCCAACGCCAGTTGCTCCACGGTGACCCGTTCGGCGTCCGCCGCCGCCTCCCGCCGCACCGCGACGAGGTCGTCCAGTGCCGCCCCGGCGTTGGTCAGGGTGTCGACCAGGGTGACGACCGTGTCGACCAGGTCGGTGGGCACCGGGCCGGCGTCGTCCAGGACCGAGGCGAGCACGGAGATCCGTTCCACCTGCTCCTGCTGCCGGCTGGTCCGCAGCATGGCGAGGGAATCGTCGGCGGGGCGGCCGGCCGTTCGCCCCGCCAGCACCTGTTCGACGAGGTCACGTGCGCCCGGCGGCAGGGTGGCACGGTCCCAGTCGCGGGCCGGATTGGCAGCGAGCACCTCGTCGGCGAGTGCCTCGACGGCGGCCCGCGCCTCGGCCCCGCCGTTCATCTCGGTGGGCGCGCGTAGTTCGTCCCACACCCGGCCCAGCGCGGCCAGGGCACCCTCGGTACGGGACCGGCTGATGCCACTGTAGAGATCGGCGTCGGCACCGATCACCGCCGCTGCCTCGGCCCGGATCCGGTGCAGGTCGGCGCCGTCGTCGAGGCGGGTACGCAGCCACTCCTGGAGCCTCGCGACGTGCTCGGCCGGCATCTCCCGGACCCGCCCGTCGTAGCCGGTCAGGCGAAGGGAACCCGCCTCGCCCGGGGCGGCCCGGGCGGCGAGGCCGGTGGGACTCGGGTCGACCAGCTGCGCGAACGTCTCCGCCAGCACCGTCTCGGCGAGCGAGGTGTGCAGCGCGTCACCGGCCCGGCGTGGCAATGGCTCGTTCCGGAGCGTGGCGAGCTGCTCCGAGGTGAGCGTAGGCACCAGGTCCACGAGGGCGTGTCGCCACTCGTCCCGCTCCGTGTCCGGTGCCGCTTCGTGCCCCCGGGCGAGCACGCGCGCCGCCGCGAGAGCCGGATCGTCGCTCAGCGGCCCGCCGATCCGGTCTCCCAGCACCGCGACGACATACATGGTCAGCTCCGTCACCGAGCGGATCCGCAGGTGCTCGCCGACCGCCAGGCTCTCCGCGAGTGCCGCCAACTGCTCCGCGAGCGGCAGCGTGACGGCCTCACCCGCGTTGGTCCGCAGCACCATCGCCGGGCCGCCGTCGTCGCGTAGCAGTTCCCCGGAGTCGATGAGGCCGGCGCGGATCAGCTCGGACAGCGCGCCGTCCATGGCGGCCCACGCGGCGTCCTCCCGCTGTCCGACCTCCTCGGCCCGCCACGACGCGTCCGGTTGGGCGAGGGCGCGGACGAGGTCGACGGCGGTCGGATGCCCGGCCTGCGCCAGTCGGTTCGCGAAGCGCTCCACCCGCGACGTGCCGAACGAGTCCAGAAGTTGCCCGATGCGTCGGTCACTGGCCCGCTGGCCCGCCTCCCCCGCCGTCTCCCGGAGCCGCAGCTCGACAAGCAACTCGGTCAGGCCGGTCGCCTCCTGGCCGGTGACCGGTCGCCTGCGCAGGAGCCGGTCTCCGAGGCCCACCCCGCCTTCGCCGACCATGCCTCGCATGCTCTCGTCGACGAGACGACCAACCATGCGCCAGGCCACGATCGCTCGGTCCGGCACCGGGACCGTGGCCGCCAACGTGATCTCGATGATCGGAAGCCCGTCGGCGGTCCGGTCCGTGGTGTGCCGGGCCGTCGCGGCCGCCTCCCGCGGCACCTCCGCGGATGCGAATCGGAAGGCGACCGCCGGTCCATCGCCATCGATCTCCGCGATCAACAGCTCGTCGCCGGGCCGGAAGTTCAGCCGGTACGGGGTGTCGGACAGTCGCGGCTGGTCGGCCGCCAACGCCCGGGCCGCCGCGAGCGCCTGGTCCCGGTTCGCGACGGGATCCCACGGCCCGCCGCGGGCGGGCAGCCCGTCGCCCGCCCGGAGGACCGGCGCCTCCGTGCCCGCGTCCGGCGACAACAGGACGGCGGCATGGTCCCAGCCGGGTTCGCGCAGACCGAGGTACAGCCGGCGCTGGTCCGGCGCCAATCGGTCGGCGTGGACCGTGGCGTCGACAAGTCGCCACCGTGCCGCGGCGTCCGGCCCGGTGAGGCCCAACCGGTCGAGATGCCCGCCGATGTCCCGGGCCAACGCCAGCCGTTCCGCGGGCTCCCGGGTGGAGGCGAGACGGGCGACCCGTTCCTGCAGGTGGCCTATGTGGCCGCGGTCGACGTCAGACAGCCGTGCCCGGGGGCCCGGCGCCGGGGCGGTCGACGTGAGCAGATCAACTGTCGGTGCCGGGCGACGCGAGCGCCACCACGACTCGCGACGCAACTGTCCGTCGGCTTCCCAGATCTGCCGGATGACGGCGCCGATCAGGTCCCCGCTGTCGACGGCTCGGGTCGACAACTCGATGGTCAGGGCCGGCTCCCGGCGACCGGCGTCCATCGTGAGCCGCGACCCGCTCGGCATCTCGTTCGGGGCGGCGGTCACCGTCACCAGTAGCGGTCTACCGTCCCACCGGCGCGCCTCGATCACGCTTCCGACGAGGTGACCGTCGGCATCCTCGACGTCACGGACCGGTCGCAGCTCGCGGATCACCGAGTCCCGGACGCCATCGTCGCCCAACGACCGGAGCTGTTCCCGGAACGCGTCCGCGACGTACCCCGCCGCGCGGATCCGGGCCGCCTCCTCGTGCCGGGCGGCAGCCTGCTCGGCGGCGCGGGCCGTCGCGACGTGCCGCTCGCGCAGCGCCTCGGCCTCGGCCAGCCGATCGGCGAGCCGCTGTCGGTCTGCCTGGGCGGCCCGGCGGTGGTCCTCGTGCGTAACCGCGGACGTCGCGAAGTCGCCGGCTTCGCGCCGCGCCGTAGCGGCGGTGGCGGCGTGCCCTGCGGCCCGCTCCCGGGCCGACCCTCGCTGCTCCTGCGGACCGTTGTGGTACGCGTCGGTGGCCTGTTGCGCCAGCTCGTCGTGCCGTGCCGCGGTCGAGGTAAGCCGGCTGGCCTCGGCCCACGCGTCGTCCCGGCGCTCGCGATGATCTGCTTCCTTCCCGGCCGCCGTCTGGAGCTGCGCGCGAAGGCTGTCGATCTCGGGTACGAGGCTCTGCTCCGCGGCTCTGGCCTGCGCCGCCCGCTCGGCTTCGCGGGCGGCGTCCTGGCGATACGCCTCGATCTCCTGGCGGGCCGCCGCGCGGTCGCCGGCCGGGCGCGGTCCGGCGGGCGCCGGGGTGGACTCCGCCGGCTCCTGCGGACGCGACGGCCTCGATCCGTCGCTCGGGTGGTCCCAGACGACCGGCTCGTTGGCCCGGGCCAGGTTGCGCAACGGCTCGGGACGGTCGGCGACCGGGAGCGTGTCGGCGATCTGTCCGAGGTACTGCAACCGGTCATGCGCCCACTGGATCCGGGTGAGCAGCCCGTTCGTCTCGGTGCGGAACGCGGCCAGGTGCTCCTCGGAGGTGGTGATGAGATGACGCCTGATCAACTCCGCCCGGCTCTGCTTGTACACGTCCTGCCGGCCGTCGAACCGGATGTCGCTGATCTCCCGGGCGCTGCCGCTGGCGGCGGTGTTGCCGAACGACCGTGCCTCCCTCGGCAACCTCCGGGCCGCGTCCCCCGGGTTATCGGCCATGGCGGTACCGGCACTGGTCAACGCCGAGCCCAGATCCCGCGCCACCTTCGTGAGATGTGCTCGGAGCCCGAGCACGCCACTGCTCTCGCGCTGCGACCGACGGATCTCCTCGGCCAGCCAGTCCCGGATCGCCGTCGTGATCTCGTCCGACGACCGGTTCGGATTCACCTGGACGACGTGCGAGACGTCCGAGTCGACCCGGCGCGGGGATGCCACCGGCCCGTCCCCCGGCGCGCCCGGCCGGACCTCGAATGTCAGGACGTCAGGGCGGCCGGCAGCGCCCTCGTACCGCACCCGGTAGGTGTCCGGAACAGTCCGCTCCGTCACCGTCCCGTCCGGCGCCACGACCGTGGTGACGCCCGCCTCACGCAGCCGTTCGACGTTGCCTCGCCCGGGCAGGTCGTCGACCGACAGCACCCGATCACCGACCGCGACCAACAGCTGATCGTCGGCGGCCGGCAGATCGCCGTACCGCTGGCGCACCTGGTCGATCTGATCGGCGGTCCGGGCATCCGCAGCGAGGCGCTCCTCCGTCTCGCGGACCCGGGCCTCCAGGTCCCGCACAGAACCGCGTAGTTCCTCGACGCGTCCACGGATCTCCTGCGGGGTGCCGTTCTGCGCCTTGACGCTGTCCAGCCGGTCGTTCAGCTCCACATCGTTGACCACGATGGCGAAGAGCCGGTTCGCGGCCCGGTTCACCAGGTGACCGGCCGCGCCCACCGCAGCGGCCACGGCGAAACCCGGCGCTCCGGTCGCCAGGCCGAGCGCGGTGCCCACCCCGGCCACCGCGCCGGCGGGCAACCAGTCCTCGATCAGCCGTCGCCGGAGCGGCAACCGGTACTCGCGTTCGTGCAGGATGCCGTCGCCCATCCGCTCCAGCACCTCGCCCACCCGGGCGGGATCCGCGTCGGTGTTCACGATCACGTCGAACCGGCCCGGGACCAGCCGGCCGCGGGTGATGACCGGCTCGCCACTCTCCAACGGCTGGAATCTCATCCGGATCCGCACGTCCCGAAGAGCCGGGAGGTTCCGCGTCCGGTAGACCGAGTCGACCAACCGGCTGGATGAGTCGTACGACCTCCGCTCCTCCCGAAGGACCCCGACGTGTCGTTCGTTCAGGCGGTTCACGGCCTCCCCCGCCGCGGCGGTGACCGCGTCGTGGTTGGCCTTGGTGCCGCCGCTCCCCGCCTCCGACGTCGGGGACGCGTCCGGCATCCGACCGTCAAGGCGATTCACCAGGTCACGGGCGACGCCGCTACCGGCCTCCGCGAGATCTCCGAGCTGCCCACCGATCTTTCGACGGTTCCGCTTGAACTGCCGGCCCGACCGCTCGAAGTCGTGCCGGCCCCGCGCCTCCTTCAATGCTGCGTCCTCGGTCCCCATCAGGTGTTCCACGATGGCCTGGGTCGAGGACTTGACGACGCTGGTGGGCCCGAGCACATAGCCGTAGCCGGGCTTGAAGATCTGGGCCGAGCCGAACGTCGCCGGCGCCTGGAGGGTTTCGACCCGGGCCGACCGAAGCAAGATGTCGGTCAGGCGGGGCCGGTTCCGGTGCAGCTCGTGCCGCAGTTCGGCGGCGGCCTCCAACGCGCCTCGCAGGTCCTTGTGGAGATCATCTGCCGACTTGTCCGCCAACTCGGGGCGCGCCCGCAGGATGATGCCGTCGCGGTCCATCCGGACGTCGAACCCGAACGGTTTCGTGTGCGCGCCGATCTCGACCCGCACGATCGTCGGCCGACCGGTCGACATCCGCAGCGTGAAGGTCCCGGTCCTGACCGGTCGTCCCGTCATCGGGTCGGGCGTGTAGTTCGGGGCAAACCCGGTGACCCGGTTCTGTTCCCCGCCCTCGGGACCGATCACGATCGGGTCGTCGGCGAGGTTCCGGTGGATCGACTCGATCTCCTGCCGGATACGGCTCCGCAACGGACCGGCCACCTCGTCCGGCACGCGTGGCTCGGCCGCGACCCGAAGGGCGGGACCATCGCTCGGCACCGCGGGCGGGTCGACCCGGCCGGGGTCGCCCAGCGCCTCGCCCGCGAGCCGCTGTGCGGCGAGGAAGTCCTCCCGCAACTGGCGGGCCAGCGCGCCGCCCTCGATGTCGGACCGGTCCAGCGCCCGGGCGACCATCCGCTCGTGCTGGAGTCGAACCTTGTGCATCTGGATGCGCCGGCCCACCCAGGTCTGGCTCGCCAGGTCGAACGCGGCGGCGGCACCCCGCCTGAGGGCGAGGTCCGGTTGGCCGATGGCGATCGCGAGGCCCATCGAGGTCAGCCCACTGGAAATGGTGCCCGCGTTCGCCACCAACCGGTCCCGCAGGCGCAGCGGCACCTCGCCGAGCCGGTCCCCCTGGACACCGATCATCTCGTCGATGACCCGCCGGAGCTGAACCCGGAACGCGATCATGGCGGCCGGATCGGCGTTTCGGGTGAGCCCGAACGACGCGCGATCCACCACCAGGACGCGGTGCGGCGCCGCCAGGCCACCCACCCGGAACTCGGCGACCCGGCCGTCGGGCACCTCACCGGACCGCACCTCGAAGGTGAAACCGCGCCTGGTCTCGCCGCGCCACCCGTCGGGTTCGACCCAGTACACCGTACGGTCCGGCACCCGTACGGGTGAGACGGTGGCCCCCGGGACGAGGCGCGGATGGTGGGTCAGCATCCGGCGGGTGCCGGCCAAAACCGGGTCGGCATCGCGCCACCACACGCGGTGCTCGTCGAGCAGCGCACGGGCCGGTTCGGACAACCTGGTCATCGCGGCCCTGACCCGCGCGTCGGCACCCGGTTGCCCGTCCCGCAACCCGTGCCGTTCCACGAACGCCCGCAGCTCCGTGTCGAATGCCTCCCGCTGACCTTCGGACGCCCTGTCGTACAGACGGGCCAGGGCGTCGAACTCGCCGAGCCGGACAAGGTCGGCGTGGCTGAGCCGGAGCCGGGAGCCGGGCACCGGGTCGTACACCAACGCGTCCTCCGTGCCCAGCCGGCCGCCACGCATGCCGACGAAGCGACCGAGGCGACCACCCGTGGCCGCCACCTCTGCCGCGGTGTGCCCCACCGCGCGTGTCACCAGCCGATCCATGGCCGTCGCGTCGAGCGAATCGAGCCGTACGGCGGAGAACTCCACCCGATAGGCACCGGCCGACTCACGGGTCACCGCGAACGGCGGACCGTCGCCCGGCACGGTCGCCATCTCCAGCCGGAACGTCCGGCCACGACCCGGCCGCACCTCGACCGTTCGGTCGTCCACCACCCGGACCTCGGCGACACCGTCCCGGCCCGCCGTCCCGTCGAACGCCTCGGCGATCCGCCTCGTCGAGTCGGCCAACCGGTGGGCGGCTGCCGGATCGGGGGCCCCCGACGGCGGCGGCAACCGGTCGGACAGTCCGGACAGGTCAAGCCCGGTGAGATCGAGCGGACGGGTGATAACAGACGCCTGTTCCCCGCGTTCGCGGTCTACCTCGACCCGGTGGTACTCGACGGTGAGGTCCCCCCGCGCGAGCGCCCGATGCAGCTCGTCGAGCAGTTCGGGGTGACGGCGCAGGTGCTCGCGCAGCCGGAGGCTGGTTTCCAGGACGTCGCGCACGTACTCCGGGGTGCCCCGCTCGGTGACGCGGCCGTCCGCCAGCACGTGCCGGCTGCCGGCGACCGGTGTCGGTTCGAGCAGCACGAGCCGATGCCCGGCACGGTCGAAGCCGGCCACCGCGAACTCGCCGCGCTGCCGGCGGCCCGCGTCGGGGCCCCCCGCCAGCACGTCGTCACCGGTGATGCCGTACCGGTCGGCGAGCACCCCCCGGGCCGCTGACACCCCCAGTCTCTCGGCCGCGGTGCGTACCGCGGTGGAGTGCCGAGCGAGCTGGTCCACCGCAGCCCGTAGCTGCTCGGCCTCGGCCCGCGCCGCGGGGTCGTCGCCGACCGCGTCCAGCCTCGCGTCCAGGGCGGTACGGAGCTGGGCGACGCTCAGCCGGTCGGCGTCCGGCAGTCCCACCTCGGTGAGCCGGCGGAGGGTGTCAGCCCGGTGCGTGTCCCGGGCCTGCCGCGCGGCGTCCGCCCGGTCCGACGCCTCGCGCGCCTGGTCGGACACGACGGCCGGTTCGGCGGTGCCCTCGACAGCTCGCCGGAGCACCGGCTGCGAACGGTCCGCGAGTGGGTCGACCAGGCGGGTCCGGGTCGCCGCGTCGTGCAGGTGGAAGCCGCGCTCGGTCCGGTACGTGCCCGACGCGTCCCGCTCGTGATGCAGGACTCCGGTGTCCGGGTCGCGGTAGGTGGCCGGACGGTCGCCGAACCGGTGCGCCCGGCCGTCCTCGCCGCGGTACATGTCCCACGGGTCGCCGTCGGCACGCAACTGCCCGTCGGCGCCGCGATGCAGGGCCGGACCGGACCGGGTGCCATGCGCGGAGTTCGCTGGCGCGGTGTTGGTGGTCACCCCATCCGGCGTGCCGACGCCTTCCGGGTTGGTCACCGCTTGGCCGTCCGGGCCGAACGTGCGCCAGGCGCCATCCGGTGGATTCGTCGGCCGCCGCCCGTCGTGCTGGTCCGGCGACGCCACGACCTCCCGGCCATCCGGGTAGGTCCACACCCGGTCGGTCGCCCCCGTGACCTCGCGGCCAAGGACCCGGGCCACAGTGGCGGCCACCGGGTTGTCCCCGGCACCCGAATGGCAGGAGACAAGACGGATGGTGTTGTCCCCGAGGCCGATCCGACCGGATCCCACCAACTCGACGAGCCCGTTGGCGAAGTCCTCGGCACTCATCCGGTGCCGGCCGACCATGATTTCGCCCGAGCGCAGGCCGCGCAGCGCGACCTTGACGACGCCGGCCTCGGGCCGCAGTGCCTGGGCGTCCTGGTGCATCACCGGGTCGCCGGTGAAGTCGAACCCGGACCGGGTCTCCGCGACGAAGTCCCGGACCGCCTGGATCGCCTCCGCACCGGTGACCGCCGGCGACTCGGTGGCCTCGTCCCATTGAACCGGCAGGTCGGCCCGTCCCGGTTCGGGACGCCAACCCCCCGCGGCGTCCCCGCCATCAATCCGCGGCCGGTCCCCGTCCGGGGCCGGCTGCGGTGCCCCGGGCTGGTGTCCGCCGCCGCGCGTGGGCAGTTGGACCGCATCGATGCCGTCCGGCGCCTCGACCGCGTTCCGGGCCAGGTGCTGCCGGACCGCCAGCGCATCGAGTCGGGACGGGTCGGCACCGGCCCGGCGCGCGGTCAGCCATTCGTTCACGGCGTCGTACGCGGCCCGGCTCTCCGGCGTGTCCATCCTGACCTGGAACGAATCGCCGGTGCCTGGGTCGCGCCAGGTGGTCACCGTGCCGCCCAGGTCCCCCGAGGCCCAGTTGTGCACCAGCTCGGCCGGCTGGTAACCGCGCGCGACCAGCTCGTCGATCGCGGCCCGAACACCGCCGACGAACTGGTCGGCCACGAACTCGACCCGATGGGTCGGCACGCCGGACGGGCCGTGCGGGACAAGGTCGAGCTGCCCGAGCGGCGTCGTCGCCGGCTGGTTGGCCGGTCCGTCCGCCGGCAGCGCGCTCCCAGGCTCGACTCCCGCAGCCGCTGGCTCCGGCGCCCCGGACTCCGCCCGCCCGACCGATGCCTCCGGCGCCCCGGGCCCGGACTCCGCCCGCATCGACTGCACGTCCCGGTCATCCACCCGCCGGAAGGACTCCGTCTCCGGGCGGACCCGCGACGCCGGGTCCGGCGGGACGTACTCGTCACGCGGATGCGCCGGACCGGTCGTGTCCAAGGGCTTCACCGCCCGCCAGTCCGCGCCCAACAGGGCTCGCTTGCCCAGCCAGGTGCTGTCCCGACCGGACCGGCCGAAGCAACCGGCCCGCGCCGCGTCGTTCGGAGTGGGATAGCCGGGAGAGCCGAACTCGAGCCGGGAGCGGCGGAGCACGTCCTGGCCGGCGCCCTGCTGCCGGCGCAGGTCGTCGACGAGCTCGTCCACGGTGCTGGCGCCGTGCCGACGAAGAATGGTCTCGACGTCCCGCGCGCCGACCGGATCACCGTGGCTACCCCGGTCACCCACCGCCCACCGCTCCAGCGTCGCCAGGTCATCGCCGAGGGCCCGCAGCTCGGCGGCCAGCCTGTCGAACACCCGGCGGGCGCTGCCCTCGTCTGCCCAGTCGTAACCGTCCCTGGCCCAGGCGTAGCCACCGACCGTCATGGCGGCGCGCAACTCGATATGGCTCACGCCGGAGGCGGTGTACAGGTCCTCCATCATCAGGTTGAGCTGGCGGGCGATGCCCTGTCCCTGCATGTCCGGGTTGATGTGCAGCTTCCAGTGCTGGACGAAGAGGTCCCCGGCCCTGGGGTCACGGCAGAATCGCCGTTCCACGGTGCCCACCGCGCCATGGTCGGGATGCCACACCGTCATGTGGACCGAGACCATGTGCGGGTGGATCCGTACCGTATCCGCGCTGTTCGCGACGCGGAGCTGGTAGCCGTCGCCGAACGGACGGCCGTCGAATTGCCGGACGAACGCGTCCCGGATCGACTGCTCCCACCGGGCGACCTCGGCGCTGCTTTCCGGGATCAGCTCGTCCAGGGATGGTTCCCGCCCCTGACGCTCCCAGAGCGGGTCTCGCCAGAACTGGTCGTTGGGGGCCAACTCGCGGTCCGTGGAGTCCGGCTCCGGCGCGTCGGGGGTCACAGACCGGCCGATGACCGGTCCGGACGGCGACGTGTCAACCACAGTTCCGTCCGGTCGAGCTACCGCCGGCAGCCCGGACGTCTGGTAGCCCAGCGCCACCAGATCGCGGTCCAGGCCACGCAGCTCCTGGTACAGCCGCTGCCGCTCCGCCGGGTCGACCGTCCGGCCGTACTCGACGAGCAGGTGGCGACGCTCGTCCAGACGGGCTGTGGTGTGCGGGTCCGTGTCCGCCACCGGCGCTCGGACCGGTGTCTCGGTGAGTCCGAGCAGTCGGCCGAGCCGGCCGGCGATCCGACGGACCAGGCCCTGCGGTTCCACCCGGTTGGTCGCCGCCGCGTGCATCTGCAGCGTCTCGCTGATCTCGTGCACCAAGGTACGCGCGAGTTGCTCGTGGGCCACGCGGCTGTTGACCCGGACGACGTGGGGGTCGTCCGGTGTGCCGCTGCGTACCGTGGTTTCCGACACGTTGGTCTGGCCATGGCCGACCTCGGGCCGGAACAGGTGGGTCCGGCCGTCGACGGTGTCCACCCGGACGAAGAGGCCATCGGCGTAGACGGCCCGGACGAAGCTGGATCCGAAGTCGCTCGGCGAGACACCGAAGGCGGCGTGGCGCACCTCGTCGGGAGTCAGGTCGGGGAACTCCGGCGGCCGACCGTCCGGTACGAACCCGGTGTCCGCGATCGGGCTGGCGGTGTGCACCAGGTCGCCGTCACGGACCCGATCCGGTTCGGTGACCGTGCCGTCCGGGTCGACGGCCGAGCGGTCCGCTGAGCCGTCGCGGGTCCGGGAGCCGTCGGACTCCGGCGACCGCGTCGCACCGTCCCGCTCCGGCGACCGCGTCCCCGTGTCGGGGTTCGTCGCCCGCGAGTCCCGTGGCCGGGACGGCGATTCGTCGTTGGGGGGAGTTCCACGCGTGGGAGCCGGATCGTCGGTCCGCCGTGCCTCGGGATCGCGGGCAGACTCGGGATCCCGGGCAGACTCGGGATCCCGGGTGTCGGTCTCCTCTGGAGTCGGCACACCCAGCAGCTCCCGGGTCCTCGCGGTGATCTCGCTGTCGGTAAGCGGGCGCCGGACGTTCTGCTCGTCCACCCGGGTGTAGTGCTGTTTGATGAACTCCTGCAGACGCCGGCCGTACCAGTTGGTGGGCTTGGCGTCGAGGGCCCGCTGGACCAGGTCGGCGTTCAGCCGAGCCGGCATGCCCATTCCGCCCAGGCGTTGCGGGGCCGCCAACCCGATCGCCGCCGCGTGCTGGTAGGCCAGTGCCAGTTTCTTCTTCCACTCCCAGAACCGCGGCTCCGCACGGTCGCCGCCACGGTCACCGGCGTCCGGCGTGGGGTCGCCGCCGTCGCCATCGTCACGAGAGCCGTCGCCATCGTCCGTACGGTCGCCGTCGGGCCTGGCGCTCGGCTCCGGGTCGGCGTCATCCGGCCGGCCCGAACCGTCTCCGTCGTCCGGCGGCGGAGGGTCGGCATCCCGCTGCCCGGGCTGGCCGGACGCTCGGTCATCGTCGGCCCGAGTCGGCCCGTCGGGCGCACGGTCCGCGTCTCGGGAGCCGTCGCCATCGGCCCGTGCGGCGCCGTCGGACGTACGCGTCCCGTCCGGCATGGTGGCATCGTCCGGCCTGGCCAGGCTGTCCGTGGTCCGGGTGCTGTCCGGCGTCCGGGTGGTGTCCGGCGTCGGGGAAGCGTCTCGTCCACCGGATCCGTCCCGGATCCCGGTCGAGGACCGGTCAGCACGTCCGGAGGAACTGTCGCCGCGTTGGGTGCCTCCGTCCCGCGATCCGCTTCCGGGGTCCGGCCGGGGGGTGTCCGGCTGCCGATGAGCCGGATCGGCCGTCCGCGCCGGTCCGCCGTCACGTCCGGCCATCCCGTGGTCCGCCAGCGGGGACGCCGGGTTCGAGCGGGTTCCGTCCGCTGTCCCGGCCCGGTCGGAACTCGCCATGGTGGCATCGGGCTCGCTCGTCCGGGTGCCGGTCGGATCCGTCAGGGTCGGGTCCGGCCCGCTCGTCCGGGTGCCGGTCGGATCCGCCAGCGTCGGGTCCGGCCCGCTCGTCCGGGTGGCTGTGGGATCCGCCAGCGTCGGGTCAGGCTGCCCCGGCCTGATCGCGGTGGGATCGGGCGGCGGCCCGTCCGGCAGGGTCGTCTCGCCGGTCCGGGTACCCACCACGGGATCGACGCTCCTGGTGCCGTCCGGTGTCGTGGTCCGGGTCGGCTCGGCCGTACCGGGCCCAGCGTCCGCCGACGGAGTGCCCCCACCGCTGGTCCGGGCGTCCGGGGTCGTCGATTCGCCGACCACGACCGATGGACTGGAGTCGCTCCCGGATCGGTCGCCCCCGTCCGGCCTGGTGACGTCCGGGCCACGCTGCGACCCGGCACCGGCGTCGGAGGACGTGGTCGATGGCGGGGTGGCGTCGGTGTCGCGGGTCGCCGTGGGCGGATCGCCGCCCGCGGTGGGCTCCGGGGACGCCCGGACCGGCTCCGGTGTGGCTCGCGCCGGTTCGCTTGTGTGCGTCTGTCCGCCAGTGCCCGGCGTTGCCTGGTCCGCCCCATCCCGCTCGCCGGAGCTGGTGTGATCACCGGGCCGACTGGTCGTGTCGGCCCGACCGCCAGGGTCGGACTGGGTGGCCGGACTCGACGGACCACCCTGGGTCGACGGACCACCCTGGGTCGACGGACCGGCCTGGGTCGAGGGGGCGGGTCCCGCACCTGTCGCCCCCATCCCCGGTGCGACGCCGGGCAGCGCCGAGGGAGTCAGCGTTGGCGCGGTCGTTCGGTCCGGCGCCGACGCCGGGTCGACGGCCGGCGCCGGGGCCCGGTCGTTGCCGAACAGGTTCCGGAATCCGCCCTCGAAGCTGAGCCCCGCGCGGCCCCGCCGGAAGGCACCACCGGACTCCGTGGCGATCTCCTGGAGGATGGACGGCCCGACATCCTTCATGAGGTTGTCGCTCGTCATGCCGCTGTAGATGCCGAGTTCCCGGAGCCTCGCCTCGTCCGCGAACTGGAGGAACAGCTTGTCGCGACCCATCTGGAAAACGTTGTCGCCGACCTGCCCGACGCCGAACGCCACCGACATCGTGACAATGTCCGGTCGTAGCCGGGCGAGCGGGCCGCCCAGCGCCCCCGTGACGAATCCGTCGATGGTGCCCATCCCGAACTGGAGGAGGGTCCGTTGGTTGAGCGGGACGTTGCCCTCCAGGACCATGATGCCGGTGATGCCACCCTGGATCCCGGCGTTTATCGCGCCGAACCTCAGCCCGCTCACCCCGGCGGTCCTCGCGATGCCCCTCCAGCCACCAGCGACGAATCGTTGCCCGGCGTTGGAGAATCCGGTGCCCGCGGACCGCAACCCGGACCGGAGTGCACCGGGGGTGGCCCGCAAGCCGGCGGGAACGGCCCGAAGACCTGCGGCGCCGGCCTGGGCTGCCGCCCGGGTGCTGATCTTGCCCGCCTCCAGCAGGCCCTTGCGCAGACCGAGCGTCGCTATCTTCGCCGACAGCGCCTGGGCGGCCTTCATGATTCCTAAGCGGGCGGCGGTGATCGCGGCGGGGATGCCCGCGGCAGCGACACCGGTCCATATCAGCGCGATGCACTGGACGAGCGCGTACGCCAGGAAGAGCAGGTTGACGATCGCCATCCACTTCATGGTTTCGAAGCCGACGGCGCCCTCGTGCGTCATCTCGCCCATGCCGGCCAGCACCTCCGCGTTGCTGGCCAGCTCCTTCATGTACTGGTCGAACTCGGTGCGGACGACCTGCGCCGCGGCGTCGCCCTGCCACACCTGCAGGTCTTTCAGGTAGCCGTTGATCTCGTCGAGATGGTTGTGGTATTTCTCCGCGGCCTGCTGGTAGAGCTCGGCGAGGTCGTAGACGTCCCCCTGACGTGCCTCGGGGATCTGGGTCATCATCGAGAACACGTCGAAGCTGGTGGGGATGTACTTGTCGCACTCGAGGAAGAACTGCCGCAGCTCTTCGAGGGCGGTCTCGGCCCAGCTGTCGTCGAGGACGCTGCCGCCCACTGGTCCCCTCCCCCGCGTCGACGCGCGCCACCTCCCCATCGGGCGCACGGCTACGGCCCGACCTTAGAGCATCACCGCCACGGCTCGCGATCCACTCTCGACGTCGTGCGCTGGCCGCACGAAGGGATGCGTCCATGGGCGGTAGGGTCAGGACGGTGACGAGGCGAGAGGTCAGCGGTGGCGAACCAGCGGGAGGAAAGGCTCTCGGTACCGGGCGCCGGGCCGCCGCGCCGCATCCCGGACCTGGGGCCCCGGCAGGTCGCGGGATTCCGATTCGCCAAAGTGTTCGACGAGGCTCCGGGCAAGGCAGACACGGTGATCGCGCCATGGGGAAGTCTGGACGATCCGGATACCCGGCGCCGGGTGCTTGACTACCTGACCGGCGCGACACTCGTCAGGACAAGTTCGACCTACGGCCGCGACATGATCGCCACCGAGCGTCACTTCGCCGTCCGCGCCGAGTACCGCACCGATGGCCGGTGGATCTGGCCACACGCCGCGGCCTACTACCTTGACCAGCACGCGATCGCCCCGGAACCGGAACTGCTCCAGCACATCCTTGCGGCCCAGCGCCCGCCCGCCGTCCCGGAGGACCTGCTCGACGCGGCGCGGGGCGCCTTGAAGGAATACCTCGCCGACCGCGACGAACGGGAAGCCGAGTGGTGGCGGCAGTCCGGCCTGCTGCCCACCGGCGACGAGTCCAGGTTCTCGCCCGAGGTCAACCGGATGCTGCTGGACATGGGGTGGCGCTGCGGCCGGGACATCCGCGAAAAGGTCGACGACTGGCTGCGCCGCCGCAGTCCCATCTACAACGACTACGACGCCGACGACTGGGAGCCGTACGCTCTCGTGCCGACCGCCCTCGAGTTCATGTACGAGTTCGGCGGTCTCGGACATTCCGGTGGCGTGCCGGGCAAGGCGCAGGCCACCATCTTCTTCGCGATCTATCCGGTGACCGGTGACGAGAACCTGGACGCCTGGGCGGGCCGCATCCTGCAGATCGGCGACCGGGAAGACGTCCGGTTATGCCAGGTCGGCGAGGTGGAGCGCGGTCAGGGAGCCCTCGCCGTCGACGAACACGGACACGTCTACATCGCCGGTCCGGCCAACTTCCATGTCGCGGACACCGTCGAGGAAGGCCTGGCCCGCCTCCTCGAAGGCGGGCCAGGCATAGCGGAGATCTGACCGGTACGCCGGTCAGATCTGCACCGAGTTGATGTCCCGCTCGCCGTCGTGGTCGGCCAACTGGTAGCCGTCCATCGCCCGAACCACCCGGTTGCCCGCCGTCAGGCCCAGCTCGCCGGCATCCGTCATCCGGTCCTTCACGGCCTCGCTGATTACCTGACCGTTGTCGACCTTGTTGTACTGGGCGTCGAACTCCTGCCCGAACTTGTCGGATCCCCACGGCTTGGCACTGTCGGCCGTTCTGATCTGGCCGGCGATGCCCTGGACGTCCCCGCTGAACGCCTCCGCCAGGGCCCGCAGCTTGGCGCCCGTTCCGCGGATCTCGTTCGGGTCGCCGTCGATCCTAATGAAGCTTCCCACTGTCGCCCCCTTCCAGCACCTTACCGAGGTCGGCGTCGTGGCTGCGCATCACGTCCACGAGGTTCGCATTTCCGATCATGGCGGTTCCGCCCTCCATGGGCAGGGTCGCATCCATGATCTCCTTGGTCTTCTCGGTCGCGTCATCGACCGCCGCCCGCACGGTCGACAGAATCGAGGCGGCCAGCGCCTTCGAGTTGGGTGTCCGGTAGACCCGGGGATCGATCTCCAGCTCGACGAGTTGACCACGCGGACCGACCACCGCCTTGATCATGCGGTCGGGGGACCACCCGGTGCCGGTCACCTCAAGCATCTTGCGCTGGGTCTCGCCCATGTTCGCCATCGCGCCCTTCAGCTCGTCGAGCATGGCGCGGACCGCAGACATCTGCGGACGCTCGTCCACGATTCCTCCCCCCGGGTGTCGCCCCTCGACAGCGAACCGCATCGACTCCTTCGAGCCTAGACGATCCGCGCGGTCCGGTCAGCCGCGCCGGTCCCCGCGCAGGATGTCGGAAATCGCCCCGATCTCCGGTGTGGACGGCTCCGGTCCGTCGGACACCGGTGCCCATGGTCGGTCATCCGGCCGGTCCGGCCGCGCCGGGTTCGGAGCCGCCGCCGCTGGCGGCGAGACATCGGATGTCGGACCGATCGGTGGCCCAGGATCGCGCACCGACCCGGCGGCCCGCAGCAGCCCCTCGATCCGCTCCCGGGAGAACCGCAGGCTCAGCTGGGTGCGGGGATTGACGGCCAGCTGGTCCGCTTCGGGTGGCCACCGTCGCAGCACGGTGACGAGGTCCTCCGTCAGCACCGACGGGCCAGGGTGCCGCCCGCCGGTGAACACCGTAACCGTGGCCACGCCATCGAGGTCCTCCACCATCCACTGGAGATCCGCCCCGGCCGTCGCCCCGCGCACCGCCACCTCCACCCGCGCGGTCACCAGGGAGTGCAGCACGGCCGCCAGGTCCTCCGCGAGGAGACCGTCGTACATCAGACGCTCGGTGTCGTCCCGCGGGCTCACCGGCGGCTCGTCCGGCAACGACAGCGCCCATACCTGCTCCGCCGAGAGATACACCCCAATCAACGCGGACGGGTTGACCGCCAAGCCCCACGCCGGATCCGGCCAGGCCTGCCGCAGCTCGTTCAGGGTGGTGCCGCGCCACCCGTCGACGGCCTCGCCCGCGCCCCGGTTCAACTCCTCGACGGAGGTGAACACCACCAGATGGCGAACACCCTCGTGGTCGGTGTACAGCAGCCGGCCGGGCTCAGTGAAGCCGGGAAGGTACAACGGGTTGTTGACGAGGATCTCGGCGTACAACTCGATGTCCTCGCGTGCGACCGCGAGAGCCAGCATCCGTTCCACATGGTTCGCCGGCGTCCACTGGACACGGTCGTACCCGGCGGGGAGGTCGGCGTCGCTCATCGTGCCTCGAACATCGCGACGAGCGGATCGGCGGCCGACCGCTCGGCCGGCTGCCACGGCGGTGCCGCCCGGGGCGGCAGGCCGGCGCCGACGAACTCGTCACGCACCTCCCGGGCGAGACCCTCGACCAGCCAGGAGTCGGCCAGCGCGGCCAGCGGCTCCGGCACGGCGACAAGCCTGGCCCACAGGTCGTCCATGCTGTCGGCGCACCGGTGCAGGAGCTCTGCGCAGATCACCTCGGCATCGTAGGCGTCCCGGTCCCGGGGATCGTCGTCGTCCCAGTACCAGACCGAGTCGAGGTCGTCACCGGAGACCTTCACCACGAGCAACCCGCCCTGCACATAACCGACCGGCAGGTAGTCCACGGTGAAACGATCCCGGAACAGGCCCACCACATAGGACAGGTCCTGGAACCGGTCGTCCCGGGCGATGCCGAACAGCGGCTGGTCGGCGATGAATCCGAAGCCGGGCAGCACCCCGGGTGCGGCCGGCCCGGCACCGTTGGTGGCGGCCAGGAAAGCACGGTAGCGGTCGGGCAACGGCCACCCGAGGACCCGCTCCAGGGTGTCCAGAATCTCCTCGGGCACCGGGTCGCCCACCGCGGGACGGATCGCGCCAGCACCGGCGCCGCGCAGGCCGCGACCACCGACGGGCAGCGTGGCCACCGCGCCGGCGTGCCGGAACACGCCATGCAGCTCGATCGGCACCAGCGCCACCTGCCGCGCGCCGCCCTGGTGTGCCCAGCACCATCCGGCCGGTGTGGTGAACGGGTCGGTGTCGGCGAAGAGCGGGTCCCCGTCGGGCTCCCGCGCCGCCCGGGTCGTCACGAGGTTGGCCGCCAGCACGTCGACGACCCGCACCTCGTCCCGGCTGAGCCCGGCTGGCGGCGGCGGTAGCTCGACCACCGCCCGGGCGCAGAGCGGCCAGTCCGGGTGTCCGGCCGGAGTCATCAGCACTCCCTCGCGGTACCGCACCCGCAGCGCGGGCGGACCCGGATGGACCACGCTCATCGCGAGCCCACCGCCCGGCAGGACGGTCGTCGGATCAGGACCGGTCATTGGCGTACGCACCCCCTACCGCCCATTATCGCGAGCGGCGGGTCGGACGCCTCCGGTGGACCGCCCCGGTAATCCACAGCGGCGGCACTCAGCCGCCAACCGGCGGGCGACCCGGTTGACCGGGTGCCTTGGGCCCGCCGCGTACACCGAGCGAGGGACCCGGTCGGCTCGGTTGACCGGGTCCCTTCTGACCCGGCGCTCCGGTACGCGGCGACGACGGGACTCCCGGCGGAGCGGTCGTGTTCGGCGTACCCGGCGGGCGTACCTGTGCCGGCGGTTGCCTGCACGGCATCGACGGAGTGCTCGGGGGTGTTGGAGCGGGACCGCCACCCGTCCGGAGCACTCCTGGCATGCTCTTGCCGGTTCGGTTGGCGAGCGGGTTGTTCGGCGCGGTCAGGTTGGGCGCGTTGAGCGTCGGCCTGGCCAGCCGCCCGGCGTCGAGGTTGGTCAGCGCCCGGGACAGCCCCGGCGGTGTGACCCTCCGGCAACCCGCGATCCTCGACCGGACCGCCCATGCGCTCCCCCGATCACCGCATCCGTGACGGAACGGCCACACATCGTGGTGCATGATCACAAGACGGGGCCAGAGACGCGGGCGGCATCCGGCGATGCCGGATGCCGCCCGCGCGCCACTCAGAAGCTGGACGCGACCTGGTTGTCGATCTGTTGCATCCGGTCGGCGGACGCACCGAGCTTGACGCCGAGCCGACCCAGCGCCTGCTCGATCTCGGTGGCGCCCTGGTTCCACTTGGTCCGCGCCTCGTCGCACGCCTCGGCGGCGGTACCGGACCAGTTTTCGCCAATGAGCTTCTTGAAGTCGTTGTAGAGGTCCTGCAGGGACCCGTTCATCGTGCCCTGGTAGGTGCCGATGGCGGTGGCCACGTCGGCGATGGAGCCGAAATTGTAAGTGATCTCGCTGGTGCTCGTGTTGTAGGAGTACCCGTTCCCCATGGTGCTCACCTCTCGACGTCGGTGCTTGTCGGATCAACCACGCAGCGCCGCGATGACGGTGCTGTTGCCGGTGGCCTCAGCGGCCTGCCGGATCTCGTTCGCCGCGTCCTCGTCCTGCACCCCGTACTGGGTGGAGGCACTGCTGATCTTGCCAGCGAGTTCGTCCAACGCGTTGAGGATCGTGGTCAGACCCGAGTTGAGCTCGGCCGAGACGCCCTGGAGGGCGTTGTTGGCCGAACCGCGCATCCCCGCGCCACCGAGTGACTGGATCCGGTCGAGCAACTGCGCCATGCCGGTCGCCAGCCCCTCACCGGTCTCGTGGCAGCGCTGGGCCATGTGATTGAGCTGCTCCTGCGTGGCCCTTAACTGTGCCAAGGTGGATCCACCCCGCTTCTGTCTCCAGCCCCCGATCCGGGGGGCCTCCCCTTGTGAACGCGCCACGGCGCGCGCGCACCGATAGTCGCGCCATGAAGGTAGCGTGTCACGTCCACTCTGGCTACCTCGGCCCAGCGTGACGAGCTCATCGATTAAACATCGAGACTGTGTAGAACCGTCCGGCGTGGACGTACGTTCACGCCGGACGGTTCATCCCGTCAGGCCGGCGACTCGGACCGGTCGCCCGCCCAGCGCGTGTGGAACGCGCCGTCGCCATCCACCCGGCGGTAGGTGTGCGCGCCGAAATTGTCCCGCAGGCCCTGGATCAGCGCGGCGGGCAGCCGGTCCCGGCGCAGCGCGTCGAAGTAGGCCAACGACGACGAGAAGGCCGGCGTCGGTACGCCGTACCGGGCCGCGTCCAGCACCACCCGGCGCCATCCGGGGACCCCGTCCGCGACGCCCTTGGCGAAGTATGGCGCCGCCATCAGCGTGCTCAGCTCCGGCCGGTCGTCGTACGCCTCCCGGATCCGGTCCAGGAAGCGGGCCCGGATGATGCAGCCGCCACGCCAGATCGTCGCCAGTTGCCCCCGGTCAACCTGCCAGCCGTACTCCTCGCTGCCCGCCAGGATGTGGTCGAAGCCCTGCGCGTACGCGACGATCTTCGAGGCGTACAGCGCCCGGCGCACGTCCTCGACGAACGCCTCCCGGTCGTCCGCCGCCCAGGCCGGTGTCGCGGCGGCGTCCCCGAACGCGTCCACCGCCGCGGCCCGCTGGTCGGCGTGTCCGGACAGCGACCGGGCGAAGGTCGCCTCGGCGATCGCGGTGATCGGCACCCCCAGGTCGAGCGCGCTCTGCACGGTCCACCGGCCGGTGCCCTTCTGCTCCGCCTGGTCTAGCACGATGTCGACGAACGGCCGGCCGGTGCGCGCGTCCGCGTGGCCCAGCACCTCCGCGGTGATCTCGATGAGGAACGACTCCAGGTCGCCCGAGTTCCAACTCCGGAAAATCTCAGCGATCTCCGCCGGGTCCGCGCCCAGCCCGGTCCGCAGCAGGTCGTACGCCTCGGCGATGAGCTGCATGTCGGCGTACTCGATGCCGTTGTGCACCATCTTGACGAAGTGGCCCGCGCCGTCCGGGCCGATGTGCGCGCAGCACGGCGTGCCGTCCACCTGGGCCGCGATCTTCTCGAAGATCGGACCCAGCTTCGCGTACGACTCGGCGGAACCGCCGGGCATGATGCTCGGCCCGAGCAGCGCGCCCTCCTCGCCGCCGGACACGCCGGTGCCGACGAAGTGCAGGCCGTGCTCGCGCAGCGCCGCCTCCCGCCGGCGGGTGTCGGCGTAGTGCGCGTTGCCGCAGTCGACCACGATGTCACCCGGCTCCAGCAGGGGCACCAGTTCGTCGATCACGGCGTCGGTGGGAGCACCGGCCTTGACCATGACGATCACGGCCCGTGGTCGCTCCAGTGCCCCGACGAAATCCGCTAGCGACTCGGCGGCCAGGAAGGTGCCCTCCTCGCCGTGCTCGGCGACGAGGCTGCGGGTGCGTTCCGGTGACCGGTTGTGCACCGCCACCGAGAACCCGTTGCGGGCCAGGTTGCGGGCCAGGTTGCGGCCCATGACCGCCAGCCCGGTCACGCCGATCTGCGCCGTGCCTCGGCCCGGGGTCGTCTGCTCACTCATCGTTTCGCCCACCTGTCCTCGCTCGTCGCCCGCGCCGGGACGCGCACCGCGCCGGCCGCGTGCTGCCGGTGCCGCGGCGGCGGTCGGTCGGGCCGTCGGTCCTCTACCCGGACGGTACGGGAGCGGGACGGCACCGGATCAGTGTCGGTCACCCCGAACCGTCGGAAGGGGACCTGCGGCGGCTCGGGGCGGGTCGGAAGTCCCTGCCCCCGCGGCGGCCCCGGACGGAGGCTGGAGCTGAGCGGAGACACCCGCTCCGCACCTCAAGGAGGCTGCCATGACGACCCCGCAGATCGTGGTCGGTTACGACGGATCCCCCGGCGCCGAGACCGCGCTCGGCTGGGCGCTGGACGAGTCCCGGCGCACCGGGGCGCCGGTGTCCCTGGTGTACGCCCTGGAGCTGGCGTACCTGCCCGGCCCGATCACCCCCCGGCCCACGTACCAACCCGATGCCGGCGCCCGCCGGGCGGCCGAGGCCCTGGTGAACCGGGCGGTGGCCCGAGTCGCCGCCGACCACCCCGACATGGTTGTCCGGGGCGCGGTGCACGACGGTCCGTCAAGCGTCGTGTTGCGCGACCTCTCCCGCGACGCCGGCCTGCTGGTGCTGGGCAGCCGGGGCCATGGTGGCTTCGCCGAACTGCTCGTGGGCTCGACCACCGGCACGGTCGCCACGCACGCGCACTGCCCGGTCGTGGTGGTCCGCGGCGAGACCGCCACCGCGCGGTCCGGGTCCGACCCCGTCCTGGTGGGCGTGGACGGCTCGGCGACCGCGCTGCTGGCCCTGGGCTTCGCGTTCGAGCAGGCGGCCGGGCGGGACGTCCCGCTCCGGGTGCTCAGCACATGGACCCCGCCGGCCCCGGTCTGGCAACTGCCCGCGTTCGACTACTCCGAGGTCAACGCGGCGGAGCGCCGCTCGACCGAGGAACTGTTGACGCCCTGGCGGGAGAAGTACCCGACGGTGCCCGTGGAGGTCACGGTGCTCGCCGAGGACGCCGCCGCGGCGCTGGTCGCGGCCAGCGCGGGCACCCAACTGGTGGTGGTGGGCTCGCGCGGGCGGGGCGGGTTCACCGGACTGCTGCTCGGCTCGGTGAGCCAGCACCTGCTGCATCACAGCAGGTGCCCGGTCGCGGTGGTGCGGGAACGGAAGACCGACGCGCCGGAGTGATGATCCGGCTCCGGCGGGTAGCCCCGGGAATGCCCGGCCGCCCGACGCGTCGTCCGGCCGCGGTCGCCCTGACCGCGGCCGGTGCCGGGCTGGCGCACGCGTTGCCGGCGGCCACGGTGCTGCGCTCGGTCCGGCTCCGGCTGTTCCCCACCCTCTCCGGCGTGGGCCGGGCAGACCGGGTGGCGCTGACCTTCGACGACGGTCCCGACCCGGAGTCCACCCCGCGGTTCGTCGAGGTGCTCGCCGCGCACCGGGTGCGGGCCACGTTCTTCCTCCTCGGCTCGATGGTCGCGCGGGCCCCGGAGGTGGCTGGTGACCTGGTCGCCGCGGGTCACGAGGTCGCCGTGCACGGCTGGGAGCACACAAACCTGCTGCGCCGCGATCCGATTTCGACCTATCGGGACCTGTCCCGGGCCACCGACCTGATCGCCTCCGTGGGCGGCCAACCGCCGCGTTTCTACCGGCCGCCGTACGGCGTACTGACCGGTCCGGCGCTGCTGGCGACCCGGCGGCTCGGGCTTACGCCGGTGCTGTGGACCTGCTGGGGCCGGGACTGGACCCGGGACGCCACGCCGGCGTCAGTGCTCGCCACCCTGCGGAGCGGGCTGGGCGGCGGTGGCACGGTGCTGCTACACGACTCCGACTGCACGTCCGCACCCGGCGCCTGGCGAGCGGCGCTGGGTGCGCTGCCGCGGCTGCTGGCCGAATGCGCGGATGGGGGATGGCGGGTCGGCCCGCTGGGTGAGCATGGCCGCCCAGGAAGGGCCACTCCGTGACGCGCGTTGGCGGGGCACAGCTCGTCGCCGCTCAGGGGCCGAAGATCCAATGCCAGGCCGACATCACCCAGTCGGTCTGCCGCAGGTACGCGATGCCCACGCCGGCCAGGAAGAGACCGGTCAACAGGTGGGCACCCCGGGCGGTGCGCCGGGGACGACCCAGCTGACGCTCCCACACCACCCGACCCAGCAGACGGGTCAGGGCGAACAGTCCGGCCGCGATGAGTAGCGTGAGGACAAAGGCCGCGACGGGACTGGTCAGGTCGCCTCGGGCGGAAATCGCCCAGATCCCCCAGCAGACAAAGGCGAACAGTCCACCGGCCGCGCTCCACTCGCCGCCGCGACGCAACTCCTCCAGGTGGTGCCGGAGCGGCCGTCGGGCGGCCGGTTGCTCGGCGCCGGGCCAGCCGGTGCCGGTCGGCTCGTGCGGCACCGTCGGAAATGGCTCGGTACGGGAGTTCTTGGGCCGTCCCACCGATGCGACGCCACGGCGGTAGGGGTTGTCCTCGGGCGGCAGTTCCACCGTGCGCTCCGCCCACGGAGGTTGCTGATCCGACATCTTTCCTCCCCATCACCGCACGGCGCCCCCGGCCGCGGTCCGACGACCCAGATTCGAGGGTAGCCACCCGAGAAAAGGATCGCCGAAGCCGGCTCGCGTCGGCTAGACAGGACGGATGACCGACGCAGTGCCGATCGTGGTCGGCTCCGCCGCCGACTGGGACGACATCTACGAGTTGCTGCGCGGGGTTTTCCTCCAGACGTACGACGGTGACGAGCGGGAGGTCGAGCGCGGCGTCTACGAGCCTGACCGGACGCTGCTGGTCCGCGAGGGCGGCGTGGTGGTCGCGCACGCCGGCGCGTTCAGCCGGCACCTGTCGGTGCCCGGCGGTGTCCTGCCGGCCGCCCATGTGACCCAGGTCGGGGTGGCGCCCACGCACCGTCGGCGGGGACTGCTCAGTCAGCTGATGCGCCGGCAGCTACGGGAGGTCCGGGACGCCGGCCGGGAGCCGGTCGCGGTGCTCTGGGCCAGTGAGGGAAAGATCTATCCCCGGTACGGGTACGGGTTGGCGGCCCAGCGCCTGCGGATGCGCGTCGACTCCCGGGAGGTCACCCTGGCGCCGGCCGACCGGCGGCTGCGCCTCGCCGACCCGGCGGACGCGTGGCCCGAGCTGGCCGGGGTGTACGAGCGGGTCCGGCCCCACCGGCCCGGCCGGTCCAGCCGGGACGAGCGGTGGTGGCGATTCGTGGTGGCCGACATCGAGGGTCGTCGGGAGGGAGCCACCGAGCGGCGAGCCGTGGTGTCGGAGAGTCCGGACGGCCCGGACGGTTACGCCCTCTACCGCGTCAGGAACGCCTGGGACGAGAACGGTCCGCGCGGCGTCGTCCTCCTCGACGAGATCACCGCGGTGGGGCCCACGGCGTACGCGGCCCTCTGGCGGTTCCTGCTGTCGATCGACCTCACCCGCACCGTCAGCTTCAATTTCGCGGCGGCGGACGAGCCGCTGCTGCACCTGACCGACGAGCACAGCCGGTTGGGCGCCCGGTTGCTGGACGGGCTGTGGATCCGGGTGGTCGACGTGCCGGCCGCGCTCGCCGCCCGCCGGTACGCCGCACCCGTGGACCTGGTGATCGAGGTGTCGGACCCGGTGCTGCCCGAGAACGCCGGGCGCTGGCGGCTCACCGGCGACGCCGACGACGCCCGCTGTGCGCCCAGCTCGGACAGCGCCGATCTGAGCTGTGACGTCCGGGACCTGGGGGCGGTCTACCTCGGCGGCCCGTCGATGGCCGCGCTGGCCGCCGCGGGCCGGGTCCGCGAGCTGCGTCCGGGTGCGGCCGCCGAGGCGGCGGCCGCATTCGCCTGGTACCCGGGACCGGTGGCGATGGAGGTCTTCTGAGATGGCGGACATCGAGCGGCGACGGCGGCGGTCCCGGCACGCCCACGGAACCGGCGCGGCGAACGGAACCGACATGGCCACCGGGCCGGCCAGCGCCCGCGCACCGGCGGGCCCCGGCACACCGGTGGGCCCGCGGACATCGGCGAGCGCCGGCGCACCGGGTGGCACGGCGGCCGCTGGCACGGCGGCCGCTGGCGCGGCGCCGGGTCGGGGAACCGACGGCTCGATCAGCACCGCGGATGTGCACGACCCCGAGTCCGTCGAACGGCGCCGCCCGCCGGCCGACGACCGGGACGGCGAGCGCGGGTTGCGCGGCCTGGTCGGGTCCGGGTCGTCCCAGGTCGGGGTCGGAGCCGCGCTGCGCGCCCGGGACGCGGCCCGGCCCACCGATCGGCATCTGGCCGAGGCCGAGGCGAACCTGACGATGGTCCGGCGCAACTGGGTGCCCCGGGACGAGCTTCCCCGCTCCGGCCGCCGAGACTGATCATCCGGGCGCGACGAGCCGCGCTGCCGGGCGACCGCCGTCGGCAGTCCGGCAGTCGCGGCCCGGTCCGGCGGTCAGGACAACGCCGGCAGTTCGCCCGACCGCTCGTACGCCGCCACCTGCGCGATCCGCCGCGCGTGCCGGTCACCACCGGAGAACGGCGCGGTGAGGAACGCCTCGACGATGTTTGTCGCCTCGTCCAGCGTGTGCTGCCGAGCGCCGATCGCCACCACGTTTGCGTCATTGTGCTCGCGGGCCAACCGTGCCGTGTCGACGTTCCAGGCCAGCGCGGCCCGGACCCCGGTCACCTTGTTCGCGGCGATCTGTTCACCGTTCCCGGAGCCGCCGATCACCACGGCGAGGCTGCCCGCATCGGCCACCACCCGAATGCCGGTGTGCAGGCAGAACGTCGGGTAGTCGTCGTCCGGGTCGAAGGCGTGCGGCCCGACGTCCACGACGTCGTAGCCCTGCTTGGCCAGGTGGTTGACCAGGTGCACCTTCAACTCGAAGCCGGCGTGGTCGGATCCCAGGTAGACGCGCATACCGCGCAGTCTGTCAGCCCGACCGCCGGTCCGACGCCCGGGCATCCCCCGGTGCGGATCCGTCACACGACGGATACTCGCAACCGCCGCCTAGGCCGGTCGGCCGGCGGTTGCGGCAGCCGAGGACCGGTCAGCCGGGCAGCTCGGCCAGCACCAGCCCGCCGCGGGCCTTGGGCGTGAACCAGGTGCTCTTGCGGGGCATCTTCTGCCGGGCCAGGTTCACCGCGACGAAGTCGTCCACCGTCACCGGGGCGATCAGCACGGCGAGCTCGGCCCGCCCGGCGTCCACCTCGCCGACCAGCCAACTCGCCGGATAGTCCCCGCCGACGTAGGTGATCCGCTTGTCCCCGGGGTCCAGCCCCAACACCTCGCGCAACAGCACCCGCTCGACCAGGGCATGATCCAGGTTCTCCACCGCCGTACCGGGGCCGGCGGGCAGGCCCACCGCGTAGGTCCGGCCGCCGGTGCGGATCCGCACCGGCTCCCCGGGCGCGGGAACGGTGACCGGGTCGTCCAGCTCGTCCACCGTCGCGCCGGCGGCGCGCAGTCGGTCCGGCAGCTCGTCGGGACCGACCGTCAGCTCGGCGACCAACCGGTTGTAGGGCTGGATGGCCACCGACGCCGGGGTGGTCACCACGGCGAGGAACCGGGTCAGGCCACCGGTCTGCGCGGCCAGGCTGCGATGGTTGCCGTCGGCGACCACCAGCTCACCGCCGCCGGCCAGGGCGAGCAGTTCCTCCTGCGCCGGGCCGGGGCCGAGCAGCCAGATCGCGTGGGTACGCCCGACCTGGTCGACGTCGGTCGCGGCGGGCGCCCCGGCCGCCTCGGTCGCGGTCGCGAGCGCGGCGTGCAGGCGCGCGCCCGACCCGGTCTGCAGCAGCAGTACGGGTGACAGGAGGTGGCCGACGGCCTCGGCGAGGGCGACCCGCTCCCGTACCTTCTCCACGAAGACGTCCTCGTTCCGGATGACCAGGCCCGGCTCGTCCGCGCTCGTGGAGATCTGGTCGGTGTCCACCATCGCCCACAGCCCGTACGCGGGTTCCTCCACCGGTGAACTGATCCGGTAGAGGACGACCACCTGTTCCGCTGGCGTGTAGCTGCCGTCGGCCTTCGCCTCGGCGAGTCGGGCGGCCGCGGCGGGCAGCGCGTCGGCGAACGACCGACCGAGGCTCTCCGGCGCCCGGTGCGGCATCTCGATGGCGAGCGCGCTGTGCGGATTCGCCTCGACGATCGCGGTGATCTCCGCGTCGTCGGCGAATTCGTCGTAGTTCTGCGCGCCGGTGCCGCCGGTGGTGATCCAGGCCCGGGTGATCGGGTGCACGACCGTCATGACCGCAGACGCTACCGGCGCCGCTCGACCGGGTGGCGGATACCCCGGCTTCCGGGAGCGGCGGCGCTACTCCTATCCGGTGGGGGTGGCACGCCGGTGCCGGCCGGGTGGGCGCCGGGTGCCGACGTTCCGGGTCCGGGCCGCCGGCGAGGTCCCCGGCGCACCGATCCGCGTGGCGATCCCCGGGACGCCTCCCACCTGTGCTGTCCGGACCGGCACCGTGGGCGGCGCCACGGGCACGGTGAATGGCACTGCCGTCGCGGGAACCGTCGGTGGTGGTGTCGTCACCGCGGCCACCGGGACGGCGCCCACCACGATCGGCGGCGCGAGGAGGTCGATCAGGTCGTCGGGTAGCCCCGGCCGCAGCGTGGACCACGCGCAGTCGTCCACCGACCAGTACGCGGCGCCGAGGTTGCAGGAGATCGCGTCGGCCACGGTGGCCGGCGGGTCCTCGGCGGTGCGGTGGTGCTTGCCCATGAAACGCCTCCCTCGGGTCGCCACCCGACACCACGGCGGCGGGCCGCCGAGACGCCTGATCGTCCTGGCCACACCGCATGCGTCAGCGACACGATATCGACTACGGCCAGGTGGTTCGGGCGGTTCGCGGAAATCCGGGGTGGGCTGCCGGGGCCGGATCAGTCGAAGGTCGGCTCCAGGTCCCGCGAGCGCTTCAGCTCGAAGAAGCCCGGCGTGCCGGACACCATGAGAACGCCGTCCCACAGCCGCCCGGCCTCCGCACCGCGCGGAGCGGGGGTCACCACGGGACCGAAGAAGGCGACCGGCTTGCCGGCCGGCCCGGGAGCGTGGATGACGGGCGTGCCGACGTCGGTGCCGACCGGCTTCATCCCGGCGTTGTGGGAGGCCCGCAGGGCGTCGTCGTACTCCGTGGAGACCGCGGCCTTGACCAGGTCCGGGTCCAGGCCGGCGTCGGCCAGCGCCGCCGCGTACAGCGCCGTCCCCCGCTCCTCGCCGGCGGGGTGGATCCGGGTGCCGAGCGCCGTGTAGAGGTCGCGCAGCACCCGCGGGCCGTACCGCTGCTCGGCGGCGACGCAGATCCGCACCGGCGCCCATCCGGTGTCCATCAGTTTCCGGTAGTCCTCCGACAGGTCCCGACCCTCGTTGAGCACCGACAGGCTCATCACGTGGAAGGCCACCTCCACCGGCCGGACCCGCTCCACCTCCAGCAGCCAGCGGGAGGTCAGCCAGGCCCAGGGACAGATCGGGTCGAACCACATATCTACGGTCGTACGCTCTGCCACGGTGAATCCCCTCCGCGTGTCGGCCGGACGGCCACCACCGCCCATCCCATCGATCATTGCCCCGCGCACCGGTCCCCGCCGGGGAACTGGCCGTGACCTGCCCCACCCGGCGACCGCCCGGCCGTGCGAGACTCCAAACGAGGCCCGTCACCGTGGACGGGTCCGCGGTCGCCGGACCGGGACGGGCGCCATGATCGAAATGGATGGAGATTCACGTGCCGGGTGTGCGCAACCTGACCCAGGACGAGGCGACCGAGCGGGCCCGCCTGCTTGACGTCCTCGGCTACGACATCGACCTCGACCTGTCGGCGGCAGGGCGGACCTCCGGCGACCGGACGTTCCGCGGGGTCACCACGGTCCGGTTCCGCTGCGTCGAACCCGGCGCGAGCACGTTCATCGAGCTGGCGGCCGCGCGGGTGGGCTCGGCCACGCTGAACGGCGAGCCGCTCGACGTGGCCGGCTGGTCGGCCGAGCGCGGCCTGGCGTTGCCCGCGCTGGCCGCCGAGAACACCCTCGTGGTGGAGGCCGACTTCCGCTACTCGGACAGCGGGCAGGGACTGCACCGAAGCGTCGACCCGGTGGACGGCGAAAGCTACCTCTACAGCCAGTTCGAGACGGTCGACGCGCAGCGGGTGTTCGCCTGCTTCGACCAGCCGGACCTGAAGAGTGTTTTCACCTGGCACGCCACCGTGCCGGCCCACTGGCGGGTGGTCTCGAACATGCCGGTGGAGCGCGAGGAGCCCCGCGACGCCGAGACGAAGACGGTGCACTTCGCCGAGTCGGTGCGGATGAGCACGTACGTCACGGCGCTGTGCGCCGGGCCGTACCACGAGGTGCGGGAGACCCACGACGGCATCGACCTGGGTGTCTACTGTCGGGCCTCGATGGCGCCGCACCTGGACGCCGAGGACATCCTGTTGATCACTAAGCAGGGTTTCGACTTCTTCCACGAGCAGTTCGGCGTGCGCTTCCCGCTGCCGAAGTACGACCAGCTCTGGGTCCCCGACTTCAACGCCGGCGCGATGGAGAACTTCGCCTGCGTCACCCACGCCGAGGCGCACTACCTGTTCCGCTCGCAGGTCACCGACTACGAGTACGAGCAGCGGGCGAACACCATCCTGCACGAGCTGGCGCACATGTGGTTCGGCGACCTGGTGACCATGCGCTGGTGGAACGACCTGTGGCTGAACGAGTCGTTCGCCGAGTGGGCCAGCCACTGGGCGAACACCAACGCCACCCGGTTCACCGACGCCTGGACGACCTTCCTCTCCGTTCGCAAGAACTGGGGCTACCGGCAGGACCAGCTTTCCTCCACCCACCCGGTGTACTGCGAGATGCCGGACATGGAGGCCGTCGAGGTCAACTTCGACGGCATCACGTACGCCAAGGGTGCCAGCGTGCTCAAGCAGCTCGTCGCGTACGTCGGGGCGGAGCCGTTCCTCGCGGGTCTGCGTGCCTACTTCGACAAGCACGCCTGGGGCAACGCCACCTTCGACGACCTGCTCAGTGAGCTGGAGGCGGCGTCCGGCCGGGAGTTGCGCAAGTTCGCCGCCCAGTGGCTGGAGACGGCTCAGGTCAACACGCTGCGTCCGGAGCTGACCATCGGCGCCGACGGGCGGTACGAGCGGGTGGTGGTACGCCAGGAGGCGCCCGTCGACCATCCCACGCTGCGTACGCACCGGATCGGTGTGGGCCTGTACGACCTGGCCGACGGTCGGTTGGCCAGGCGGCAGCGGATCGAGGTCGACGTGACCGGGGCGGCCACCGAGCTGACCGACCTGGTCGGGGTGCCCGCGGCCGACGTGTTGCTGCTCAACGACGACGACCTGACGTACGCCAAGCTGCGGCTGGACGAACGGTCGATGGCATGCGTGGTCGAGCACATCGCCGGCTTCGACTCCTCGCTGTCGCGGGCCTTGTGCTGGACCGCCGCCTGGGACATGGTGCGCGACGCCGAACTGGCCGCCCGCGACTACGTGGCGCTGGTCCTGGCCGGGCTGCCCCGGGAGACCGACATCAACCTGGTGACCTCGACCCTGCGCCAGGTCGGGGCAGCGCTCAGCATGTACGCCGATCCGGCCTGGGCCGAGCAGGGCTGGGCGGGGCTCGCGCGTACCGCAGCGACCGCGCTGCGCACGGCGGCCCCGGGTAGCGGCTTCCAGCTGGCCTGGGCGCGTGCCTTCGCTTCCGCGTCCCGCTCGGACGATGACCTGGCGACGCTGCGTTCCTGGCTGGACGGCACCGAGGTACCGGACGGCCTGACCGTGGACACCCAGTTGCGCTGGACGGTGTTGCAGGCGTTGGTGGCCAACGGCGCCGCCGGCTCGGCGGAGATCGAGGCCGAGTTGTCCGCCGACCGGACGAGCAGCGGCGAGCGGGAGGCCGTGCTCAGCTCGGCGCTGGTGCCGACCGCGGCGAACAAGGCACGGGTGTGGGCCGAGTTGACCGGCGACGAGGCGCCGCCGAACTGGCGCCATCGGGCGCTGCTGCAGGGGCTTCAGCATCCGGGCCAGGTGGAGCTGATCGCGCCGTACACGGAGAAGTTCTTCGCCGACGCCGACCGGGTGTGGGCCAAGCGGGACAGCGAACCGGCGGCGGAGTTCGCCCTGCTGGCGTACCCGGCGTACCAGGTCAGCGAGGAGACGGTGGCGGCGACCGACACCTGGTTGGCGGCGACCGGGCACCCGGCGCCGCTGCGCCGGCTGGTGGCCGAGGGCCGGGACGGGGTGGTCCGCGCGTTGCGTGCCCGGGCCCGGGACGCCAGCGCCGCCGGCTGATCGGCCGCGACACGGATCGCGGGGGCGGCAGCCGGCGGACCGGCGGGCCGCCCCCGCTGTCGTAGGGTGACTTCGGAGAGGTGGTGACGATGGCGCAACCAACCTTCTGGCACCCGCCGGAGCGGGGCTGGGCCGAACACGACCTTGGGGCACTGCCGGCCGACGGCTACCGCTACGAGATCATCGACGGGGGCCTGCACATGACGCCACCGGCCGGGTTCGAACACCACGAGCTTGCCGATGAGGTGCGGATGGCGCTGCGGGCCGCCGCGCCGGCCGGATGGCGGGTGATCCGGGAGGCCGGCGTACGGGTTCCGGGAGGAAACCTCATCCCGGACGTCACGGTGCTCCGGCCCGGTGCGCCACGAAGCGGCATGTGGCTCGATGCCGAGCACGTCGCGCTGGTGGTGGAGGTGGAGTCGGCGAGCAGCCGGCGGCACGACCGGTTCACCAAGCCGGCCCTGTACGCGGAGGCCGGCATCGAGGCGTACTGGCGGATCGAGCAGGGCGATTTCGGTCCGGTGCTGCACCTGTACGAGCTGGTCAAGGGCGACAGTTACGCATTGATCCGGACGCTCGGCCCGGACGACCGGGCGACGGTGCCGCAGCCGTTTCCGGTGGAGGTTCATCCCGCCCGCTGGCGGCTGTCGGAGGGGTGGTGACGATGGCGCAGCCTGTCTACGAATGGCGTCCGCGTGAGCACGGCTGGCGGGAACAGGACCTTCTCGATCTACCGGGCGATGGCAGCCGCTACGAGATCATCGACGGGAGCCTGCACGTGACCCCTCCGGCGGACCTCGGTCATCACCGGATCGCGCATCGGGCCAGCCTGACGTTGGACCTCGCCGTTCCGCCGGGGTGGCTGGCCATCCGCGAGATCGGGCTTCGGCTTCCTGGCGGCAACGTCATACCGGACATATCCGTGGTCCGTGATACCGCCCCGGACGAGGAGATGTGGGCCGACCCGAAGGACGTCGCGCTTGTCGTCGAGGTGGAATCACCGAGCAGCCGCCGGCACGACCGCATCACCAAGCCCGGACTGTACGCCGAGGCGGGCATCGAGTCGTACTGGCGGATCGAGCGGACCGACGACGGCCCGGTGGCCCACGTCTACCAGCTCGCCGACGCCGGCCACTACGAGCTGTTCGCCTCGGTCGGACCGGCGGACAGCGTCCGGGTCGAACGGCCCTTCCCCGTCGACGTCACCCCTGCTGATTGGCTGACCCATCGATGACGCGTGACCGGTCCACCCTGTCGTAGGCTGAGTTCGGAGAGGTGGTGACGATGGCGCAACCGACCTTCTGGCATCCGCCGGACCAGGACTGGGCCGAGCGCGACCTCGAGTCGCTGCCGACCGACGGGCACCGCTACGAGATCGTCAAAGGAGCGCTGGTCGTGACCCCTCCGGCCGACGACAACCACCACGAGTTGGCCGACGAGCTGCGGGCCGAGCTGCGGGCCGACCTGCCCGCCGGGTGGCGGGTGATCCGGGAGATCGGGATCCGCCTGGTGGAGAGCAACGCGATCCCAGACGTCACGGTGCTGCGACCGGGCGCTCCGCGCGGCGTCAAGTGGCACGAGGCGAAGTCCGTCGCGCTCGTTGTCGAGGTGGAGTCCCGGAGCAGCCGCGGCACCGGCCGCTTCGCCAAGCCGGGCCTGTACGCGGAGGCCGGCATCGAGTCGTACTGGCGGATCGAGCGGACCGACGACGGCCCGGTGGCCCACGTCTACCAGCTCGCCGACGCCGGCCACTACGAGCTGTTCGCCTCGGTCGGACCGGCCGACAGCGTCCGGGTCGAACGGCCCTTCCCCGTCGACGTCATCCCCGCCGCCTGGATGCCCCGGGGCTGACGGCGGTCGGACAGCATCGCGGTCGGACATCCGTCGGCGTCCGGCCGCATCGTGCGGCTCGGCTCGGCGTCGGCGGCGGCGGGTCAGCTCGGCGGGTCGGCGGCGGCAGGTCAGCTCAGCGGTCGGCGGCGGCCTTGCCGGCGCGGCTGGCGAGCTGGTCGAGCCCGGAGACGATGCCACCGGCGAGGTCTCCACCACCGAAGGCGGCCACCATGGACAGCGCCGCGAGCTTGGCGTCCCGGTCGGGAATCCGGCGCCGGGCCTGGGCGCCGGTCACCACCTCGAGCTGGCGCTGGTTGGGCGAGAGGGCGATCAGCACCGCGTTGTCGGGATCGGCGAGCTGCTTATGCAGTCGCTCGGCGTGTTCCCGGGTCGGCTCGTCGAGGGCGCCGACGTAGACCGAGAAGACCAGGCCGGTCGCCCGGTCCGCCAGCCGCAGCGCCTCGTCGATGCGCAGCAGTTGGCGGGTCGTAAACGGACCGTCGAGAACCGCGGGGCGCTCGCCCCGGGTCGCCACGTCACCAGCGGTCACTTGCGCCTCCCGTCGCGCCGATCCGGGCGGTGTGCTCCGGCTTGTGCTCGACCTCGCGGCTGGTCAGCGCCGGAGCCTGTGCGCCGACGGGCAGGGCCACCCCGGCCGTCTCGGCGAGCTGCTCCGGCGCGGAAAGGAACCACACCGGGGTGAAGTCGAAGGGCCGACCCGGCCGGTACCGCCGCTTGGCCTGGCCATCCCGGCCGGCCAGCGACAGCGCGGAGATCACCGCCAGCACGATCGCCGGGATGGCGACGAAGATCAGCAACGTCTCGGTAACAGACAACCTCAACGCCCCCAGGCGAAGATGTGAAATTTCGGGTGCCGGTCGGCGCGGTCGCGACCTACCGACTCAGTCGTGCTTCACGTTAGCGGAGGCCAGGGACCGCCGTGCCTCGGGGTGGCGATCCGCCGCGCCGGGCAGCGTGCTTATGACAGTGTGCCCGCCGGGGCCACCCACTCGGACCGTGGTCCTCCCACCGCCGCGATGAGGTCGAAGTCGCGGTCGTAGTGCAGGACGGTGGCCGAGTATTCGGCGGCTACCGCGGCGACGGTCAGATCGACAGGGCTGGCCGCCCGGTGGTGTCCCTGGGTCGCCAGGGCGATGCTTAGGTCCCGAGCCCGAGTCGCGACGGCAGAAGTGATCGGCAGATCGATCATGAGTTGGGCCCGCTTGGCACGGATCGCGATTGCATCCCGAGGATCGCGAGCACTGCGCCCGTCCTCCAGGTCCAAGGGCAGGCAGGTGGCGGCCAACCGTTCCGCGACTATCAGTTCCAGCCGCTTGGCAACAAGCGGCTGCCGCAGCCTGGCCCAGGCGGAAGTATCGATGAGGAGCAAACCGGTCGGCCTACTCACGCCGCGTCGCGCCGGACGGCTGGCGTCTTGTCGTCATCGACGATGTCCGTCCAGTCACGATCGATGGCCATCAGCTCCCGGACCGCCTCCAGTCGAGCACTTCGCTCGGCCACCAGCCGCAACGCGGCGTGGATGGTGTCCTTCTTACTCTTGGTCCCCAATTCTTGGCGAGCCTGTTCCAGGAGTTCGTCGTCAAGGTCGATGACAGTCTTCATGACCAAGACTATATACCGCTTGGTTAACTTTATATACGGGGCTTGCCGAGGAAACGCAGCGCGTTGCCAGACAGGATCTGGTCCCGCTGGGTCTCGGTGAGGAAGTCCGCCCGCCGGACCACCGCGCCGGCCGGCCGCTCCCCGAGCGGGTACGGGTAGTCGCTGCCCAGCATGACCCGGTCCACCCCGAGCGTGTCCACCAGCAGCCGCAGTGCCGGCGGGCTGAACACCACCGAATCGACCGAGAAGCGGTCCACGTACGAACTGGGCGGCGCGGCCGAGTCCCCCCGGACCAGGTCGCCGCGGCGGTGCCAAGCGTTGTCCGCGCGCCCCAGCCAGAACGGGAGACTGCCGCCGCCGTGCGCGAAGCAGATCCGCAGCGATCGGGACACCCGGTCGAACACGCCACCGAGGATCATCGAGAGCGCGGAGAGGTGGGTCTCGGCCGGCATGCCGGTCAGCCAGCGGGCCATCCACCGGTCCAGCCGCGGACCGCCCGGCATGTCCCATGGGTGGACGAACACCGGCGCCTCCATCGCGGCGCAGTGCTGGAGGAAGGTCACGATCCCCGCGTCGTCCAGATCCCGGTCGCCGACGTGGTTGCCGATCTCGACGCCGGCGTGCCCGGCCGCAAGGCAGCGATCCAGCTCGGCGCAGGCAGCGTCCGGATCCTGCAACGGCACCTGACAGAAGGGCACAAAGCGGTCACCGCCGGCTGCGGCAAGCTCCAGCACCTTGTCGTTGAAGATCCGGGCGACCTTGACCGCCTGCCCGGTCGGACGCTCATAGGAGAAGAAGACCGGGGTAGGTGAGATCACCTGCACGTCCACCCCGTCGGCGGTCATGTCCGCCTCCCGGGTCGCCGGATCCCAGCAGGCGGCGCCGATCGGCCGGAACTCCGTCTCGCCCACCATGATCATGGCGTCGCGCTCGGAGTCGACGCGGAGCCAGGGCCAGCCGGACCCGCCGCACATCGCGTCGAGATCCGGCCAGCCCTTCGGTACGACGTGCGTGTGCACGTCCACCACCGGCGAACCGGGTGCGTCCCGCAACGCCATCAGCCCTTGCCCGGATGCAGGGTGCCGCACTTGTCGCAGGTCCGGGCCGCCTCGTCGGCATAGAACGCCTGGAACACCGGGGGGAGGTCGGCGGCGATGTCGCGGACCTGCAGCTCCACCTCGTGCACCTTGTTACCGCACTCCGGGCAGTACCACTGGAACTTCTCCAGCGTCCCCGGCTCCCGCACCCGCTCGACCACCATCCCGATCGAACCGGGCTCGGGCCGCTGCGGCGAGTGCGGCATGTCGCGCGGCAGCATCCACATCTGCCCCTCCCGGACGTGCACCGTCCGGGGACCCTCGGGCGTCATCAGGTTGACGTGCATATTGCCCTTGACCTGGTAGAAGAACTCCTCGTACGGGTCGACGTGGAAGTCGGTGCGCTGGTTCGGCCCGCCGACCACCATCACGATGAAGTCGCTCTGGCCGGGGAACATCTCCTTGTTGCCCACCGGCGGCTTGAGCAGGTGCTGGTGCTCGGCGATCCAGCCGGGGAAGCTGAACGGCTCGGCGATCTCGGTCACGACCCACCTCCAGGAAGTACGGCTACGGCCTGAATCTCGATGAGCAGGTGCGGATGCGGCAACTGGTGTACGGCCACCGTGGTCCGGGTCGGGCCGGTGGCGTCGAAGTACTCGGCGTAGACCTCGTTGTAGCCACCGAAGTCGTTCATGTTGACCAGGTACGTGGTCACCTGGACCAGGTCTGTCAGCTCCGCGCCGGCCGCGCGCAGCAGGTCGCGGACGTTCTCGATGACCGCCCGCGTCTGCTCCCGGATGTCCAGCGACACCGTCCCGAGTTCGTCGGCCGTGGCACCGGCGATCGTGTTGTCCGGCCGCCGGCTCGACGTACCCGAGACGAAGACGAACCCGCCGGCGACTTTGACGTGCGGAAACGCCCCGCGCGGCACCGCCTTCCCCGCGACGACCCGCCCACCGGTCACGACGCCGCCCCCAGCGACGCCGCCCGCAGCGACGCGGTGCCGAGCTTCTCGACGACGGCCCGGACGTGCGCCCCCGGCCGCAGCGGCACCGCGGCGGTCGCCGCCCCGGCGAGGAATACCCAACCCGACTCCAGCCGCACGCCGTGCCGGCCGGCCAGCCGGATCCCCTCGGCCAGCGCCCGGCGCGGGTCGCCGAGGATCGCAGCCGTCGAGCCGACCTGGGCCACCCGGCCGTCGATCTCCAGCAGCACGCCCAGGTTGTCCAGGCCGTCCGGCACCGGCGACCACGGTCCCACCACGAACGCCGCCGCGGAGGTGTTGTCCGCGATCACGTCGGGCAACGAGAATCGGAAGTTGGCGTACCGGGAGTCGATCAGCTCGATCGCGGGGGCCACCGCGCGCACCGCGTCAGCGAACGAGCCCAGCGGCTCGTCCGGCTCGGGCACCCGGTCCACCAGGAAGGCGACCTCCGGCTCGACCCGAGGATGGATGTACGCGGAGACGTCGACCTGCCCCCCGTCGGGCACCCGCATGGCGTCGGTGAGCCGCCCCCAGATCACCTCGTCGACCCCGACCTGGGCCATCTTGGCCCGACTGGTCAGCCCCATCTTCAGCCCCGCCAGGCGTTCGCCCCGGGCCAACCGGCGCCGCAGCAGCGCGTCCTGCACCGCGTACGCGGCGTCGGTGTCCAGCCCGGCCTCGGCGGCGAGCTGGGCGATCGGGGTCGCCGAGTCGGCCGCCACCCCCAGCCGCTCGGCGAGCGCCACCGGGTCAGCCGCGCTCGCCGGGTCGGCCGACGCCACCGGTTCCGCGGTCACCGGTTCGCCTCCCCGGCCAGGTCCAGCGCCACATCCACGATCATGTCCTCCTGCCCGCCGACCATCCGCCGCCGGCCCAACTCCACCAGGATCGACCGGACGTCCACGCCGTACCGCGCCGACGCCCGCTCGGCGTGCCGCAGGAAGCTGGAGTAGACCCCGGCGTACCCCAGCGACAGCGTCTCCCGGTCCACCCGGACCGGCCGGTCCTGGGTCGGCCGCACCAGGTCGTCGGCCGCGTCCATGAGCGCGAACACGTCGCAGCCGTGCCGCCAGCCGTGCAACTCGGCGACCGCCACGAAGACCTCCAGCGGCGCGTTGCCGGCGCCGGCGCCCTGCCCGGCGAGCGAGGCGTCCACCCGGACCGTCCGCCCGTGGGTGGCCCCGGCGTCGGCCGGACCGGCGCCGAGGATCCGGCCGTGCTCCACCGCGACCACGCTGTTCGCCACCCCGAGCGAGAGGTTGTGGTGCGCGTGGATACCGATCTGCGTCGCCGGGTCGAGCACCTGCCGGTAGGCGTCGACCCGTTCGGCCACGTCGGACATCAGCAGCCGGCCGCCGGAGTCGGTGACGTAGACGCAGTGCGCCCCGTACGACTCCATGAGCCTGGCCTGGGCGGCCAGCCCGGCCGGGTCGTTCATGTGGGACATCATCAGGAAGCCCGAGACGTCCATGCCGTTCTCCCGGGCCCACGAGATGTGCTGGGCGGAGATGTCCGCCTCGGTGCAGTGGGTGGCGATCCGGACGCTTGTCACCCCGAGGTCCCGGGCCGCCCGCAGGTCGGCGATGGTGCCGATGCCGGGCAGCAGCAGGGTGGTCAGTTTCGCGGTGGTGAGCACCTCGGCCGCCGCCGCGATCCACTCCGCGTCGCTTGCCGCGCCGTGGCCGTAGGTGACGCTGGACCCGGCGAGCCCGTCCCCGTGCGCCACCTCGATCGCCGCCACCCCGGCCGCGTCCAGCGCCGCCGCGATGGCACGGACCTGGTCCACGGTGTAGCGGTGGGCGACGGCGTGCATCCCGTCGCGCAGTGTCACGTCCTGGATGTAGAGGTCCGTCACGAGGTCACCCCCGCCACCGGTCGCGAGCCGCGCAGCGCCGCCAGCCGTTCGCCGGTACGCAGCGCGGCCGACGTCATGATGTCCAGGTTTCCCGCGTACGCGGGCAGGTAGTGACCGGCCCCGGAAACCTCCAGGAAGACGGAGACCTGCAGCGCGTCCAGCCGCCGGCCGAGGCTCGGCAGGTAGGCGTCCACCCGGTCGAACTGCACGTCCTGCTTGAGCCGGTAACCCGGCACGTACTCCTGGACGGTGGCCACCATGTCGGCCACCGACGCGGCGATCGCGGCGCGGTCGGCGTCGACGTCCGGGCAGAGGCAGAAGACGGTGTCCCGCATCAACAGCGGCGGATCCGCCGGGTTGAGCACGATGATCGCCTTGCCCCGCTCGGCGCCGCCCACCACCTCGATGGCCCGAGCCGTGGTCTCGGTGAACTCGTCGATGTTGGCCCGGGTGCCCGGTCCGGCGGACTTCGAGGCGATCGAGGCGACGATCTCGCCGTACGCCACCGGGCTGACCCGGCCGACGGCGGCGACGATCGGCACGGTGGCCTGCCCGCCGCAGGTGACCATGTTGACGTTCCGCTCGTGCAGGTGCTCGTCGAGGTTGACCGGCGGCACCACGTACGGGCCGAGGGCGGCCGGGGTCAGGTCGACCACAGTCCGGCCGTGCGCCGCAAGCACCGCGTCGGTGTGCCGGTGCGCACCGGCCGAGGTGGCGTCGAAGACCAACGCCACGTCGGCGAACTCGGGCAGCGCCACCAGTCCCTCGACGCCCTCGGCGGTGGTCGCCACGCCGAGCCGGCGGGCCCGGGCCAACCCGTCGGAGGCCGGGTCGATGCCGGCCATCGCCACCATGCGCAGGCTCTCACTGAGCCGGAGCACCTTGATCATCAGGTCGGTTCCGATGTTGCCGGAACCGATCACCGCCACCCCGACCGTCATGATGAAACCTCTCGCGAAGAGAAACAGGTCCGCACCGACCCCAGCCCCGAGATCCGCGCCTCGTACGCCGCACCGGGCGTCACCGGCACCATGGGGCCGAGTGCCCCGGAGAGCACCACTTCCCCGGCGCGCAGCGGGTCGCCGGCGCGGGCCAGGGTGCCGGCCAGCCAGGCGAGCGCGTGCAGCGGGTTGCCCAGGCAGGCCGCCCCGGCGCCCACCGACACCGGCTCGCCCGCGTGCTCCAGCACCATGCCGCACAATCGCAGGTCCACGTCGGCGAGCCGGCGCGGGGCCGTTCCGAGGACGAACAGGCCGCTGGAGGCGTTGTCCGCAACGGTGTCCACGATGGAGATGTCCCAGCCGGCCACCCGGGAGTCGACGACCTCGATGGCCGGCAGCAGGTGGTCGACGGCCCGGACGACGTCCACAGTGGTCACCCGCTCGTCGGTCAGGTCGGTCCCGAGCACGAAGGCTACCTCGGCCTCGACCCGTGGCTGGAGCAGTCGGGCCAGGTCGATCTCGTCGCCGTCCGGCACCGCCATCGCGTCGGTAAGCACCCCGAAGTCGGGCTGGAAGACGCCGAAGCTCTCCTGCACCGCCCGGGAGGTCAACCCCACCTTCGCACCAACCCGGCGCTGCCCGCCGGCCAGCCAGCGCCGCACCTGGCGCTGCTGCACCTGGTACGCCGACTCGATATCACCGGCCGGCAGCAGCCGGTCCCGCAGCGGCGGGCAGGGCTTGCCCTCGTCCCGGGCGGTGTCCAACTCGGCCGCCGCCCCGTCGATGTCGACCTCGCCGTGCTTGATGATCCACGCGGCACTTCTCGCGTTCATGTCAGGTCCACGCAGACGTTCGTCAGTTCGGAATAGAAGTCGAGTGAGTGCACGCCGCCCTCGCGACCGATGCCGCTGGCCTTCACCCCACCGAACGGGGTACGCAGATCGCGCAGGAACCAGGTGTTCACCCAGACGATGCCGGCGTCCAACCGGGTGCCGGCGCGGTGCGCCCGGCCCACGTCCCGGGTCCACACCGTGGCCGCCAGGCCGTACTCGGTGCCGTTGGCCACGGCGTACGCCTCCTCCTCGTCGTCGAACGGCGCCACGTGCACAACCGGTCCGAAGATCTCCTCCCGGTTGGTCCGGGCGTCCGGCCCGAGTCCGGTCAGCACCGTCGGCTCGACGTACGCGCCCCCGTCGCGGGCGTCGCCGAACCGGGGCGTTCCGCCACCGGTTCGCACCTCGGCTCCCTCGGCCCGGGCCAGGTCGTAGTGGCCGAGCACCTTGTCCCGGTGCTGGTGCGAGATCAGCGGCATGTTCGCGGTGGCCTCGTCGGCCGGCCAGCCGTACGACAGTTCGCCGGCACGCTTGGCCAACCGCTCGACGAACTCGTCGAAGACCGGCCGCTGCACGTACAACCGCTCGGTGCACAGGCACACCTGACCGCCGTTTGTGAAGCTGGACCGGACCGAGCCGGCGATCGCGGCGTCCAGGTCGGCGTCGGCGAAGACCAATCCGGCGTTCTTGCCGCCCAGCTCGAAGGAGACCGCCTTCACCCCGTCCGCCGCGGCGCGCATGATGGCGCTGCCGGTGGCCGACTCGCCGGTGAAGGTGATCGCGTCCACCCCCGGATGCCGGGTGAGGAACTCCCCCGCCGAGTCCGGGCCGAAGCCGTGCACCAGGTTGAACACCCCGTCCGGTACGCCGGCCGCCGCCATCACCTCGGCGAGCAGGGTGGCCGACGCGGGCGTCTCCTCGCTGGGCTTCACCACGACGGCGTTCCCGCAGGCCAGCGCTGGGGCCACCTTCCAGGTGAGCAGCAGCAACGGAAGGTTCCACGGGACCACCACGGCCACCACCCCGACCGGTTTCCGGACGGCGTAGTTGAGCGCCCGTCCGCCGGTCGGGGTCACCGTGGTGAACGACTCGGCCGGCGCGGTCGCCACGATCTCGGCGAAAGTCCGGAAGTTCGCCGCCCCGCGCGGGATGTCCAACGTGCGGGCCTGCGCGATGGCCTTGCCGGTGTCGGCTACCTCGGCCGTGACCAGATCGTCGAAGCGCCTGTCGAGTTCGTCGGCGATCCGGCGCAGCAGATCGGCCCGGTCCCGTTCGCCGCTCCGGCCCCACGGCCCACGCAACGCGGCCCGCGCGGCGGCCACCGCGCCGTCGACGGTCCCAGGGTCCGCCTCGGCCACCTCGAAGACCGGTTCACCGGTGACCGGGCTGTGCTTGGCGAACCGCCGCCCGGTGTCGACGAACTCGCCACCGACGAAGTTGCGCAGCAGCCGGGGCCCGTCCGGGGCCCGGCCGGTCATCAGCCGCGGATCCCAGCCCCCGGTCACCCGCGCCTCCCTCGGCTGATGGCGGTGCCGGCCGCGCCCAGCAACAGCGCGACCGCCCCGGCGGCCACCGCGCCGAGCGCCCGGTGCTGCCGGCGGGTCCGGCGCCGAACCTCGGCGTACGGGGTGGTCGAGAACGACACCAGTTCGTACCGGGAAACGTACCGGCCGGGCAGGGCCCGTTCCAGTGCGTGTTCCACCCGGCGACCGAGCTGGAACATCGGCGAGGCGACCTTGTCCCGCATCTCGACGAAGTTGTCAAGCGCCATCTGGGCGATGGCCTCCACGTTCTCCTGGCGCCGCCGCTCGAACAGCGGCAGCGCCGCCGTCCAGTCGTCGCCGCAGTCGTCCAGGCACCGGTCCAGCTCCACCACGTCCTCGAAGGCGCAGTTGGCGCCCTGGCCGTAGAACGGGACGATGGCGTGCGCCGCGTCGCCGAGCAGCGCCACCGTGCCGCCAACCTGCCACGGTCCGCAGCGCACCGTGCCGAGCAGTCCGACCGGGTTCTGCTGGAAGTCGTCCACCAGGTTGGGGGCCAGTGGTGGCAGGTCCGGATAGTGGGCGGCGAAGTGCGCCTCGATCGCCGCCGGACTGCTCAACGAGGCGAAGCTCGCCGTGCCGTGGGTCGGCCAGAACAGGGTGCAGGTGAACGACCGGTCCGGATTCGGCAAGGCGATCATCATCGAGGTGCCGCGTGGCCAGATGTGCAGCGCCTCGGGATCGAGCGCGTAGTCCCCGCCGATCGGGGGGATGGTCAACTCCTTGTAGCCGTAGTCGAGGAAATCGAGGCTTTCGGTAAGCGCCCCGTACCCGAGGAGTTGCCCGCGCACCGCGGAGCCGGCGCCGTCGGTGCCCAGGACGACCGCCGCGGCGGCCGGGTCCTTGCCGGCCGGTGTCTCGAACATCATGTCGCCGGTCGCCGGATCGAGGCCCACCAGCCGGTGGTCGAAGGCGATCCGGACGCCCGGCGCCGCCTCGGCGGCGTCCAGCAGCGCGTTGTTCAGCGCCCCCCGGCTGATCGAGTTGATCGCCCGATCCTCGGTGGCGCTGTATGGCTGGAACGTCGTCTCCCCCGTCACCGGATGGATCATCCGACCGCGCATCGGCAGCGCGTCCGACATGACCTGCTCGGCCAGCCCGATCCGGCGCAGCGCGTCCAGACCCCGCTCGGAGAGTGCCAGGTTGATCGAACGACCCCGCTCGACCTGACCGGTACGCGGGTCACCCCGCCGCTCGTAGAGCGCCACCCGGTAACCCCGCCGGGCCAGGAAGCAGGCGAGCAGGCAGCCGGCCAGACCGGCCCCGACGATCGCGACCTCGTCGTCGCGTCGCGTGTCAGTCACAGTCGTCCCTCCACCGTTTCGGCGAGCGCCGTGGCCACCCGCCAGCAGTCGTGGTACGTCGAATAGAGCGGCACCGGAGCGAACCGGATGATGTCCGGTTCCCGGGCGTCGGCGATCACGCCGTGCTCGTGCCGCAGCCGCCTGGTCAGCTCCCCGGTGCCGCCTCCGGTCAGCCGCACCGACAGTTGGCAACCCCGCCGCTCGGGTTCCCGTGGGGTGACCACCGTCAGCGGCCGGGCGGGGACGACCTCGTCGAGCAGCCGCTCCAGGAATCCGGTGAGGCGGCGGCTGCGGGCCCGCAACGCGTCCATGCCTACCGTGTCGAAGACTTCCAGCGAGGTCCGGACCGGACCCATCGCGAAGATGGGCGGGTTGGAGAGCTGCCACGCCTCGGCGGTGGCCGGCGGCCGGGACACCGGCGCCATCTCGAATCGGGTGGCCGCGTCGGTCCCCCACCAACCGTCGAACCGGGGCAGGTTCGGATCGTCCAGGTGCCGTTCGTGGATGAAGGCGGCGGCCAGCGCGCCCGGGCCGGCGTTGAGGTACTTATACGAGCACCAGGCCGCGAAGTCGACGTCCCAGTCGTGCAGCCGCAGCGGCACGTTGCCGGCGGCGTGCGCCAGGTCCCACCCGGCCACCGCGCCGGCCGCCCGGGCCGCCGCCGTGATCGTCGGGATGTCCATCAGCTCGCCGGTCAGGTAGTTCACCCCGCCGAACAGGACCAGCGCCACCCGGTGGCCCTCGCGGGCCAGGTAGTCGCAGACGTCCTCGGTGCGCAGGGTCTCCTCGCCCGGCCGGGGACGCAACCGCACCACCGCCTCGTCCGGGTCGAGGCCGTGGTACCGAACCTGGCTGCGCACGGCGTAGCTGTCCGACGGGAACGCGGTGTCCTCGATCAGGATCCGGTGACGTTCGCCGGCCGGCCGGTAGAACGACACCATCAACAGGTGCAGGTTGACCGTCAGCGAATTCATCACCACGGTCTCCGCGGGCCGGGCGCCGACCAGTCGCGCCGCCGGCTCGGTGAGCAGATCGTGGTACGCGATCCAGGGGCGGTCCGCGTCCAGGTGGCCCTCCACGCCCAGCAGCCGCCAGGCGTCGAGATCGGCCAGCAGTTCGTCGCGGGTCGCCCTGGGTGGCAGGCCGAGCGAGTTGCCGGCCAGGTAGGCGACCTCGGGATACCGGCCGCCGTCGGCCGGCGGGATGTGGAACAGGTGCCGGTGGCCGGGATCGGCCTCGTCCAACCGGCGGGCCTCGGCCTCGTCCAGCCGGTGGGCGTCGCTCTCGGGGGTGCTGGGCATGACGCGTATTCTCCCGCCGGTCACATGCCGGTGCGAGCGGACCACAACTCGGGGAACACCACCCGGGCCATGCTGCGCTGCAACCAGGTCAGTCCCGCCGAGCCGCCGCTGCCGACCTTCGCGCCCATGGTGCGCTGCACGGCCTTGACGTGGTGGTACCGCCAGTCGCCGAACTGCTCGGCCACCTCGGCCAGCGCCTCCCCGAGCAGCCGCAGGTGGTTGTCCGGGCCCTCGTCGGCATACACCGCCAGCCACGCCCGTTCGACGGCCTGACTCGGCTCGTGCTCCCGGGAGTAGTCCCGGTGCAGCACCTCGTCCGGCACGTGGTGGCCGCGCCGGGCGAGCAGCGCCAGCACGTCGTCCCACACGCTGGGGGCCGCAAGGGTGTCGACAAGTTCGGCGTACTCGGTGCTGGTCCGCCGGAACGGCCGGATCAGCGCCGCGTTGCGCAGCCCGAGCAGGAACTCCAGGTGCCGGTACATCGCCGACTGGAAGCCGGAACCCTCGCCGAGCTGGTCGCGAAACCGGTTGAAGTCGATGGGGGTCATCCAGCGCAGACCGCGCCAGGCGGCGTTCAGCCCCTCCAGATCCAGCGCGGCCCGGCGCAGCGGCGCCAGCGCGCCCCACACGTCGTCGGCCCGCAGCAGGCGCTGGGTCTCCCGCAACTCGAAGCAGGTGAGCTTGAAGTACAACTCCATGATCTGGCTGATCATGAGGAACGACATCTCGCCGGGGTCGGAGGTAACCGTCCGTTGCAGCCGGTGCAGGTCGCTGGCCCGCACGTACGCGTCGTACGGCACCAGGTTGTCGAACTCCAGGGTCGGGTCGCCACCGTTCGCCGCCGCCCGGGCCTCGCGTTCCGCCGCGGTGGCCGGTCGCACCGGGGCCGGATCGGCCGCCCGCAGGTCCGTGCTCTCCACCATCGTGTCCCTTCTCGTCCGGGTAGCGTTCATGTTCTCCCGGTCGGAGCGGCGGATGGAATGCCGGATCAACGGCGCTCGGGCCGCCCCACCGTTGAACATGAGGCCGCTTGCCGGGATCGCTTAATGAAGGGAAAGTGCCGGCGTGGACGAGATGGACTGGGCGCTGCTGCGCGAGTTGCAGGCCGACGCGCGGCTGTCGTACAGCGAACTGTCCCGCCGGGTGCACCTGTCGCCCCCGGCCGTGGCCGAGCGGGTCCGCCGGCTGGAGGAGTCCGGGGTGATCAGCGGCTACCACGCGCATGTCGACCTGCCCCGGGCCGGGCGCACCGTGATCGCCCTGATCCGGATGTTCTGTTACGGCCCGCGCTGCGTGCTTCGCGACCCGGAGGTCGCCGGCTGGCCGGAGATCCTGGAGATCCACCGGATCACCGGTGACGCGTGCAGCGTGCTGAAGGTGGCCGCCTCGACCATGGACGCGTTCGAGGGGGTCATCGACCGGTTGGCCCCGTACGGTCAGCCGGCGAGCACGGTGGTGCTTTCCACGCCGTTGTCCTGGCGACCGATCACCCCCCTCGCCCCCGGATAGGTCCGGTTGCCAGCCCGTCCCGGGTGTCCCGGCGGGTCCACGGGGAACACAGCCGGCCGATGAGGGCACCCACGCACCGCCCGGTCATCCGGCCGGCGCGGAGAGGGGGGATCATGCGGGGCCTCGAATTCCTGTGCCGGCTGCTGCGCACGGCGACGGCGGCGGTAGCGCTGCTCGGCGCGCTGCTCGTCGTGACGAACGCTCCGGCGCGGGCACAACAGACCACCACGGTCGATGTGACGCCCAACGCCGTCGAACCGGGCGGCCGGGTCAATATCCGGGCCAACTGCGCCGACGCCAACAACCGGCAGGCGTCCGTGGAGTCCGACGCCTTCGGTCGGGTCTTCCTGCAACCGGACAACAACGTGCAGACCGGGTCGGCCACCGTTCCGGGCAACAAGCCGCCGGGTCAGTACCCGGTCAACCTCACCTGCGCCAACGGCAACACCGCGACCACCACGCTCACCGTGGTCAACATGACAAAGCCGTCCCAGGGTCCGGCGACCGGCGGCGGCGGCACGGCGGGCGGGGCGGCCGGTCCGATGGTGATCGCCGGTGGGCTCGGCATCGTCGTGCTCGGGCTCGGCCTGGGGCTGTTCGGTCGGCGCCGCCGTCCGCACGCGGGTTGACCCCCACGCGCGGATGACGGCGCCGGTTGCCCGACCGCCCCGGCGCGCGGTCCTGACCCGGACCGTGCGGCAGGTGCTGCTCCAGTCCGGCGCGGCGAGCATCACCACCCAGGATCCGACGGACTACGTACCGCCGGGGACGCTGCCGGTACGCCCGCCACCGGCACCGGTCGGTGGGCGGCGGCGCCCCGCCAACCCGTTCGCGCTCGGCCGGGGGCCGGTGGCGCACGGATCGCTGAACTGGCGGGTCCGGCCGCGCCGCCGGCTCGGCCCGCGGCGCCCGATGGCCGTCGTGCTGGTGCTTGTCGGCATCGTTCTGGCGATCGTGGGCTACCAGCAGGTCACCGGGACGTCGCTGCTCGCCGGTCTGTATCCGGAGCCGGGTGAGCCGCCCCGCAGGTTCCCGATGCTGGCGGCCAGCGAGCCCACCCGGATCGCGGCCCGGTCAATCGACCTCGACGCCCCGCTGACCTCGGTGGGCCTGGCCCCGGACGGCACCATCGCCGCGCCACCGGACGACCAGCCCCAGGTGGCCGGCTGGTACGACCAGAGCCCGACCCCCGGTCAGTACGGCCCGTCGGTGCTCGTCGGCCATGTCGACACCCGGACCGGACCGGCGGTGTTCCACCAGCTGGGCCGGCTGCGAACGGGTGACCGGGTGGAGATCGGCCGGGTCGACGGCACGGTGGCGATCTTCCAGGTGACGTCCACGAAGCGGTACGACAAGGAGCGGTTCCCGGCGGACCAGGTGTTCGGCGACTTCGACCGGCCCGGGTTGCGACTGATCACCTGTGGCGGCCGCTGGGTCGGCGGCCAGGTCGGCTACGCCGACAACGTGGTCGTCTACGCCACCCTGGTCGCCGCCCGTTGAGGTCAGGCCGCCTCCGGCTCCCGCAGGTCCAGCCAGTCCGCCCAGCGTGGGTCGGGCGCCCGGTGACCGAGCACCCGCCAGGCCATCCCCTTCGGAGCCGCCGGCACCGTGTGCAGCCGCCACCCCAACTCGGCAGGCGTCCGGTCGCCCTTTGTGTGGTTGCACCGGGCACACGCGGCGACCACGTTCTCCCAGGCGTGCCGCCCGCCCCGGCTGCGCGGGAACACGTGGTCGATGGTCTCGGCCGGTCCCCGGCAGTACGCGCACCGCCAACTGTCCCGGGCGAAGATCGCCCGGCGGGACAGACCGACGTGGGTGCGGTACGGCACCCGGACGAATCGGGTCAGCCGGACCACCGACGGGACCGGCAGCGCGCTGCGCGCGCTGTGCAGGATGCCCTCACCGTCGCAGACGCAGATCGCCTTCGCGGACAGGACGAGGATCGCGGCTCGACGCACCGACACGACACAGAGCGGCTCGTAGGTCGCGTTGAGCACCAACGCACCGGAGCCCGCCATGGGTCGTATGTCAGGCATCGCGCTCACCCTCCCGGGTCAGTGTCCTCGTCCGCTCCCGTCAGCTGCCCGTCGACCGCGGCCCGGTCCCCGTCCAGACCGCGGCCGACGCCGGCAGATCACCGGCGTCCGTGCGCCCATCGTCCCCGATAGGTGCCGCGATTGCACGTACTAATCCCGGCCATCAATCCCAACGATGCGGTGAAGGTTTCATGACCGGGTGGTTCGACGGCCCGATCGGGCGGGTGGAGTCACCGCTTCTGTCCGGTTGGTGCCCGCCGGCAGGTTGGTGGCGGTGCGGGCGGGTCGGTGGGCCCCGGGACCGGCGCGTGCGGTACGAAGAAGCGGTGAGTCCCGTGCCGACCCCCGCCCCGACGTCGCCGTCCGGCGATCTCTTTCCGAGCCCGAGCGCCGACTGCCGGAGCGACAGCTGGTGCCAGCAGATCCTGGACTGGACCGGGTCGGAGTGGTTCGCCCAGAGCAGCTACTGGCTCCTGCTCAAGCCGCTGCGCATCCTGCTGATCCTGCTCGGCGCGATCCTGGTCCGGTACCTGCTGCACCGTTCGATCAAGCGGCTGGTGCGGACCACCAGCCACACCGCGACGCCGGCGATCCTGCGTCCGTTGCGCGAGCGGCAGCCGGCGGCGGACGATCCGGGCGCGTTCGTGCCGGAGCGGCGGCGGCAGCGCGCGGAGGCCATCGGGTCGGTGCTGCGCAGCGGCATCACGGCCGTGGTCTTCACAATCGCGGTGCTGACCATCCTCAGCGAGCTGAACTTCAACCTGGGTCCGCTGCTGGCCAGTGCCGGGATCGCCGGGGTGGCCATCGGCTTCGGCGCCCAGACCCTGGTCAAGGACCTGATCGCCGGCCTGTTCATGCTGCTGGAGGACCAGTACGGGGTGGGTGACACGGTCGACCTGGGCGAGGCGACCGGCATCGTGGAGTCGGTCGGGCTGCGGGTCACCACGGTGCGGGACGCCCGTGGTGTGCTCTGGTACATCCGCAATGGGGAGATCATTCGGGTCGGCAACAAGAGCCAGGGCTGGGCCATGGTCATCGTCGATATGCCGATCGGTTTCGCCAAGGCCGAGGTGGCCACCGGCATCCTGGCCGCCGCGGCCGCGACGGTGGCGGTCGACCCCGAATTGACGCCGTCGATCGTGGAACCGCCCGAGGTGCTCGGCGTCGAACAGATAACCGTGGACGGGGCGACCATTCGGACGATCGTGAAGACCACCGCCGACGGGCAGTTCGCGGTCGCCCGGGAACTGCGTCGCCGGCTCGCCGAGGCGCTGGACACGTCGGGGATCAGCGCCCAGATCGCCGCGTCCCGCATGTTTCCCCGGCCGGCCACACCGCCCGGCGAGCCTGGCACGGACACCGGTCAGGGCGGCGCCACCTGACCCGTTGATCCTTCGATCGTCGCGGAACGGAGGGGGTCGCGTACTGCGCGGTGGGTCAGGTATCGTCCGTTCGTTCAGTCGGCGATGCGACGAACCGCCCATTCGCACTAGCCGTTCGCCAGACGATCGGGCAGAATCCGGGACATGCTCCTTTCGGAGCGTCACGAATAAGTCGCTGATCGGTACGTCTGACAGCGTTTTTCGACGGCTCCCGCACGAGTGGTCAGCGGTCGGGAACGATGGAGGCTCCGGTGTCGGATGAAGAGCACGGTCCCGAGCGGCGGACCACCTTTACCGAGGTGTTCGCCGAATCCGAGTACCGAGCCCTCTTCACCGCATCAGCCCTCGTCTGGGTAGGCGACTACATCGCCCGGGCCGCGGTCACCATCCTGGTATACCAGCAGACCTCATCGGTGGCCCTGTCCGCGGCCGCCTTCGCGGTGAGCTACCTGCCCTGGCTGGTCGGCGGCCCGGTGCTTTCCGCGCTGGCCGAGCGGTATCCGTACCGCTCGACGATGGTCGTGTGCGACATCATCCGGATGGTTCTGGTGGCCCTGATCGCCATTCCGGGCATGCCGGTCTGGGGCATGTTGGCATTGCTCTTCCTGACCACCCTGGCCAATCCGCCGAGCCAGGCGGCGCGGTCGGCCACCCTGCCGCAGATCTTCCCCGACGACCGGCTGGTCCTCGCCCTCTCCGTGAACAGCAGCAGCGGGCAGGTCGCCCAGGTGATCGGTTACGCTGCCGGGGCCACCATCGCCGCCTTCAATCCCGCCGTGGCGCTGCTGATCAACTCGGCGACCTTCGCGGTGTCCGCGCTGTTGATCCGGTTCGGTGTGCGGCTGCGCGCGGCGGTGTCGACCGGTGAACCCCGCCATCTCATCCGGGAGACCGGCGAGGGTTTCCGGATGGTGTTCGGCACCCCGGTGCTGCGCGCCATCGCGGTGGTCGTCTTCGCCTCGATGCTCTTCTCGATCGTGCCGGAGGGGCTGGCCGCGGCGTGGGCGGATGACCTGACGACCACGGAGGCGGGCCGGGGCGCCGCTCAAGCGATCATCATGGTCAGCAACCCGGTCGGCTTCATCCTCGGCAGCCTGGTGGTGGGCCGGTTGCTGCGCCCGGCGACGCGCCGGGCCATCGTTCGGCCGTTCGCCATCCTCGGCCCACTCATGCTGGTCCCGGCCCTGCTGAATCCGTCCCCGGTGGTGGTGGCGTTGCTCTCCGCCGCGAGCGGGTTCGCGGTTGCCGGGATGTTGCCGGTGGCCAACGGCCTGTTTGTCCAGGCCCTGCCGGAGGGCTACCGGGCCCGGGCCTTCGGCGTCATGAACACCGGGATGCAGGTGATCCAGGGCGGCGCCGTGTTGCTCACCGGCGTTCTCGCCGGCTGGTTCGGGATCGCCGACGTGGTGGGCTGGTGGTGCCTCGCCGGTGTCCTGCTGATGGTGGTCCTCACGAGGTACTGGCCCAGCGACGCCCGGTTCGACGCGGCCATCGCGGCGGCCAGGGCGCCCCGCCCCACCCAACCTGCGCACGCCCAGGACGGCCCGCCGTCGAGCAGCAACGGCCAGCACCTGCCGGCGCAGGGTACGGCCGGGGAGGTGCGACCGGACGCGACCCGGACCGGCCCGACGACCGACGCGAGGGCACACTGATCCGTCCCGCGAGGACCGACGCCCCCGTCGCCCGGGCCGGGCGCCTGGCAGGATGGAACGGTGAATCCGTACGGGGAGAATGCCCAGCCGCCGAAGACCGCGACCTTCTTCGAGGCGGTGGGCGGCGAGCCGACCTTCCGCAAGCTCGTGGACGAGTTCTACGCCGGCGTGGCCCACGACCCGCTGCTCCGCCCGATGTATCCGGAGGCCGATCTCGGTCCGGCGGCGGAGCGGCTGACGCTGTTCCTGATGCAGTACTGGGGTGGTCCGAACACCTACTCTGCCCAGCGTGGCCATCCGCGGCTACGGATGCGGCACGCACCCTTCCGGGTCGATGCCGCCGCCCGGGACGCCTGGCTGCACCACATGCGCCAGGCGGTGGACAGCCTCGACCTACCGGCGGACCAGGCCGCGACCCTCTGGGACTACCTGGAGCGGGCGGCGTACTTCATGGTTAACGTCGGGCCCGAGGACGAACTGGGCATGGCCCACTGAGGCGCGGATCCGTCGCCGTGCCGACGCGCGACCGAGGTCGCGCGCCCGCTAGAGCAGGGCTCCCTCGTCGTGCAACCAGTCGACGAATGCGGTAGCCGCGCGAGCGGCGTTCTCCACCACCTCGACCAGCAGGGCGTCGTGGGTACCGGACCGGAACGGCACCTGCAGTTCGATGTAGATGGGCAGCTGCCCGTGCCCGGTGGGGTCACCGACGTACGCCTTGCAGTACCGCTCGGTGTGGTTCCACTCGTTTACCACCCGATAGGCCCGGTCCGCCCAGTCCGGCGGCACGGTGGAGTGCGGGCGGGCCCGCATCACCAGGATCTCGTCCTCCGGACCCTCCAAGGTGAACATCAGCGCGTGCCGCTGCCAGAGAGCGAGCAGGCTGGCCTCGCCGTCGGCCAGGTAGCTCATCTCCAGCCGGTCCAGCGCCCGGCCCACCCGGTTGATGGTCAACGGGGCCACCACGGCCGCCGTCGGGTCGGAAACGGACACGGTGGCCCGGTCGGACCGACCGGTGGCGACGCAGTCCGTCCGCCCGCTCGCGACACATCCCGTCCGTCCGGCGGCGGTGCAGTCGTGGTCCGGCTCCCGTGGTGCGGGAGGTCCCACCCGGATCGCGCTCTCAAGAGTTGTCCTGCTGCGAGTGTCCAGCTCTCCGCCTCCGGGCTGACCGGGGCGCCACGACCACCACGGCATCACGCGCACCTCACTCCCCAGCGGATCCAGCCGCCTACGTTGCGTGGGATCCGAGGGACGACGGTACCCGGATAGCCGGCCGGAGGCATCCCCCCAACGAGTGCACCAAACCAGACGGGCGACCATGGGTCAGCCGAACGGATGAGAACTTCTCGGCATAAGGGTGAGTGGTCCGGCGTCGAGCCACCAGGCCGACCCGTACGGCGCCGACAGGCCCACCCATCGGCCGATCAGCCGAACGTGCACCGAGGCATCCGCCGTCGCGGTCGCCGACCCCACGAAGCCCATCCGGGTGACGGCCTGCACCAGCCGCTGCGGCACCTCGACGGCTCGCGCCGTACCGCCGGCCGCCGCGCCCGCCACCGCTGCGTCCGGCTCCACGTCCCGCCGCGGCGCCGCACCGGACGGCGCCACCACGATGGCCACGTGATCCAGAAGCGCGTCGCGCAGCGCCCGTTGACCGACCGCTCGACCGCCCACCCCTTCGGTCGTGGCGGCCCGCAGCGCCGCCTCGGCGGCGGTCGCGATGCGACGCAGTTCGGCCGCCGGGACCGTCTCCACCGTCCGGGCGCCCGGACCGGGCAGCGGCCACCGCCAGTCACCGTCCCTCAAGGCGGGCAACGCCGAACCGCCGGACTCCAGTTCGGCCAGCAGACCAGCGGCCGGCACCGTCACGTCCGCGTGGCCGGAGCCGTCGACTCCGCGGGACACGAGGACCCCCCAGGGCAGCCGTCCCCACAGCTCCACCCGGCCCGCCGCCCCGGGGCGCAACCGCACCAGGGCGGCCCGGTCGAACCGGAGTAACCGCGCCAGGAAGGCACCCGCGTCCGCGACGTCGACCAGGCCGTGCCCGACCGGCCGCTCACCCATCGCGATCACCACCGGCCGGCAGCTCGTACGCCGCCAGGAAGGCGGCCTCGTCACCGGTGAGCCGGCGCGGCACCTCCCGGGCCAGGTCGTACGGCACCAGCACCGACCTGGCCCGGCCGGCCAGCACCGGCCCGTCGAACATCTCGTACCGGATGGCGAAGCTGGCGGCCCGGACGTCCTCCACCCACAGCTCGACGCGGACCGTGGGCGCGGCGTCGGTGTCCCCCCAGTCCAGGGAGTAGTCCACCGGACGCAGGTAGTCGACCTCGTGCCGGCGGATCACCACCCCCTCGGCGAACGAGCCCACCCCGGCGGTCCGGCCGGCGGCGAACATCAGCGCCACCCGGGCCTCCTCGTACAGCGTGAGGATGCGGGCGTTGTTGACGTGGCCGTACGCGTCCAGGTCCGACCAGCGCAAAGTGCACCGGAAGGCGAAACGTCCAGGCACGGGGTCCGGCCCGGTCAGTCGCGGGTCAGCTTGCGGTACGTCACCCGGTGCGGGCGGGCCGCTTCCGCCCCAAGCCGGTCGATCTTGTTCTTCTCGTACGCCTCGAAGTTGCCCTCGAACCAGAACCACCGGGACGGGTCCTCCTCGGTGCCCTCCCAGGCCAGCATGTGCGTCGCCACCCGGTCCAGGAACATCCGGTCGTGGGAGATCACCACGGCGCAGCCGGGGAACTCCAGCAGCGCGTTCTCCAGACTGGAAAGGGTCTCCACGTCCAGGTCGTTTGTGGGCTCGTCCAGCAGGATCACGTTGCCGCCCATCTTGAGGGTAAGCGCCAGGTTCAGCCGGTTGCGCTCACCACCGGACAGCACCTTCGTGGGCTTCTGCTGATCCGGGCCCTTGAAGCCGAAGGCCGCCACGTACGCCCGGGACGGCATCTCGACCTTGCCGACCATGAGGTGGTCCAGCCCGTCGGAGACGACCTCCCAGACGGTCTTGTCCCCGGCCAGCCCGGAGCGGCTCTGGTCGACGTACGACAGGGAGACGGTGTCCCCGACGCGGACCGTGCCGGACGTCGGCTCCTCGAGCCCGACGATGGTCTTGAAGAGCGTGGTCTTGCCGACGCCGTTCGGACCGATCACGCCGACGATGCCGTTGCGCGGCAGCGAGAAGCTGAGGTCGTCGATGAGGACCCGGTCGCCGAACGCCTTGCGCAGGTTGGCGGCCTCGATGACCAGGTTGCCCAGCCGGGGACCCGGCGGGATCTGGATCTCCTCGAAGTCCAGCTTGCGGGTCTTCTCCGCCTCGGCGGCCATCTCGTCGTACCGGTCCAGCCGGGCCCGGGACTTGGTCTGCCGGGCCTTGGCGTTGGACCGGACCCATTCCAGTTCCTCGGAGAGGCGCTTCTTCATCTTGGCGTCCCGGCGGCCCTCGACGGCCAGCCGGGCGGCCTTCTTCTCCAGGTACGTCGAGTAGTTGCCCTCGTAGCCGATCGCCCGGCCACGGTCGAGTTCCAGGATCCAGCCGGCTACGTTGTCCAGGAAGTACCGGTCGTGGGTGATCGCCATGACGGTGCCGGCGTACTTGGCCAGGTGCTGCTCCAGCCACAGCACGCTCTCCGCGTCCAGGTGGTTGGTGGGCTCGTCGAGCAGCAGCAGGTCCGGCGCCTCCAGCAGCAGCTTGCACAGCGCCACCCGGCGACGCTCGCCGCCGGAGAGCTGGGTCACCTCGGCGTCCGGCGGCGGGCAGCGCAGCGCGTCCATCGCGAGTTCGAGCTTGGAGTCGATGTCCCAGGCGTCGGCGTGGTCCAGCTCCTCCTGGAGCCGGCCCATCTCCTCCATCAGCTCGTCCGAGTAGTCGGTGGCCATCTGTTCGGCGATCTTGTTGAACCGCTCCAGCTTCGCCTTGGTCCCGGCGACCGCCTCCTCGATGTTGCCGAGGACCGTCTTGGCGTCGTTGAGCGGCGGCTCCTGGGCCAACATGCCCACCGTGTAGCCGGGCATGAGCCGGGCCTCGCCGTTGCTCGGCCGGTCCAGCCCGGCCATGATCTTGAGCAGGCTGGACTTACCGGCGCCGTTTGGGCCGACCACTCCGATCTTTGCACCGGGCAGGAAGCTCAGCGTGACGTTGTCCAGCACGACCTTGTCGCCGTGCGCCTTGCGCGCCTTCTCCAGGACGTAGATGTACTGGGCCACGGTGCGGATAACCTCCGTCGTTGCGTCTGGGGAGCCGGCGGGCGCTGACCTGGACCTGCACTTCCGGTCCGCCGGCCGGCGGCCGGCAGCGCGCACGCCGTGGTCAATCCTGACAGGTACGGCGCGCGCCGCCCACATCACCCCGCCCACCGGGTACGCGGCGCGCCGCGCTGCCCCGTCGGTATAACCGGCTAGCATCTCCGGTGTGACCAAGAAGATCGCCATCAGCATTCCCGACGACGTCGCCGAGCGGCTCGAACGGGAGCCCAACGTCTCCGCGTTCATCACCCGGGCGGTCCGCCGCCAGATGGCCGGCGAACACACCCGTCAGACGTTACGTCAGGTGGGCTTCCGGCTCTCCGACGCCGACCTCGCGGCAGCCGGCCGACAGCTCGACGAGGCCCAGGCGAAGCTGACACCGGAACTGCGCGCCAAGGCCGCCGCACTGCTGAGCGAGGCATCCAGCGGACGGCTGGCGATCCGTGAGTGAACCGGGCCTGGTCCTGGACACCGGATGCCTGCTGGCCTACACCGAGGGGACCGAAGCGGTCGGTGGCCAGATATCGCAGGTCGCCGATCGAGGCCAGTCCGTAATCATCCCGGCCCTCTGCCTCGCCGCCGCCTATCGCCAGGTCAGAACCGACGGCTGGCCGCTACTCGACATCGTCGGCGACCTGGAGCACGTGCTCGTCACGTCGGTCGAGCACGACATGTGCTCGATCCTCGGCGGCTGGTCCCGGACGCTCGGCACCATGGACGTCGCCCAGGCCGCCATGGAGGCGGCCCGCACGTTCGCGCCGATCATGACGGATCGGCGGGAACTGCTGTCCGAGGTGCTGCCCAAGGAGTGGCCGATCATCGACCTGTGACGTGCGCACCAGGGGATTCGGCCACGGGATGACGCGTAGCCGAGTCCGGCACGGGGCATCAGAGTGCGCAGCTAGTCTCAGTACGCTCAGCGCTGTCGACCCGCAGCACCCCGGAGGTGGCCGAACGTGACCGTCCGCAGCTCCTTTGTCGTAGTGGCCAACCGCCTTCCGGTCGACGAGGTGAGCACGCCGGAGGGCCGGCAGTGGCGCCGCAGCCCCGGCGGGCTGGTCACCGCGTTGCACCCCGTCCTCGTCCAGCACCAGGGCACCTGGGTGGGCTGGGCGGGCGGCGTGGGCGCCGCCCCCGAGCCGTTCGAACTGGACGGCATCGGCCTGCACCCGGTGCCGTTGAGCGCCGAGGAACTGGAGCGCTACTACGAGGGCCAGTCCAACGCCACCATCTGGCCGCTCTACCACGACGCGGTCGAGACACCCGCCTACAAACGCCGCTGGCGCGAGGCGTACCGCCTGGTGAACGCCCGGTTCGCGGAGGCCGCCGCGGAGGTGGCCGCCGAGGGAGCCACCGTCTGGGTGCAGGACTACCAGCTCCAGCTCGTCCCGGCGATGCTCCGCGAGCTGCGGCCGGACCTGCGGATCGGGTTCTTCCTGCACATCCCGTTCCCGCCGATCGAGCTGTTCATGCAGATGCCGCTACGCGCCGAGGTGCTGCGCGGCCTGCTCGGCGCCGACCTGGTCGGCTTCCAGCAGCGGCTGGCCGCGCAGAACTTCGTCCGGCTCGCCCGGCACCTGCTCGGCCTGCGGTACGAGGGCCAGATGATCCAGGTCGACGGGCGGCAGGTGAAGGCCGGCGCCTTCCCCATCTCGATCGATGTGGGTGAGATGGAGCGGCTCGCCGCCGACCCGGCCATCCAGGCCCGCGCCAAGCAGATCCGCGCCGAACTGGGCGACCCCAAGACGATCATCCTCGGGGTGGACCGGCTCGACTACACCAAGGGCATCGAACTGCGCCTCAAGGCCTTCCGGGAACTGCTCTCCGACGGCAAGGTGACGGTCCCGGAGACGGTAATGGTCCAGGTGGCCACCCCCAGTCGCGAACGGGTCGAGCACTACCAGGCACTACGCGTCAAGGTCGAGCGCGAGGTGGGCCGGATCAACGGCGAGTACGGGAAGGTGGGAGTCCCCGCCGTTCACTATCTCCACCAGTCGTACAGTCGCAGCGAACTGGCCGCGCTGTACTGCGCGGCCGACGTGATGATGGTGACCCCACTGCGAGACGGGATGAACCTGGTGGCCAAGGAGTACGTCGCGTGCCGCGCCGACACCGGCGGGGCGCTCGTGCTCAGTGAATTCGCCGGCGCGGCCACCGAGCTGCGCCAGGCGTTCCTGTGCAATCCGCACGACCCGGAGGGCGTCAAGGACGCCCTGCTACGGGCCGTACACGTGGACAAGGTGGAGGCGCGCAGACGGATGCGGCTCATGCAACGCCACCTGCGTACCCATGACGTGGGGCATTGGGCCCGCTCGTTCCTGCGGGAGCTGGGCGTGCCGGAGACGGAGCCGGCGACGTGAGTTCCGCACTCATGGATGCCCGGCGCGGCGCGGACGGCATGGACCAGGCGCTGCGCTCGGCCGTCGGGCGGATCGCCCGCTCGCCGCAACTGCTTATCGCCTGCGACTACGACGGCACCCTCGCCCCGATCGTCGAGGATCCGACCAAGGCGGTGCCGCTGCCGGAATCGGTGGCCGCCGTCCGCGCGCTGGCCGCCCTGCCGCAGACCACCGTCGCGGTGGTTTCCGGGCGGGCGCTGCGCGACCTGGCCACGCTCTCCCGGCTGCCCAGCGAGGTGCACCTGGTGGGCAGCCACGGCTCGGAGTTCGACATCGGCTTCGTCGAGCGGCTGGCCCCCGAGTTGATCGAGGTCCGCGCCCGGTTGCGCAACGAGCTGCGGCAGATCGTCGCCGACCGGCCCGGGGTACGCCTGGAGCGCAAGCCGGCGAGCGTGGCCGTGCACGTGCGGGGCGTCGACCCGGAGATCGCCTCGGCGGTCGTCGAGGCGGTTCGGTCCGGCCCGGGGACCTGGCCGGACGTGACGATCACCCAGGGCAAGGAGGTCATCGAGCTGTCGGTGATCCCCACGAACAAGGGTGCCGCGGTGGATCAGCTCCGCACCCAGCTCTCGGCGAGCGCGGTGCTGTTCATCGGGGACGATGTCACCGACGAGACGGTCTTCACCAATCTGCACGGCCCCGACGTGGGCATCAAGATCGGTGCCGGCGAGACGGGAGCCGGCTACCGGGTCGGTGAGCCGATCGACGCGGCCCGACTGCTGGGCCTGCTGCTGGAGTTGCGGCGGACCTGGCTGTTCGGTGAGCGGGCGGTGCCGATCGAGCGGCACTCGATGCTGGCCAACGGACGGACCGTGGCGTTGCTCACCCCGGAGGCCCGGGTCACCTGGCTGTGCCACCCCAAGCCGGACTCGCCGGCGATCTTCGCCGACCTGCTCGGCGGGAACCCGGCGGGGCACTTCTCGGTGGCCCCGGAGCGTGGCGGCATCCCGCTGGGCCAGCGCTACCGGACGAACACGATGACCCTGGAAACCCGCTGGTCCGGGTTGACCGTCACCGACTGGCTGGACCGGCCCTCGCTCGACGACGTGCCCGCCGGATCGACTGTGGTGTCCGGCGACTCGACCCTGGTCCGGGTGCTCACCGGCTCCGGCCGGGTGCGCCTGGAGTTCGCCCCGAGGCCCGAGTTCGGGCAGGTAGCCGTGCAGCTTCAACCGCTCGGGGACGGGCTGCTGGTGCTCGGTTCGAACGAGCCGGTGAGCCTCTACTCTCCCGGCGTCGACTGGGAGATCCACGAGGACGGCAACTTCGAGACCGCCCGGGCGGTGGTCGACCTGTCGGCCGCCGGCGGCTCGGTCGTCTGCGAACTACGGTTCGGCTCGCACGATCTGGAACATCACCGCCTCCCGATCGGCGAGCGCCAGGCGCTGGCCGAGCGGCCGTGGAAGGACTGGGTGGCCGGGCTCGACCTGCCCGGGGTCGAACGGGAGATGGTGGCGCGCAGCGCACTCACCCTGAGAGGGCTCTGCCACGAGGCCTCCGGCTCCATCCTCGCGGCGGCCACCACCTCGCTGCCCGAGGAGGTCGGTGGCGTCCGGAACTGGGACTACCGGTACTGCTGGCTGCGGGACGCGGCGATGAGCGCGCGGGCGCTTGTCGACCTCGGCTCCCTCACCGAGGCCGAGGCGCTGCTGCGCTGGGTCGACGGGGTCGTCGAACGGACCGGCGGCCACCCGGAACGGTTGCACCCCCTCTACACCGTCGACGGGTACGAGTTGGGCGCCGAGGCGGTCATCGACACGCTGCCCGGCTGGGCCGGTTCCCGGCCGGTGCGGGTCGGAAACCTGGCGAACCACCAGCTCCAACTCGACGTCTTCGGCCCGATCGCCGACCTGCTGGCGGCCGTCGCCGACCGCCGCGGCTCGGTCCGGGACGAGGAGTGGCGGGTCCTGGACTCCATGGTCGAGGCGGTCCGGCGCCGGTGGCACGAGCCGGACCACGGGCTGTGGGAGGCCCGGTTGCCGCCCCGCCACCACGTCTTCTCCAAGGTCATGTGCTGGATGACCGTGGACCGGGCGCTGCACATGGTGCGCCGGCACCTCGGTGAGGAGCGCCCCGAGTGGGAGCGGTTGCGCGACCGGATCGCGCACAACGTCCTGGAGTACGGCTGGCATCCGGACTCCGAGGCGTACTCGGTGGCGTACGGGCACGAGGAGATGGACGCGTCCTCGCTGTGGATTGGCCTGTCCGGGCTGCTGTCGGACGACGATCCCCGGTTCCTGGCCACCGTGCTGCGGATCGAGGCGGACCTGCGCAGCGGGCCGGTCGTCTACCGGTACCACTGGGACGACGGCCTGCCCGGCCGGGAGGGCGGCTTCCACGTCTGCACCGCCTGGCTCGTCGAGGCGTACCTGCGGACCGGACGCCGGACGGACGCCGAGGAACTGTTCCAGCAGATGCTGGACACCGCCGGTCCGACCGGCCTGCTCCCCGAGCAGTACGATCCGCTCGCCGAGCGCGGCCTGGGCAACCACCCGCAGGCGTACAGCCATCTCGGCCTGATCCGCTGCGCCCTCCTCCTAGACGGCCGCCCCCTCCCCTGACAGTCCTCCCCCCACCCCACCCCCCCGCGCCGATCTAGGGCAGATGGTCGTGATTGGAGATCAAACAGCGACCATCTGCCCTAGATCGGCGCGGGGGGTGGGGGGTCAGTAGGCGACGGTGAATCGTTGCCTGACGAAGGTGTGCTGCTCCAGCGCATCGACGGCGGCCGCGGCGAAGTCAGCCACGGTGATGCGGCTCTCGCCTCGCTCGTCGGTGATGGGGGTGTCCCGCGCCTCGGCACGGTACCTGCCGGTGCGGTCCCCGGGCACGAGATGGACGGGCGGGGGGCTGAGGTAGGACCAGGCGATGCCGTTGCCGCCCTCGACCAGGATCCGCAGCGCGGCGGCCTGGTCGAGGGTGGTCTGCTTGTACTGGGCGGGGAAGTGCGGTGCGTCGACGTACCGCCGGCCGGACGGATCGAGCAGACTCCCGCCCCCGCCGATGAACAGCAGCCGGGCGACGTGTGCCTCGACCAGCGCGGCGGCGGCCCGGGACACCAGACCGTCGCCGCCTTTCACCGACACGACAACCGCGTCGTGGCCGGCGGTCGACCGGTGGATCTGGAGGGGATCGCGGACGTCGAGGTCTGTGCTGGACAGGGCGGTGACCTGATGGCCCCGGGTGCTGGCCTCGCGGGCCACGGCACCGCCGAGGTTGCCGGTCGCGCCGATGACGGCGATTCTCATGTGATTCTCCTCAGGAAGTCGTCGATGAGTCCGCTGATCTCCGGGAGCTTCTCCTCCAACGCGAAGTGGCCGGTCGGCAGCACGTGGACCTCGGCCTCCGGCAGGTCACGTCGGTAGGCGTGGGCGCCCGCCTCCGGGAAGAAGGCGTCATCGCGGCCCCAGACGACAAGCGTTCGGGGCTGGTGGGTGCGGAACCAGGACTGCCAGGCCGGATAGCGCGCGACGTTGCCGACGTAGTCGCGGGCCAGCGCGAACTGTGCCTGTCGGCGTCCCGGGCGGTCGAGGAAGTGTTGGTCGAGGGTCCAGCCGTCCGGTGCGATAAGCGAGACGTCGCTGGCTCCTCCCTCGTACTGGCCACGGGTCACCGGCAGGGAGAACAGGTCCTCGGTCGGCTCCGGGATGAGTTTGCGGGCGAGGTCGGACAGGCCCTCGTCGTAGGCGTTGGCGTTCTGCACGATGAGCCCGGCGATCCAGTCCGGGTGCCGCTCCGCGAGGCGGAAGCCGACCGGGCCGCCGAAGTCGAACGCGTACAGCACGAACCGGGTCAGGCCGAGGTGCTGGACGAAGCCCTCCATCACGTCGGCCAGCCGGTCGAAGGAGTACGTGAACCCGGCGGGCACCTCGGTGTGGCCGAATCCCGGGTAGTCGGGCGCGATCATCTGGTACCGGTGGCCGAGGGCGTCCATGAGTCGGCGGTACTGGTGGGAGCCGCTGGGGAAGCCGTGCAGCAGGAGCACCGGTAGCGCCTCGGCGGGTCCCGTCCGCCGGTGGAACACCCGGACACCGTCGACATCTACGAAGGCGTGCCGGATCTGGGGAACCATTCACATGCCTCCTTTCTGTGAAGACCCATTAGTCTTAGCTCGGAGCAACTAACGTGTCAAGTGCGTGATGTACCATTAATAGATGCAGCCGCTCACCGGCGGTCCCCTCGCCCTGGACCTGGTCAACACGCTCACCAGAGACTTCGACGCGCTCGACGACCCGCAGCCGTGGTTCGCCCGACAGGCCGGACGGCTCGCGGCCCCGGCACACCTCAGCACCGCCGACGTGGACGCCGTTCGCGAGTTGCGCGCACACGTCCGCACCGCCGTGGACGCGGTACGGCACGGCGCCGCGCCAGCGCCTGCCACGCTGACGGCGCTCAACGACCTCACCCGGGCCGCTCCCGCCTACCGGATCATCGAACCGGACCTGCGCCTCGCCGTCCGCCACCACGGTGATCCACGGGCGATCCTCCTGGCCCAACTGGCCGACGCCGCCCTCGACCTGCTCACCGATCCGAAAGCCCGTACCATCCGCGCCTGCGAGGGGCACGGATGCCGGATGCTGTTCCTGCCCGCCCACCCCAGTCGTCGCTGGTGCTCACCGGACCTCTGCGGTAACCGGGCACGGGTCTCCCGCCACTACCACCGCCGCCACAAGGCCCAGCCCGACCGGTGATCCCCGGGAAAGCTGAACCGCTCACCTACCACGGGCGAGGGTTTCCCGGAGGGCATCGGAGACCTCGACCACGTCGCCCACCACCACGAGAGCGGGCGGCCGGATCGCGGCGGCGGCGGTGTCGACGGCCACGGCCGCCAGCGTCGAACGGACCACCCGCTGCTCCCCCGTGGTCGCCTCCTGAATCACCGCGGCCGGGGTCCCCGGTGGCCTGCCGTGCGCCTGGAGGACGGCGGCGATCGCGGCCAGGTTGCGCAGCCCCATGAGGATCACCAGGGTGCCGCGCAGCCTGGCCAGCGCCGGCCAGTCGACAAGGGACGCGGCGTCGTCCGGCGCCAGGTGCCCGGAGAGCACGGTGAACTCGTGCGCGACGCCGCGGTGGGTGACCGGGATCCCGGCCGCCGCCGGACCGGCAATGGCGCTACTCACGCCGGGGACCACGGTCACCGGCACGCCGGCCGCCGCGCAGGCCAGCAGTTCCTCGCCACCCCGCCCGAAGACGTACGGGTCGCCACCCTTGAGACGGACGACCCAGGCACCGGCGAGGGCCCGGTCCACCAGGATCCGGTTGATCTCCTCCTGGGCTCGCGCCGGCCCGTACGGGATCTTCGACGCGTCGACAAGCTCGACCTCCGGGCGCAATTCGTCCAGCAGCAGCCCGGGGATCAGCCGGTCGACGACCACCACGTCCGCCTCGGCGAGCAACCGGCGGCCGCGTACGGTGATCAGTTCGGGGTCGCCGGGACCGGCGCCGACGAGGGCGACCCGCCCGGCCACACCGGCGGCGCCAACCCGGTCGCCGGTGCTCCTCGGACCGCCCGCGGCGGCGCCCTTCCGTTCCAGCAGGTCGGTGATGGCGTCCCGGACGGCGACCGCCCGGCGCGGGGTGCCACCCAGCACCGCCACGGTGACCGGGCCCTGCCGGGTGACCGCCGGGGTCCACGCGGTGGCGGCGGTCCGGTCGTCGGCGCGGACGCAGAACACCCGCCGCTCCTGCGCCGCGACGCTTACCTGTGCCGCGGCCGCCGGGTCGTCCACCGCCGTCTGCACCAGCCAGGCGCCGTCGACGTCGTCGGGCTGGAACCGGCGCGGAATCCAGCGCAGCCGACCCGCGTCGGCGTGCGCGCGCAGTGCCGGGGTCAGCTCCGGCGCGACGAGGTCCACCACGGCACCCGCGGCGAGCAGGGCCGGCATCCGCCGGGTCGCCACCGCGCCGCCGCCGACCACGAGGACCCGTCGACCGGCCAACCTCAGCGCCAACGGGTACATCTCCGGGCCGGCAGGCTCGGCGCCCTCGCCGACCGGACGTCCACCCTCCCCGGCGCTGTCGTGCGTCATTTCTCGGACACCCCCGCGGAGTCGAACGTCGCCACCTCGTGCAGCACCCGGACCGCCCCACCCACCACCGGCCAGGCCAGCAACGCACCGGTCCCTTCGCCCAACCGCAGGCCGAGGTCGATCAGGGGGGTGAGGCCGAGCCGGCGCAGTCCCACTGTCGCACCAGGCTCGGCGGACCGGTGCCCGGCGACCAGGGCGTGCCGGGAGTCCGGGGCGATCGCGACGGCGGCCAGGGCCGCCGCGACCGCGCTCACCCCGTCCAGGATCACCGGAGTCCGGTACGCCGCCCCGGCGAGCAGGTACCCCGCCAGTGCCGCGTGTTCCAGCCCGCCGAACGCGGCCAGCACCCCCACCGGGTCGGTGTCGTCTGGCCGGTGCCGATCGAGGGCCGTGGCCACCACGTCGATCTTCCGCGCGTACGTAACGTCGTCCACGCCGGTGCCCCGCCCGGTCACCTCGGCCGCCGGGGTCCCGGTGAACGCGGCGATCAGCGCCGCGGCGGCGGTCGTGTTGGCGATCCCCATGTCGCCGGTGAGCAGCGCGCCGACGCCGTTACCCACGTGGTCCGCGGCGACCCGGGCGCCCACCTCGACGGCGGCGAGCACCTCGTCCCGGGTCAGCGCCGGCCCGACCGTCATGTCCCGGGTGCCGGCCCGGACGTTCGCCGCCACCAGGTCGGCACCCTCCGGCACGGTCAGCGGGCTGGCCACCCCCACATCCACCACCGTGACCATGGCACCGGTCTGCCGGGCGAAGGCGTTCACCACCGCGCCGCCGGCCAGGAAGTTGCCGACCATCTGCGCGGTGACCTCCTGCGGCCAGGGGGTCACCCGCTGGGCGTGCACACCGTGGTCACCGGCGAAGACGGCCACCACCGCCGGTTCGGGCAGCCGGGGCGGGCATTCACCGGCCAGCCCGGCCAACCGGACGGACAGCTCCTCCAGCGCGCCGAGCGAACCGGCCGGTTTGGTGAGCCGGGCGTGCAGTGCCCGCGCCCGCTCCATGGCCAGTTCGTCCGGCGGACGGATCGCGGCGACTATCTCGGACAGCATCTACTCACCCTTCGGCCAGGATCTCCGCCAACACGCTGACGAACGCGTCGGTGGTGGCAGTGTCCCGTACCGCGAGCCGGCACCAGTCGGGGCCCAGCCCGGGGAAGGTGTCGCCGCGGCGGACAGCCCAGCCCCGCTCGCGCAGCGCCCGGCGTACCCGGTCGGCGCCGGGCCGGTGGACGAGCACGAACGCGCTTGCCGGCGCGCCCTCGACGCGTACCCCGGGAAGACCGGACAGGCGGCGGACCAGGTGGTCGCGGTCGGCGGCGAGGCGGGCGGCGATGGCCCGCTCGGTCGCGACGGCGATCGGGCCCGCGCAGGCCTGGGCCGCGGCGAGCGCCGGGGTGGAGACCGCCCACAGCGGCTGCCCGGCGGCCAACCGGGTGACCAGATTGGTCTCGGCCAGCAGGTAACCGACGCGCAGCCCGGCCAGCCCCCAGGTCTTGGTCAGGCTGCGCAGCACGACCAGGCCGGGCAGGTCCCGCCGGGCGGCGAGCGACTCCGGTTCGCCGGCCACCCCGGGGGCGATGGTGCTGTCGGCGAACGCCTCGTCGACCACCAGGATCCGGCCGGGGCGGGCCAGCGCGGCGACGGTGTCCGCCGGATGCAGCACCGAGGTGGGATTCGTCGGGTTGCCGATCATGACCAGGTCCGCGTCGTCCGGCACCAGCGTCGGGTCCAGCCGGAACCTGGTCTCCGCCGGCAGCAGCACCCGGTCCACCTGGTGCCCGGCGGCCAGCAGCGCGGCCTCCGGCTCGGTGAACTGGGGATGCACGACCACCGGCCGGCGCACCTCCCGCAGCCCCCGGGCGAGCAGCACGAACGCTTCGGCGGCGCCGGCGGTGAGCAGCACCTCCTCGGGTGGTCTGCCGTGTCGCCCGGCCACCGCCTCCCGGGCTGCCGTCGGGTCCGGATACCGGGCCAGGTCGGTCAGGGCGGCACGGATCGGGGCGGCGAGCCAGTCCGGCATCGGGTCCCGGCGGACGTTGACGGCGAGGTCGACAAGGCCGGAGGTCGCCTCGGCGTCACCGTGGTGACGCAGGTCCGGTACGGGGGGCTCAGGGGCGCCGGGCATACCGCGATCCTGCCGGTGCCGCGTCCGGACCGTCGTGCCGGGTGTGGTCGGAACCCGAGCCCGTCACACTTGTGAATAATTCTCATGCATTGCCCTGGTCCGGCATAGCTTCGGATGGTGATGAAGCAGCCCGCCGCCACGCCGTCCCGTTTCGCTCCGCTGTTCCGCGCCGGCCTGATCTCCGGAGTCGCGGTCGCCGCCGTCGCCTTCCCGCTCGTCGGCGCCGGCGGCCTCGGAACCAAGTCGTTCTCCACCGCCGTCGCCACCCACCAGGACCTGCGGACCGTGCAGCCGGCGCAGACCACCTACGTCTACGCGGCCGACGGCAGGACCCTGCTCACGATGTTCTACGAGGAGCACCGCAAGTACGTCCCGATCAGCGAGATCTCGCCGTACGTCCAGCAGGCGATCGTGGCGGCCGAGGACACCCGGTTCTATCGCCACCACGGAGTGGACCCCAAGGGCGTGGCCCGGGCGTTCGTGGCCAACCAGCAGGCCGGCGGGGTCTCCCAGGGCGCCTCCACACTCACCATGCAGTACGTCCGGATGGCGCTGCGTGACGGCGCGCAGACCCCGACCCAGGCGCTCGAGGCCACCCAGCAGACTGGCGTGCGCAAGGTCCGGGAGATGCGGATCGCGATGGACGTCGAGAAGGAGATGACCAAGGCGGAGATCCTGGAGCGGTACCTCAACTCGGCGTACTTCGGGCACCGGGCGTACGGGATCTACTCCGCCGCGGAGATCTTCTTCTCCAAGAAGCCGGCCGACCTCACCCCACTGGAGTCGGCCACGCTCGCCGGCTTGGTCAAGGCACCCTCCGAGTACGATCCGGCCAGTTCCGACCAGAAGGACGCCACCGACCGCCGGAACTACGTGATCGACCGGATGCGGGACATGGGGTACCTGTCATCCGCGCAGGCCGCCGACTTCCAGCGCCAGCCGATCACCCTCAAGCTGACCACCCCACCCAACGACTGCGTCTCGATCGACACGAAGTACAACAGCTGGGGCTTCTTCTGCGACTACCTGAAGGCGTGGTGGGCCAAGCAGCCCGCGTTCGGTGCCAACTGGTACGAGCGGCTGGCCAAGCTGCGCCGGGGTGGCTACACGATCGTCACCAGCATCGACCCGCGGGTCCAGCAGGTCGCCGAGGAACAGACCGCCTCCCGGGAGTCGACCGGCAGCCCGTTCGCGCACGGCATCGTCCTCGTCGAGCCGGGTACCGGACGGGTCAAGGCGATGGCGGTCAACCGGAAGTACTCGCTGGACCAGGACCAGAACTACCCGCACTCCAACCCGGCCCTGCGCGGCAAGATCAAAGGCAACTACCCGAACACCGTGGTGCCCCTGCTCGGCGGCGGCGACCTCCCCGGCTACCAGGCCGGCTCCACCTTCAAGATGTTCACCATGCTGGCCGCGTTGAAGGCCGGTCTGCCGCTGAGCACCGAGTACAACGCCCCGCACCGGATCGTCAGCATCTATCCCGGCGGCGGCGGTGGGCCAGCCGACTGCGGGGGGCTCTGGTGCCCGTCGAACGCCAGCGGCGCGATGTCCGGCCGGCAGACCATGTGGTCCGGGTTCGGCAAGTCGGTGAACACCTACTTCGTCTGGCTGGAGCAGAAGGTCGGCGCCGACAAGGTGGTCGCGCTCGCCGAGGAACTCGGTCTCAACTGGCGCACCGAGGTCGACATCCGGCAGGCGTCACCACAGAAACGCAAGGAGTGGGGGGCATTCACGCTGGGCGTCTCCGACGTGAACCCGCTGGAGATGGCCGGCGCGTACGCGGCCGTGGCCGCCGACGGCCGGTACTGCGAACCACTGCCGGTGCTGTCGGTGAGCAACCCGGACGGCACCCCCGCCACCTACACGGCCGAAGACGGCAACGTGGTGCCGGTCGCCAAGGGCCGCTGCCACCAGGTCTTCAGCCCGGAGGTGGCGCGGGCGGCCACCGACGCGGCGCGCTGCCCCACCGGCGACACCCCGGCCCGGGGAAGCTGCGGTGGCTGGTCCACCGCGGACAGCGTCCGCGGGATCGTGGGCCGGCCGGTGGCCGGCAAGACCGGTACCACCGACAGCACCCGGTCGGCGTGGTTCGTGGGCTACACCCCGGAACTGGCCGCCGCGAGCTTCATCTCCGACCCGGACAACCCGAGCAACGCGGTCGGCGACGGCCAGTCGAACAAGCCGATCGACGCGGTCGCGAACACCCTCAAGGGCGCTCTGAAGGATCAGCCCATCCGCAAGTTCCCCGCCCCCACCGCCCTGGTGTGAGGGAGGGGCACGGCGGCGATGCCGCTCAGCGCAGGTCAGCGGCGACGAACGACCACAGTTCCAGGTCCACCCGCCCGCCCTGGGCGACGCCGGCGTTGCGCAGCAGCCCTTCGTAGGTGAACCCGGCCTTCTCGGCGACCCGCCGGGAGGCGGTGTTGCCCGGCGCGACCCGCAGTTCCACGCGCTGGAATCCGTGCTCCAGGATCAGCGCGATAGCCACCGCGTCGACCGCCTCGGCCGTGAGGCCGTAGCCGCGGGCGTCCGGCGCCATCGCGTACGACACCTCGGTGACCCGGCAGCCCCAGTCGGTGCGCTTGGTCCACAGGCAGCCGACGACCCGGTCGTCCTCCCGCCGGACCACCCCGTAGTGGTCTCCGTTGCCGCTGTCCCGCCGTTCCTGGGCCATCTCGGTGCACCAGGCGTGCGGGTCGATGCTGCCCTGGGCCGGCAGCGGCAGCCAGCGCCGGGTCAGCTTGTCGGCGAACACGTCGCGTACGGCCGCCACGTCGGCCGCGACCAGCGGGCGGATGTGCGCCCGCGGCGTCGAGACGGTGAGGGTGGGAAACCGCCGCACGGCGACGTGCCCGGTCACGCCCCGGGCTCCCCGCGGCCGACGACTCCCGTAGCTGGCGGCGACACCGGCACTGCGATGTCCCGCGGGGACCGGCCGGGCCGCCCGTCGACGGGCGACACCGGGGCCGTGGAGCGTTCCGCCGGCGACACCGGCGCCGCCGCTCGCCCCGCCACCGGCGCCGTGGCCCGCTCCGCCGGTGCCACCGGTGATCCCGGTGCCGTGGGTGACCCGGACGCCGGCACGCCTCGCGCCGCGTCGGCCGCGACCTGACCGCCGTCGTCCGCGGTCACCGCGCCGAGTGACGGGGTGGCCGGCGCCACGGGCTCCTGACCTGGTACGGCCGATGGCCGGCGCGTCGCCGGGACGAACGGATCGACCGACACGGCGGCGGTGACCAGCCGACCCGCGATGTCCGGCAGGCCGGCCCAGTGCACTGCCAGCTGGGAGGCGTGCACTCCCCGCCAGACGAAACCCTCGGCCGCGCCCCCGGCCCACGTCCACGCCGGATCGGCGCCGGATCGGGGGCGGACCACGCCACGGTGATGCTTGTAACCGGTCACCCGGTCCCCGGACCGGGCCACCACGCTGTCCGAGACCGCCGTCGCCTCCCGGTAGCCGACCACCACCTGGTCCAGGCTGCCGCCCTCGGCGTCCAGCACTCCGCACATCGGGCGGCCGTCGAACTCGCGGAGCAGCCAGAGCAGCCCGGCGCCCTCGGCGACCACCGGCCGACCGGTGCGCGCCAGCTCGGCGACCGCGATGCACAGCCGCCGGTTGGCGGACAGCTCCTCCGCGTACGACTCGGGCAGGGCGCCGCCGACGACCAGCGCGCTGGTGCCGGCGGGCAGCGTCTCGTCCCGCAGCGGGTCCACCGCGACCACGTCGGCGCCGGCCGCGGCGAGCATCTCCATGGTCTCCGGGTAGGAGTACGACCCGGCGGTGCCGCCGGCGACGGCGATCACCGGCCGCTGTCCCGGGGCGACGGTGTTCTGGTCGGCGGTGGCGGCCGCCGCGTCCACGGCCGACCACGCCGGCGTGTTCAGCCGGGGGGCCGACGAGGCCAGCCGGAGCAGCCCGTCCAGGTCGACCGGGGGGCCCACGGTCTCACCGAGCCGGCGGACCGCCCGCGCGGCCTCCGCGCTGCCGTGCAGGACCGGCACCACGCCGTGGCGCCGGGACGGGAGCACCGCCGGCAGGTCCCGGCTGCGGAGCGCGCCGAAGACCGGCACCCCGATGTCGTCGAGCGCCTCCCGCAGCAGTTCCTCGTGCCGGTCGGAGGCGACCCGGTTGAGGATCACGCCACCCAACCAGAGCAGTTCGTCGTACGCCCGGAAGCCGTGCACCAGCGCCGCCACCGACTGGCCCATCGCCGCCACGTCGATGACCAGGACGACGGGCGCCCGGAGCATGGTGGCGATCGCCGCCGTCGAGTCGGCTTCGGGCCGGCCGGAGATGCTGTCGTACAGGCCCATGGTGCCCTCGACCACGGCGATGCCGGCACCGGCGGCGCCGTGCGCGAACAGTGGCGCGATGTGGTGCGCCCCGACCAGCCGGGCGTCGAGGGCCCGACCTGGGCGCCCGGAGGCCAGCCCGAGATAGGCGGCGTCGGTGCGATCCGGACCGATCTTGAAGCCGGCGGCGTCCAGGCCACGGGCCGCGAGGGCGGCGAGCAGACCGATCGTCACCGCGGTCTTTCCGTGGCCGGACGAGGGCGCGCTCACAACCAGACGCGGCACGGCGGTCATCGTCGATTCCTCCGGGGTGGTGCGGCGGCGGGACGAAACGGGGCAGAACTCCGACGCCGGCCGAGCGGGCGGTGGGCCTCGGGTGACGATACCGGGCAGCCTGGACAGAAGGAACGCCACCGCGCGGAGTGTCCGTCGGTCGGAGGTGAGCGGGCCCACCGAGTAGCCTTCGAACGTGTACCGCTTCCTGCTCACGCCGCGTTGGTTGGGGATCCTGGCCCTCACGCTGGTCGCCGCGACGGTGATGGTGCTGCTCGGGAACTGGCAGCTCCACCGCTACCAGCAACGCGCCGCCACCAACGAGCGGATCGACGCGACAGCGCGGGTCGATCCGGCGCCGCTGACGCGGGTCCTGTCCGCACCCGCCGGTGCCGCGGGATCGGTCGGGCCGGCGCCCACCGGCGAGCAGGAGTGGACCCGGGTCTCCGTCACCGGCGAGTACGACCCGGCCAACCTGGTCCTGGTGCGGGGACGCACCGTGCAGGGACGGGTGGGGTACGAGGTGCTGACCCCGCTGCGCCTGGCCGACGGCAGCGCCGTCCTGGTCGACCGGGGCTGGGTGCCGCCGGCCCCGGGTGCCGCCACCGCTGTCCCGCGGGTCCCGGCGGCCCCGACCGGCCAGGTCACCGTCGTCGGACGGGTACGCGTCTCGGAGAGCCGGCCGGAAACCGTCGCGCGCCGGGGCGGCAACCTGGAGACGCGCCGCATTTCGGTGCCGACGATCGCCGCCGCGCTGCCCTATCCGGTGTACGGCGGTTATCTGCTGCTCGACGAGCAGACACCGCCGGCCGATGCCGCTTTCGTGGCCATCCCGGTCAAACACGAGAACGACTGGCAGAACGCGGGCTACGTGGTGCAGTGGTGGCTGTTCGCGGGGATGGCGTTGTTCGGGTACGGCTGGCTGGCCCGCCGGGAGGCGCGCGGCGCCCGACCGGGTGCCGCGTCGACGGCCCGTGGCGGGCGCCAACCGGCCGTCGACCGGGTCCCGACTGCCGCCGAGCCCCACCCGGCCACCGCAGACCGCGACCCGGCTACCGATTCGAGTTCCGCCGTACGCTGACGCGACGCGGCAGCTCGCCGACGCGTCGGCTCAGCCCGTGCGGCCGGCGTGCAGGGCCCGGACCGTGTCGATGGTGTCCGCCTCGGCGGCCGTCTTGTCGTCCCGGTAACGCAGTACCCGGGCGAACCGGAGCGCCACCCCACCCGGATAGCGCGGGCTGGACTGCACCCCGTCGAACGCGATCTCCACCACCTGCTCCGGGCGCACCCGCACCACCCAGTCACCGCGTTCCACCGCCAGCTCCAGGAACCGCTCGGTCTGCCAGCGCAACAACTCGTCGGTGAGTCCCTTGAACGTCTTGCCGAGCATCACGAACCCACCGGTCTCCGGGTCACGGGCGCCGAGATGGAGGTTTGACAGCCAACCGGTGCGCCGGCCGCTGCCCCACTCCACGGCGAGCACCACCAGGTCGAGGGTGTGCCGGGGTTTCACCTTGATCCAGGCCGCGCCGCGGCGGCCCGCGTCGTACGGCGCGTCGGGTGCCTTGACGACGATTCCCTCCTGGCCGGCGTCCAGCGCCGCGGCGAACGCCTCGGACGCCTGATCGACGCCGTCGACGTTCAGCCGGCCGACGATCAGCGGGGCGTCGACCGTGGCCGCGAGCGCCGCCCACCGGTCCCGTCCGGGCGCGTCAAGCAGGTCGGTGCCGTCGAGGTGCAGCAGATCGAAGAAGTACGGCGTGAGCACGGTGGCCCCGGTCGTCCCGGCCGCCGCGAGCACTCCATCGGCGGCCGGGGTCGCACCGGTGGTGCTCGCGGTCACCCGCCGGCGAGCGCCACGGGTGGCGGCCCGGCTCGCCGTCTCCTGGAACGGCCGTGGTCGGCCCGTCGCGTCCAGGGCGATCGCCTCGCCGTCGAGGACGATCTCGCGGGCCGGAAGCGCCCGGACGGCGGCCACCACCTCGGGGACCCGGGCGGTGATGTCGTCCAGGCTCCGCGTGTAGACGCCGATGTCCTCGCCCGAACGGTGCACCTGGATACGAATGCCGTCCAGCTTTACGTCCACCACGGCCGGCATGCCGGTGGCCGCCAGCGCCTCGTCGACGGAGGGCGCGCTCTGGGCCAGCATCGGCGCCAACGGCCGGCCCACCCGGAGCGCGAACTCGCCGAGCGCGCCGGCTCCCCCGGTCAAGGCCGCCTCCGCCACCGCCCGCAGGTCGCCAGCGAGCAACAGGGCGCGACGGACCAGCGGCAACGGCACCTCGGCGGCCCGGGCCACGGCGTCGGCCAGGAGCCCGGCCTGGGCGCCCTGCCGGAGCTCGCCACTGAACAGGCCGACCAGCATGTGTTGCTCGTCGGCGGTCGCCCGGGCGAACAGGTTGCCGAGCAACGCCCGGCGGCGCGCCTGCGAGCCGGCTCCGCTCACCGCGGACAGCCCCGCCACGGCGCCATCGACGTCACGCACCGTCAGCGTCGGCTCGGTGGCCGGCGGTGGCAGCTCGCGCAGGCTCGCGTACCCGACTCCGGTCTGTCGTTGTCGCAGCTCGCCGGCGAGGAACGCGGCGCCCGCGGTGATCTCGGCGGGGTCCAGGCCGCGGAGCGCGGCGGCCAGCAACTCGACCTTGGCCCGGCGGCCGGAGGTCGCTGTCACGGCGGCGGAGGTGGCCGCCAGGTCGAGGAACCGCACGGGTCCATCCTGGCAGCCACCCCCGACAGTTGCCGGCCCGTCGACCGTTGCCGGTCGGCCGGCGGGCCGGCACGGTCAGGCGCTGACGGGCTCCTCGATCCGCAACCCACGGGCTCGGATGCCGTCCGCGACCCGAGAGAGCACCGCGTCGAGCTCGACGAGAGCGGACGAAAGCTCGGTGAGCTGGTCCTTCAGCATGTCGTCGGACCATGCGGAGACATCGACGTCCCCCAGCGCACTGACAGCGACACCCAGCCGCGTAATGGCTTCGTTCGTACTCATGTTCGAAAGACTACCGTACCGAGCCCTTCAGGATGGATGTTCTCCAGAACATCTGGCACATTCGGCCGGCGCGTCCGCGGCCGCCGCCACCAGCCGTTCAGCGGCCGCCACCAGCGTCGGTCCCGGCCGCCGCGACATTTGCCAGCAGTACCGCCTCGGCCAGGCAGACCCGGGCGAATTCGCCCAGGTGCAGGCTCTCGTTCGGGCCGTGCGCCCGGGCGTCCGGGTCCTCCACGCCGGTGATCAGAATGGCCGCCTTCGGGAACAGTTCCCGGAAGGTGGCGATGAACGGGATCGACCCTCCGACGCCCATCTCGACCGGCTCGGTGCCGTCCCAGGCGGCGGCGAAGGCGGCCCGCGCCGCGTCGTACATCGGGCCGGTCGTGTCGATCTCGCAGGCGTCACCGTCGTGTTCCAGGGTCACTGTCACCTCGGCTCCCCACGGAGCGTGCTTCTCCAGGTGGCCGGCGATCGCCGCGTACGCCCGCTTCGGATCGTCGCCCGGTGCGAGCCGGAGGCTGAGCTTCGCCTTTGCGGCCGGGACGATGGCGTTCGGGGCGCCGAGCGTCGGCGGCGCGTCGATGCCGAGCACCGCGAGCGCCGGCTTGATCCAGATCCGGTCGGTGAGCCGGCCGGTGCCGATGAACTGGGTCCCGTCGAGCATTCCGGCCTCGTGCCGCAGCCGATCCTCCGGATAGTCGACGGTGGCACCCGTGCGTCCGACCAGGCCCTCGACGGCCACGTCGCCGGCCTCGTCGTGCAACGTCGCGATGAGCCGGGACAGCGCGGTCAACGCGTCCGGCACCGCACCGCCGAACATCCCGCTGTGCACGGCGTGGGTGCCGGTGCGGACCTCGACGAAGAGGTTCACCAGGCCGCGCAGCGACGTCGTCAGCGCCGGGGTGCCGATGTCCCAGTTGCCGGAGTCCGCGATCACCATGACGTCGGCGGCCAGGTCGTCCCGGTGCTCCCGCAGCAGCCGCTCCAGCGAGTCGGAGCCGTACTCCTCCTCCCCCTCGATGAACAGCACCACGCCGACCGGCAGCGCGTCGCCGAACGCCCGCAGCGCCGCCACGTGTGCCATGATGCCGGCCTTGTCGTCGGCGGCACCGCGGCCGTAGAGCCGACCGTTCCGCTCCTCCGGCTCGAACGGATCGCTCTCCCACAGCGCGCGGTCGCCCACGGGCTGCACGTCGTGGTGCGCGTACAGCAGCACGGTCGGGGCCCCGGGCGGTGCCGGACGTCGGCCGATCACGGCGGGCTGCCCGCCGGAGCGGACGATCCGCACATCGAGGGAGCAGCCGCGGAGCAGCTCGGCCACCGCCTCGGCGGACCGCTCCAGGTGCGAGTGGTCGAAGCCGTCGAAGGCGATGCCCGGGATGCGCACCAGCCGCTCCAGGTCGGCGCGGACACCCGGCAGCTCACGCTCGACGGCGGCGCGCAGGTCGGACTCGGTCAGGATCGGAGTGGTCATGACCGAGATCGTATGCCGCCCTTACCGCCGGTCTATCCTGTGGCCCCGGACCGGCCCGGTCGCCGCGCGCGGGCCGCCCGCGCCGCCTCGTCCAGCCAGCCGCCCGCCCGGCCGATCCCGTCGCCCATCGCGGCACCGAGGTCGCCCGCGCCGTCACCCAGTCGCCGCAGCAGACCGACAAGCGGGTCCGACGAGGTGCTGAAGGCTTCCCGGTACGCCTCGGCGGCGGCCTTGATCTCCTCGCCGACGGAGGAGCTGGCGTCATCGACGCGGCGCGGATAGGTCCCCGCCAGGATGCTGCCGTACTCGCCGGAGTCGACCCACCGGCGCAGGTGGCCGGCGCGCGCCACCGGCACGGGATGGCTGGTCCACGCCGTCATGCGCAGCTTGTGCAGGCTGTCCCGCAGGTCGCCCCCACCGTCGTACTCGGCGGCCTGCTCCAGGAAGGCCGTCGTGTCGATCTGCGTGAGGTCACCGCCACCGGCCAGTTTCATCAACAGGCGCAGCGCCGCCGCCGGATCCTGGCCGGCCAGCAGACCGGCCCGGTCGGCCGAGAGTTCGGCCTTGCGCCACCACTCCAGCATCGCCGCGATGATCCCCCGCAGGGCGAGTGCGCCGACCGGCAACCAGCTCAGGTTCGCCGCCCAGCGGGTCAGGACGGTCAGCATCGTCTTGTAGACCGCGTGACCACTGCGGACGTGACCCAGCTCGTGTCCCAGCAGGAACCGCAGCTCGTCGTCATCGAGCTGCTGAACGGCGCCCGACGTCAGCACCACGAACGGCCGGTCCAGCCCGATCGCCTTGCCGGTGATCCAGGGCGACTGGGTGACGAACAGTTCCGGCAACTCGGGGACGTCGAGGGTGGCGGCGGCCTCGGTGAAACGCTGGTAGACCCGGGGATACTGACGGTGGTCGACTCGGAGACCGCCGCCCAGGTAGGCCAGCCGGAAGGACCGCTCGTTCCACATCCCGAAGAAGGCGCGCAGGACGTCGTCGAATCCACGCAGTTCGCGGAGGGCGGTCAGGGCGCCCCGATCGGCGGGGTGCTCCCAGGCACGGGAGGAGATCCCGGTGAGCACGACCCGGCGGCGTACCGGCGCACCGCCCTCCGGGTCGGTGTCCGGAGCGCCGGTCGTCGAGAAACCGGTGTCCCCCGTCGCGGACGGATCGGCTGCCGTCATGGATTCCCCCGCTCCCACGCTGGGCGGCGAGACCGGCTGCACCGAAGCTGGCCGGTCCGGCCGCGCCCGTATCCGCCGATCGTGCCGTACCGGACCGTCCACGTCCATGCTTCGAAGCGGCCAATCGACCCGTCAGCGCACCCGCAGGTAGCGGTTGTCCGGGTCATCGATCCGGCCCGGCGCGCCGTCCACCACCAGGTCGGACCGCCGCTCTGTGTCGTCCGCGGTGAAGTGCGTGTCCTCGGCGAGCCGCCACCGCTCCAGGGCGGACCGTACGGCCGGACCGTCACGGGCCAGCGCCCGGTCGAGCCGTAGTTCCCGTGGCGCCGTGACGAAGACGGCGAGGCTCAACTCGGGCCGGATCGTGGCGCGGGCCGCGCTGACCCCTTCGAGGATCACCACCGGTGCCGCCGGCACGGGCACCCACCGGGGGGTGAACTCCCGTCGAATCCAGCTGTATCGGCGGTACCGTCCCGGACGACCGGCGCGCAGCGGGCCGAGCACCCAGTCCTCAAGCCGTGACCAGAACGTGAACTGGTCGGCCCAGCCGTCGAGCAGGTCGTCCGTGTGCACCACCGGCGCGTCGATCGATTCTCCGGACCCGGGGAGCCCCGCGAGGGCGACGGTCAGCCGGCCGGCGAACAGCGTCTTGCCGGCGCCGCTCGGACCGTCGATGGCGACGAGCCGGACCGGGCCCAGGCGGGCCGGTGTCGCGAGGACCCGCCGGCCCAGTTCCTGGTACGTCTCCTCAACCGGCACGCGTGCCCTGGCCCATCCGCGCGGGTGCTGGTACCGGTCTCGGCGGCGGCTGGGGCATCGCCGGCGCCCCGGGTGGCACGAACGGCAGGTCGTCCGCCGGCCCGTTCTCGATCAGTCGCCACAGAGCCGCGCTGTCCAGGTGCTCCTCGACCAGGTCGCCCAGCAGGTCGAGGGTCCGCTCCCGGGCGGCGACGAACGACGTGTCCGGCGCGACGACGAAACCACGGCGGCCGGCGAGCCGGGCCACCTCGGTGAGGTACCGGCGACGGAACTCGTCGGACGAGAACGCGCCGTGCCAGTGCGTACCGGTGACACCCCCGGCCACGGCACCCTCCGGCCGGCCCTCGGCGTCGACCAGGAACGGGGTCGGTGCGGCGCTCGTGACCCGCCCGTGGTGGATCTCGTATCCGTGGACCGGTACGCCGAACGCGCTGCCCGTCGACCGGGTGACCGTCTTCCGCCGGTCGAAGACGACCTCGACGGGCAGCAGCCCGAGCCCGGCCACGGGGCCGCGCCGGCTCTCCACGTCGTCCACGACGCGTCGGCCGAGCATCTGGAATCCGCCGCAGATGCCGAGAACCGGCCGCCCGGCGGCGGCGTGCCGGTGCACCACGTCGGCCAGGCCCGTCCGTCGCAGCCAGTCGAGGTCCTCGACGGTCGCCTTGGTGCCGGGCAGGATCACCAGATCTGCCGCGGCTATCTCGGCCGGCTCGACGGTCAGCCGCACCCGCACCCCAGGCTCCACGGCGAGTGCCTCCAGATCGGTGGCATTGGAGATCCGGGGCAGCCGGATCGCCGCGACGTCCAGCCATTCGCCGCCGCGCGGCGCGGCGGGCCGGCCGAGCACCCGCCCGTACGCGAGCGAGTCCTCGGCGTCCAGCCACAGGTCGACGTGCCAGGGCAACACCCCGTACGTCGGTCGACCGGTCACGGCGGTGAGCATGTCGAGGCCCGGCTGGAGCAGCCCTTGGTCACCGCGGAACTTGTTGACCACAAAGCCGGCCACGAGGGCCTGGTCGGCGGCGTCGAGCAGGGCGAGGGTGCCGAACATGGCGGCGAAAACACCACCCCGGTCGATGTCCCCCACCACGATGGTCGGCAGCCCGGCATGCCGGGCCAGCCCCAGGTTGACGTAGTCGGCGTCCCGCAGGTTGATCTCGGCCGGACTGCCGGCACCCTCGCAGACCACCACGTCGTAGTGGGCACGCAACTCGGCCAGGGCGTCGAACGCCGTGCCGGCGAGCCGCGGCCGCAGGCTCCGGAAGTTGGCCGCGTCCACGGTGTCGACGGCCTCGCCGAGCAGCACCACCTGGCTGGACCGGTCGCTACCCGGCTTGAGCAGGACCGGATTGAACCGCAGATCGGGGTCGAGCCCGCAGGCGGCGGCCTGCATGGCCTGGGCTCGACCGATCTCGCCGCCGCGACCGTCGGGTCCGACCACCACCGCCGAGTTGTTCGACATGTTCTGCGCCTTGAACGGTGCCACCGCGACCCCTCGCCGGTGCAGCCAGCGGCAGATCCCGGCGGTGAGCATGCTCTTGCCGGCGTCCGACGTGGTCCCGGCGACGAGCAGCCCGCCGCTCACCGGCCCCGCCAGGCTCGGGCCACCGCCGTCGCGGCGTGGACGGCTCCCCACCGGGACACCGCCAGCGCGACGCAGCCGCCCAGCGCGGCCAGTCCGACCGCACCTGAGAGCCGGACCGCCCGCTTGATGTGTCGCGGTTCCGGACGTGGCCCGTCGCCGAGGAACGGCCGCACCTCCATCCGGCCGAAGTACACGTTGCGCCCGCCGAGCCGGACGCCGAGCGCGCCGGCCATGGCGGCCTCACACTGGCCGGCGTTGGGACTTGGATGGTCGTGACGATCCCGGCGCCAGATCCGCCACGCCCGCGCGCGGTCGCCCCGGGCCACCGGCGCCACGGCGATAGTGAGTAGCCCGGTGAGGCGCGCCGGGGCCAGGTTGAGCGCGTCGTCAAGCCGGGCGGCGGCCGTGCCGAAGCGTGCGTACCGGGCCGAACGGTGTCCCACCATCGCGTCGAGCGTGTTGGCCGCCCGATAGCCGAGCAGCCCGGGCAGTCCGGCCACGGCGCCCCAGAACAGCGGCGCCACCACGGCGTCCGAGGTGTTCTCCGCCAGCGATTCGATGGTGGCCCGGGCCAGTTCGGCTTCGTCGAGCGCCGCCGGATCCCGGCCGCAGAGGTGGTTGAGCCGGTCACGCGCCGCCGGCAGGTCGGCCCGGCCGAGAGCCCGTGCCATCAACCGACCCTCCCGGCGAAGGGTACGACCGCCGAGCACCGCCCATGTGCCCGCGGCCACCAGCGCGGCGCGGGCCACCGGGCGTCGCCGGGTGAGCGCGGTGCCCGCGGCGCCGGCCAGCACTGCGGCACCGACCGCCACCGCCGTGTGCAGGGCGCCGGCCGCCCGGCTGTCCCGGTACAGCCGGGTCTCCAGCGTCGAGGCGGCCCGACCGAAGCCGGCCACGGGATGGCGTCTCGCCGGGTCACCGAGCAGTCTGTCGAGGCCGTAGCCGGCGACCAGGCCCACGGCGTCCGCCGCCCCCGTTCGCCACAATCGAGCCACCAGTCCTGCTCCTCCCGGCGTCGTTGTCCCGGCCGCAGCCGTCACTGCCCCAGCCGCAGCCTAGCTACCGTTCGCCGACCGCTGGCCCGCGGAACCACCGGCGGCGGAGCCACCGGCCCTGCCACGCCGGTGAGCCACGCCGGTGTGCCACGCCGGCCGAGGCACGTGGCGAACCACCCCGCCGGTCCGCGCCGCCTGGGAGGCGGGCCGCCCACCCCGTCGACCCGCCTCCCGTGCGCCCCCCGTTGCCGCGAGCGGCGCACCACCCGATGCCCGGCCACGCCCCAGCCCGGCCATCGGGCCGCCCGTGCCCGGACGACGCGGGCCTGATCAGGCAGGCACCGCGGCCCGGGCCCGTCCGCGCCGTCCTCGGGATCCGGAGGTCACGCGGACCTCGTCGCCCCCCAGCGCGAGCGGATCGGGTGTGGCGGACTCCACCCCGGAGGCACCCGAATCGGGGTCGGCCGAATCCGAGCCGGCCGGGGCCTCCACGTCGGGCGGCTCGACGTCGTCGGCCGGCTGATACGGGAAGTCGGGCGCGTCGAAGCCCGAGTCAACCGCCGGGTGGTGGTCGTCCCGGGTCGCCATCGGCAGGTCCAGGAAGCCGTCGTCGTCCGCGTCCGCCGGCACGTCGCCCGGTTGGGCGGGCGCGTCGTCCGGCGGCACCGGCTCCGACGCCTCGCCGCGCACCCGGGCCTCCGCCTCGTCGTCCTCGACCACGCTGGTGGTGAGGTTAGGCCGGTTGCGGGAGAACCTCGCCCGGCCCCGGGACAGATCGTGGCCCACGGCCACCGCCTCCACCTCGTAGAGCGTGCGGTGGGTGCCGGCCTCGTCGGTCCAGTCCCGGGTGTACATCCGGCCGGTCACCATGATCGGATCACCCACCATCACCGAGGCCGCAACCCCCTCGGCGAGCCGCCGCCAGCAGGTCACCCGCACGCGAAGGCCCTTGCCGTCCACCCAGCGACCGCTGTCCTTGTCGAGCCGGCGGGCCGTCGAGGCCACCTTGAAGTTGGCGACCAGGGTGTTGCTCTGGCTGGTCCGCCGCCACTCCGGGGCGGTCAGCACGTTCCCCACAACAGTCACGTATGTATCGAACACCGCACATCCCATCTCATTCTCGGTTAGCCGTCCGAGCCGACTCGCGAATCAGCCTCCGTCCATCGACACCGCCACACCACCCCGCGCCTCCTGACCTGTGGACAACGGGCCCTTCTGTGGAAAACGACCTGATCAAGGCCGAATCTGGTATAGCGCGGTACCGTCGACTCCGTGGAACCGGATGTGCTCGGCGCGCCGTACGAGTGCGAGGTCATCGACCTCGACCCCGACGACGAGGGGCCGGTCGTGGCGACGCTGGTGCGACGCCGCGCGCCGGACCGCAGCGGTCGCGCGGTGCTCTATCTGCACGGGTTCGTCGACTACTTCTTCCAGACCCACCTGGCCGACTTCTTCGTCGCCCGGGGATGGGACTTCTACGCGCTCGACCTGCGCAAGTACGGCCGCAGCCTGCTGCCGCACCAGACGCCCAACTTCTGTCGGGACCTGAGCGAATACTTCCCGGAGTTGGACGAGGCCGTCCGGATCATCCGGGCCGACGGAAACGACGCGCTGATGGTCAACGGCCACTCCACCGGTGGTCTCATCGCCGCGATCTGGGCACACGCCCGTCGTGACGCGGGCATCGTCGACGGCCTGTTCCTCAACAGCCCGTTCTTCGACCTCAATACGCCCTGGCTGGTCCGCCGGCCCGTCGCGGCCGCCGTCGTCCGGCTCGGCCGCCGGGCACCGTACCGGCAGATTCCCCGCAATCTCTCCATGCTGTACGGCCGGAGCCTGCACGCCGACCACGACGGCGAATGGCGGTACGACCTGGACTGGAAGCCGCTCGGCGGGTTCCCGGTCCGGGTCGGGTGGCTGGCCGCGGTCCGCCGGGCGCAGCGGCAGTTGCGGACCGGCCTCGACATTCCGGTTCCGGTGCTGCTGGCCTGCTCGGCGCGCAGCTTCCGAGGTCGCACCTGGCACGAGTCGGTGTCGCTGGCGGACGCGGTGCTGGACGTGGAGCACATGATCCGCTGGGCACCCCGGCTGGGTCGGCACGTCACCGTCGTCCGGTTCGACGGTGGCATGCACGACCTCACCCTGTCCGGCCCGGCGGTTCGCGAGCGGGTGTTCAGCGAGGTGGGCCGATGGATCGACGCCTTCGTGGTCCGCGACGACGCGCTGCGGAACGGGACGGACGTCGTCGGCACCGACGGCCGGCAGCCTTTTGCCGTCGCCGATGCCCATCCGGCGGGTCCGACCCTCGATACGGCTGGCCCGCCCGCTGTCGCCGGGCCAGCGAAAACGCACTGAGACAGGCTCCGCACCGGTTCCATCCGCCGCTCCGATATGTCGCGCCGCAACACTGGAACGGGCGGGACTTCGGCAGGTATTCCGCGCACGGACACGAGGCATGCGACATGTTCATGGGTCGTCCACCCGCCCCGGTGCGATCGGTAAATCCAGTTCAGGGCCCATTACGAAACCGTGTGGCTCAATGCATCGAAATCCGGGACAGCAAAAACCTCATCGCGTCGGATACCTTGATCACCGCTGGCCGCACAACCACTGCGGCCAGCGGCGTCTTCCGATAATCAGCGCGAGGAAGGATGACCTTGTTAAAGCTGCATCGACAGTTACGGGGGATGGCGGGCCTGGCGCTCGCCACTGCTGTCGTCGCGTCCACGGCACAGGTGGTTTCCACGACCGCCGCAACCGCGGATCCGGCTGCGGGTCGACCGTTTATTCAGGCTGGGCAAACGGTTCCCGTCTATTCGTACGCCAATGCCACTCGCGAAAGTGTCTGGGTGCAGTCACCGGTGGACAGCGATGGCGATGGTCAGCCCGATCGGATCGCGGTTGACGTGATCCGGCCGAGCGAGGCCGCGGCAGCGGGAGTCGACGTCCCGGTGATCATGATCGCCTCGCCGTACTACCAGAGCATCGGCCGGGGTCTCGAGAACGAGAGCAAGCGATACGATGACTCCGGGGTCATCAGTAAGTTCCCGCTCTTCTACGACAACTACTACGTGCCTCGCGGGTACGCGGTTGTTCAGGTCGACCTCGCGGGCACGAACCGGTCGACCGGCTGCAATGACATCAGCGGAGAGGCCGAGGTCCTCGGCGCGAAAGCGGCGATCGACTGGCTGAACGGGCGCGCCTCCGCCGCCCACGCCGACGGCCGCGCGGCGGTCGCGGACTGGACCACCGGCAAGGTCGGCATGATCGGCAAGTCGTGGGACGGCACGGTCGCGAACGGGGTGGCGGCGACGGGCGTGGAGGGGCTGGCCACCATCGTGCCGATCGGTGCGATCTCCAGCTGGTACGACTACATGCGGTTGAACGGCATTCTTCGTGGACCGGACGGCGTGCCCTGGCACCACAACTACGTTTCCGCGCGTCCCGACGGGGTCTGTGACGCGATGGTGGCGGCGATGCAGGCGGCCGCCGGCGAGGACACCGGGGACTATACCGATTTCTGGGCCCAGCGTGACTTCACCAGCAAGGCCGGCAATGTCCGTGCGAGCGTTTTCGCGGTACACGGGCTCAACGATCTCAACGTGATGACCTCGCAATTCGGCAATTGGTGGTCGGCACTGGCCGCGCACGACGTGCCCCGTAAGGTCTGGTTGTCCCAGACCGGGCATGTCGAACCCTTCGACTTCCGGCGTTCGGAATGGGTGAACACGCTGCACCAGTGGTTCGACTACTGGCTGCAGGGCATCGACAACGGCGTCATGGCGCAGCCGATGGCATCGGTCGAACGGAGCCCGAACGTCTGGACCGAGGATCGGTCGTGGCCCCCCGCGTCGGTCCGGACCGCGACCCTGCCACTCGGCTGGGGTGACGGCGTCACCGGTACGATCGGCGGCCCCAACCCGGTCCAGAGGAACCAGTCCTACGTGGACGCACCCGGGTTGACGGAGGCGAACGCGGTAAGCGATCCCAGTACGGCCAAGGGAGGTCGCCTCGTCTTCCTGAACGGCCCGCTCGGTAGTGACCTACGGATCAGCGGCACACCGACTGTGACGCTGAGGGTCCAGGTCGACAAGCCCACCACCTCACTCACCGCGCGACTGGTCGACTACGGCACGGCCACCAGGGTGGACCACGCGTCGGGTGGCGGCATCCGGTTGCTTCCGACCGAGTCCTGCTACGGCGAGTCGACCGCACTCGACGACGGGTGCTACCGGGACACCGCACTCAACGTGGCGACCAGGGACCACAACGTGCTGACTCGGGGTTGGTTGGACGCGGCGCACCATGTCTCGTTGCGGCAGACCACCCCGTTGCAGCCCGGCGTGTGGTACACGGTGACCCTGCCACTACAGACGGCCGATGCCGTCATCCCGGCCGATCATGTGTTGGGTTTGATCCTGACCCAGACCGATGCGGAGTACACATACCCCAGATCGACCGGCGCCACGGTCCGCGTCGCCCTCAAGTCCAGCGCCCTGAACCTGCCGCTCGCGACGACCACCGCGCCCGCCATGACGGATCCGGCGCCGCGGGTGAGTACGACGGATAAGCTGCCGAAGCCGGGCAGGGACTCCGCTGACAAGGGGCGTCTGGTCGGCTGACCCGGTAGCGCGTGCGTGTTTCCCGTCGCGGCATCAGCCGTGGCGCGGGTGACCCGCAGGCGGCTTCCGATCGCGTGCCCGGTGAGAAATCCACCGGGCACGCGACGGAACAGTCGCCCATGCCGTCCCGACCAGCCCGGTGGCCGGTCGGGACGGCACACGACCTGGCCCGCCTATGGCGTCGGTCCGCAGTCCCAACGGACCGGCCACTGTCGCAGGTATCCATAGGCCACGTCGTCGTCGGTCAACGCGACTACGCCCCCGGTCTTGAACGGCGAGGTGTCGGTCGGCAACGACCGGAACACGTCGTCGTGGACCAGCCACAGCTTGCCGTCCGGCACGGTGTTCAGAGCGATCGACCCACCGTGGTTGACGGCGTCGACGAGGCCCCAGGCCAGGACCGTGGGCGCGGTGGCCTCCGGTGGCCACGCCAGGGCCAGGTCTGCCCCGTCCACGTCGGAGCGGCCCGCACCGATCACGTGCCCGTTGCGGATCGCGACGGCCGAGGTCCCGGAGCCGGAACCGTCCGGCGGCGCCGGCAGCACCGTCACGGAGCCGTCCGGCGCCCACCGCACCGCCCGACTGGGGGACCCGGCCGAAGGATCGCGGTTGAAGGTCGAACCGACAGCGGTGCCGTCGGCGTCGATGCCGGTGATCAGTCCGCTGTCGTGACCGGCCGGCACGGCCAGGGCACGGATCACGTCCTCCGGTGACCACACGACGGGCTGCCCGGCGCGGTTCGCCACCGGGCTCGACGTGCCGACGACCGTGCCGTCGTCGGCGAGATCGTGCGTTGTGGCGTTGTGCCCGGGCGACAGCGGGGGCAGTTCGGTGAACCGACCGTCGCGGTAGCGCCAGGCCGAGTAGTGGTTCTTCTCGTAGTCGTACGAGCTGCCGACGATGTCGCCGTGCGCGTTGATGGCGTCGGCATCGACGTCGGTGACGCCCAGATCCTGCGGCACCCCACCGTCCCACCGGATCAGGTGCTCCCGCCCCGCGCCGTCGACCGCCCAACCCACCTGGAACCGTCCGCTGGGGTCGGAGTCCCGGATCTGAACCTGGGTCATCCCGGGCGGCAGCGGTACGTACGACATGGCGCATGGTGAGCCGTACGCCGGATCGGTGGCGAGCGCCGGCCCGGCCGGCACGGTGATGCCTATCGCCGTGCCGCCCGCCGCGAGCAGCGCGGCGACGATTCGTCTGGTTGTGGTCACGGTATTCATCCTCCGTGGGGCGTTCCCCGCCACCACCGGCCGGTGGCGGTCTCGCCGACGAACGGTGCCAGCGGGGACTGCCGGATCACTGCGGCGGCACTGCGGTCCTCCTTTCCGGTAACTGCCGGGCCTTCCCGGCCGTCGAGGATCAGCGTTCCCAGCGTCGCGTGAGCATCACCAGGCCAGCCAGGACGAGGGCCAGGATCGGATACCAGGTGAGGCGGGTGACCAGCCACGACACGTGCTCCGGCGAGGTCGCCAGGTCGGTCCGGCTAGCCAGGTCCGAGACGATCACGAGCGCCACCTGGTGCCAACAGAAGATGCCCATCGCGGCCAGGTTGAGCGCGGCGACCCCCAGCCAGACGGCCCGGCGACGCAGCAGGTGCTCGATCCGTGGCCGCAGCAGCATTGCCGCCCCGATCTGGATCGCCGCCAGGGCCGGCACCATGAGCGACGGCGGATTGGAGTTGGACCGGGTCGCGCCGGGCACGCTTGTGATGCTCACCGGATAATCCAGCACCACCAGCAGCGTCACGAACGCCGCCGCGCCGAGCGTCAGCAGCCACCGTGCGGCGCGCTGGTCGAGCCGTCCGCGCGCCCAGGCCACCCCGAGTTGGAAGCCGAAGGCCCAGGCGGGTAGCACGGTGAGATAGCCGAACCATCCTGGCACGGCGTCGCCCCCCGGCCCGAACCGCGCCAGGTCGACGGCCGCCACCACACCGACGGAAACCAGCGGCACCCCCAGCCCCCACCGGGCATCCGCTCGCAGCAGGTACGGGGTGAGGACGGTGATCACCGCGTACACCCCCATGAACCACAGCGGTTGCAGGAACAGCACGACGGTCGTACGGAGCGTGCCCGGCGCGACGCCGGACACCGCGGCGAGCGGCAGAGCGAGCGCCAGCATCGCCGACGCGGCCAGCACCGGGCGTCCCAGCCGCCACAGGCGCCGCCGGATCCACATCGCGTCCGGGACGCCGCGCTCGCGGGCGCGGCGCAACCCATTGGCCGAGGTGTAGCCGCCCACCAGGAAGAACAACGCCAACATCTGCAACAACCAGGTCGCCACGTGCAGCCATGGCAGGTAGCGCAGCGGGCTGTCGATCCGCAGCCCTCCGTCGGTCTCCACCAACGCGCCGACCAGCCAGTGGCCGATCACCACCCCGAGGATCGCGAGCGCCCGCAGCCCATCGACGAAGCGATCGCGCGACGGTGCTCGGGTGACGGGCGGCGCCGACGTCGGTGCCGGACTCGTCGGAACGGTCACCGGAGCGGGCGAACTTGACGTCAACACCATGGGAACGACGCTATGGAGACGGCGGACCCGATTCGATCCCGCTGGCATCCCGGTTGCCGGTAGGGCAAACCTCATCCCGAGCTGACGGGAAACCCCCGGTCCGACCCGGATGCTCGTCATGGACCCGCCGGAAACCTAGGATGGGCTGGCCGGACTCCACACCCGTGCCACCGGCGGCGTCGATCGCACGGGTACCCTTCTGGCGCACCGACCAGCGCCCGTAGCTCAGCGGATAGAGCAGGGGACTTCTAATCCCAAGGCCGCAGGTTCGAATCCTGCCGGGCGCGCCTCATCACCCCACGTGTGATCATGACGACCAAGGACCCGCCACACCCGACCAACATGTGCCCTCGACGTCCCAGCTACAGTCCGGGCATGAGAGCGGGGCCGGTCTACGACCGAATCGGTACCACGTACGCCAACACCCGCCGCCCCGATCCGCGGATCGCCGAACGGGTCGCCGCCGCACTGGGCGACGTGCGCACGGTGGTAAACGTCGGTGCCGGCACGGGGTCGTACGAGCCGCCGACCACGGTCCTCGCGATCGAGCCGAGCGCCACGATGATCGGGCAGCGACCGCGCGGTGCGGCGCCGGCCGTCCGAGCGGCGGCCGAGTCCCTTCCGCTGGCGGACGGCGCCGTCGATGCGGCGATGGCGCTGCTCACCATCCACCATTGGACGGATCTGAACACCGGCATCGCCGAGTTGCGCCGGATCACCCGACGTCGGATCGTCGTGCTGACCTGGGATCAGTCGGTGTTCCAGCGGTTCTGGCTGCTCGCCGACTACCTCCCGGAGGCCGCCGCCTTCGACGAGGCACGGGCCGTGCCGATGGAACGGTTGGCGGCGCGTCTCGGTGGGGCCCGGGTGGAGCCGCTGCCGGTGCCCGCGGACTGTGTCGACGGTTTCCTCGCGGCCTGGTGGCGCCGGCCGGAGGCGTACCTCGATCCGACGGTCCGAGCCGGCATCTCGCTGCTGGCCCAGGTCGGGGAGGCGGCGATCCGGCCGGGGCTGGACCGGCTGGCGGCCGACCTGGCAAGTGGCCGGTGGCACGAACGGCACGCCGACCTGCTCACCAGGGACGGATTCGACGCCGGCTACCGGTTGCTCGTGGCGGACAGGTAGCCGGAACGGGTAGCGACAGCGCGACACCAGGCGACAGCGCCACGCGAGGACGCGCGTCAGCGCACGCCGAGCGACTCGGTCGCCAGCGACACGCGTACCGGTTGCCGTCCGTTGAACCGCCACCGCAGCAGCTCGGCCACGTCGGTCGTCATCCGGCCGAGGTCGAGGGTGCGGCGCCGGGCCACCCAGTCGACAAGCGCCTCGGGATCGGCCACCGGGCCGGTGAAGTGCACAAGCGTGGCGTACCAGATGTCCCGGTTGAAGTCGGCCTCGAACCAGCCGTCCGCGCCCAGTTCCTTGGCCAGCCGGGCGGCGAAGTCGGTCGCCGCCGGGTCCACCGGGTAGGCGCACGCCATGATCCCGGACGGGGTGAGCGTCAGCCCGCGCAGGTCGAGCCGTACCGGCCGGCAGGCCGCCGCCGTCCGGCGCAGCGCCGCCGCGCCCCGGGCCACCAACGGATCCTCCCGCCGCGCCGCCGTCCGGTGCGCTTCCAGCGCGCGTACGGTGACGTGCGCGGCGTCCGGGGATCCCGTCGGCCAGTGGTGCCGGCCGGCAACCGACATGGCAGCACTGGTCGCCTCGGCCAGCCGTGCGGTGCTGGCCCGATCGGGCGGCAGGATCACCGACACGCCCCACCGTCCGCCGTCCACCGGCGGCGAGTCGCGATGGTGGGTGCCGGCGCGGACCGCGCGGGCCCCCATTTCGAACAGCCGGTCGAACTTCTCGCCGTACCCGGTGATCCGCCGTGCCGCGTCGGTGCCCGGTTCCATCGGCGGACCCTATCCCGTCGACGGTGCCCGCAGACCGGCCGCTCGGCCGGGACGGTGCCGGGGTGGTGCCGCGGGCCATACTGGCGGGATGGCGGGGAGTGACGTGCCGTGGCGGCTGCGTTGGACCGTGGATCTGCTCGACGTACGGCCGGATGACCAGATCTTGGAGATCGGTTGCGGTCCGGGCGTGGCGGTGTCGCTCATCGCGGACCGGCTCGACGGCGGGCAGGTCACCGCGATCGACCGGTCGGCCACCGCGATCGACCGGGCGACGAGGCGGAACGCCGGGCATGTGGCCGGCGGGAGGGCCCGGATCCGGCGGCTCGACCTGGCCGGCGTGGACGGGTTGACCGGCCCGTTCACGGCGATCTTCGCGGTGAACGTGAACGTCTTCTGGGTTCGCGACGCCGCGGTCGAGCTGCGGATGCTCGACAATCTGCTCGTCGGGGGTGGCCGGCTGCTGCTCGTGTTCGAAGCGCCGGGCAGCGACCGTACCGACCGGGTGCTGCGCGCGGTGGCCGACGCGGTGCGTGCAAGCGGCTTCCGGGCCACCGTGACGCGGCATTCGGCCACCCTCGGCGCGGTCATCGCCCGGAGCTGAGCCGTTCGCGCGCCCCGTTCCAGCCTGCGGCGATGTCACCAACCCGGGGCGCAGGACTCCGACGTCCGCGGGACGAACAGGCCGAGCTGGTGTGCCCGCAGCGCTGCCATCGTCCGGGTGGACGCGGCCAGCTTGACCAGGATGTGCTCGACATGAGCGGCGACCGTCCGCTCGGTGACGTGGAGGGCGGCGGCGATCCGCCGGTTCGAGGAGCCGTCGACGAGCAGCCCGGCGATCTCCAGCTCGCGCGGCGTGAGTCCGTGTACGTCCCCGGCCGGACCGAGCAGCACGGCGACCCCCCGCTGGTACGGCGTGTCCGCCAGGCTCTCGATGACGGTGACCCGCAGGTGTTCCGCCGCGCCGGGGCCGTCGACAGGGACGAGGAACGAACGGTGCGATCGCCGATCCCGTTCGGCTGGGGCGGCGAGCGCCAGCACTCGTGACGGTGGTGTCAGCAGCGGGTGGCCGGCCAGTCCGGGCAACGCCATGGTGGCGCCGTCGCCGGCGAGCAGCACCCCCGCCCATGCGCCGGGCACGGACCGGGCCGTCGTCATCACCGTCCGGAGTGGATCAGCGGCGTTCGCCGCCATCGGGGTGAGCGTGCCGAGCAGGTTCAGGACCTGCTCGGTGGGCCGGTGTTGGGCGTCGGTGTGCATGATCAGGAGGCCGAGGCAGCGACCATCGGTCGTGGTCAACGGCGCGACGACGCCCTCGGCCCCACCCTCGGCTTCCGGCTCGGCCCAGCCGTGCAGCGTGACGGGCAATTCGCGGAGCAGCCGGGGCGAGCCGGGGCGGTCCAGCCCCAACCGTTCCACCTCACCGCGGGCCGCCGAGGCGTCGGGAGCCACGCCACCGGCACGCCCCTCGACAGCGAGCGGGATGAGGCCCGGCCGGACCGGATCGAAGAGCACGACCCACCCGGCCCGATAGCGGATCAATCGGCGTAGGCAGCGCAACAGCGCCATCGCCCGCGTCCCCAGGTCGTCGATGGACGAGGCGATACCGCCGATCTCGACGGCGATCTCAACACTCCCGGTAAGCACCCCGTCACCCCAGGTGGAATCGGTAATCCTGCCAATCGACAGCGCGTCACGGCGCTGTTTCGATCGGAGTGCGATCACCGGTGCCCACACCGTACGACACGCAGTGAACACACACCAGGTCACCACCGGGATGGCGGTCTGTCCAGGCCGGCCGCCGCAGCCGACGGCGACCCGGTCGCCCCAGGGACACGAGCATCACCATGTCGTGGCGGTGTCGGCGCCGCACCGCCCGTGGAGGGTGGGACATGGGACGGACCACGAGCACCACAATCGATCAGGCGTCCGCGCTCCGGGCCGCGGCGCGCCGCTTCTACCGCCTGGCCCGCCGCGACCAGCAGTTGGCCCCGTACTTCGCGGGCACGGACATCGACCAGCTCGCCGAACGTCTCACCGCGGCCCTGGTCGGTGCGTGGCGAACGGGAAATCATCCGGGGTGGGCGGAACTGATCGCCGACTATCGCCGGTTGGGCCTGGGTGAGGACGAGTACGACCTGCTGGGTCACCTGCTGCTGACCACGCTGCTGCCGCTGCGCCTCGGCCCGGACCTGCTGATCCGGGCGGGAGCGGTGCTGGCCGAGGCCCGACCGGCCGTGGTGGCACAGCCGGCGGGGCCGACCGGTACGCAGTGGTCGTCACCGGTTCGGCCCGTCGGCCGCCGCCGGACGGCGGCCGACGGCGGTACAGGGGCCGGCCGAGGCAGGACGGTCAGCCGCGCGGGCGGGCCGGCGCCGGACGCGGCTCCGCGCTGAACGGGTGCGACCGCTGCCAGCCGGTGCCGACGTCGGAGCTGTCGTCGCGGGCGGCGGTCAGCTCGTCCACCACGTCGACCACGCCGGGGGTCGCCGCCACGAACCGCGCCACGATCCCGGCCGTGCTCGTACGGTCGACCTGACCGCGCAGCGCGACCACTCCCCGATCGACGGTCACCTCGACAGTTCCGGGCTCGATCCACAACGCGGCCAGGGTGTCCAGGACGGCGGCCCGGATCTGCTCGTCCGGCTGGGCATAGAGCGAGACGAGGTCGCGACGCGAGACGATGCCGACCAGCCGGCCGTTCTCGTCGACCACCGGCAACCGCTTGACGCCGGTCACGTCGATCAGTCGTGCCGCCGCGGTCACGGAGGCGTCGCGGCTGATCGTCACCGCCGGCGCGCTCATCAGGTCGGCTGCCGTGTTGCCGCGCGAGCGGTCCCGCGCGGCGTGCAGCCGGCGGGCGGTGAGTGGGTGGGACGACCGCCGGTCCGCACCTTCGAGCCTGGCCATCAGGTCCGCTTCCGAGACGATCCCGAGCACCCGTCGCTCCGGATCCACCACCGGTACCGCACTGATCTGGTTACCCACCAGCAGGTCGGCAACGAGTTGGTAGCCGGTGTCCGGTGCCACCGTCACCACCTCACGGGTCATCACGTCGGCGACGCCGAATCTGCGCATGGCAACCTCCTTTGGTCACCTCCAGCACACCTCGCCGGCGACCCCGGCGGCAGGGCCGACCGGCCCCTGACCGGGGGCCGCTGGTAACGGCTCGTCGACCACCACCGGTCCGGGTCACCCGGTCGGCGTGTCGACCAGCCGACCGGCCCGCAGCTCGATCCGCCGGCCGCCGAACCGCCGGCACAGTGCCCGGTCGTGGGAGACCGCCACCACCGCACCGGGATAGTCCTCCAGCGCGGCCTCCAGTTCCTCGACGAGGGTCAGCGACAGGTGGTTGGTCGGCTCGTCCAGCAACAACAGATCGAACTCGTCGGTCACCAGCCGGGCCAGTTCCAACCGGCGGCGTTGACCGATGGACAGCACGCCGACCGGCTGGTCGAGGCTGCCCGGGTCGAACAGGCCGAGCGAGAGCAGCCGGTCCCGGTGCTCGTCGGGCGGCCCGGCCCGGCCGGCGGCGAAAGCGGCGAGCAGGGTCTGCCGGGGGCGGTCCGCCGGCACCTCCTGGCGCAGGTAGCCGATCCGCCCGCGACGGGACACGGCACCGCGGTCCGGGCGCAGGTCGCCAGCCAGCACCCGCAGCAGGGTGGACTTGCCGGCACCGTTGGGTCCGTGCACCAGCAGCCGGTCGCCGGCGTCGACGCGTACCTCGTCGAGGACCAGCCGGTCGGCGACCGCGACGCCGCGGACCTGGACGAGCGGGCTGGTGCCGTGGTCCGCCGGCCCGTCCCCGGCGAACTGCGCGGTGAACCGCAGCGGTGGCGGCGGCGGGTGAACCGGGTTCTCGGTGAGCCGGCGCAGCCGTTCCTCGGCGTTGCGGACCCGGCTGGCGATGGACTGCTGCACCCGGCCACCGTGCCGGTCGTAGGAGACCTTGTTGTTGTCCTTGATCGGCCGGTCCGGCGCCACCCGGTGGGCGGTGGTGGCGGCGTACTCGCGCAGCCGCGCGGTCTCCGCGCACCACTGCTGGTACGCCTGCTCCCAGCGGGCCCGGGCCGTGGCGTGCCCGGCCAGGTAGCCCGCGTACCCGTTGCCGAACCGGACGACGGCGCCGGCGTCGACCTCGACGATCGCGGTGGCGATCCGGTCGAGGAACAGCCGGTCGTGGGAGACGGCGACGACGGTGCCGCGGTGCCGGCGCAGCCGGTCCTCCAGCCACGCCAGGGCGGTGTCGTCGAGGTGGTTTGTCGGCTCGTCGAGCAGCAGTGTCCCGGGATCGCTGGCCAGCAGGCAGGCCAGCGACAGCCGGGCCTGCTCACCGCCGGAGAGCCCGGTGAGTGGCCGGTCCCGCTCCAGGTGACCCAGGCCGAGGCCGTGCAGTGCCTGGTCGACCCGGGCGTCGGCCCGGTAGCCGTCGCGGTCCTCGAACGCCTGGAGGGTCTCCCCGTAGGCATTCAATTGGTCCTCAGTGGACAGATCGACGGCCAGTTCCCGCAGTCGACGTTCGAGTGCGCGCAGGTCGGCCAGGGCATTGTCGACCGCCCGCTGGACGGTCCATCCGGACGGCACATCGACGGTCTGGGGCAGGTAGCCGAGCCCGTCGTCGGCGGTCACCGTGATCTCGCCTCCGTCGGCGGGCTCCCGGCCGGCGATCAGCCGGAGCAGCGTCGACTTGCCGGAGCCGTTCTCGCCGACGATGCCGATTCGTTCACCGGGTGCGACGGTCAGCGACGCCTGGTCGAGCACCAGGCGACCCGGATAGGACTTGGTGACGGCGCGCAGGGTCAGTTGGCTGGGCAACGGGTGCCTCCCGATCGGCGTGGTGGGGACGGGGCGTCGTGGTGCTCGGCATCGAGACCATGGCGGCCGCGCTCCTTCCGATCGGGTTAACGCAACTTCTGTTGCGTTAACATCCTGCCACGATCGTTCCGCCACCCGCAAGCCGACCGCGATAGATCAACGGGGCGTGACGGGCCGGTATGCTATTCCCCTGCGTCGATGACCGTCCGGGGACGGCCGACCGCATCCGCGTGCTCGTCCCCGGTCGCCACAGCCGGCGGAGCATCGAGGAGGACCACCAGGTGATGCCCGTGCCGCCGGCGACTCGCGCCACCAGCGACACCTCGCCGGGTCAGCGGGCGAGCCGGCCGGACCAGCCGGACCAGCCGGCGAGCGGGCCGGACCAGCCGGAGAGCCGGCCGGACCACCCGGACCGCGGGCCGACGGACCGGCCCGCCCAGGCCGCGTTGGGCCGGGTTCTGGCGATCTTCTCCGCGGCCGTGCACGGCAGCTCCGGACTGGCCTGCGCGACGGCGGCGCTGGCGGTTCGCACGCCGCCGGTCGACGTGCCGCTGCTGATCCCGGCCATCGCGGTGCTGACCTCGTGGTCCGCGGTGTTCGTCGTCCGGGTGCTGCGCCGGGGCATGACTGCCTGGTTGATCGGCGTCGACGTGCTGCTCACCACGGCCACCTGCCTGTTGATCGGCCGCCTCGTCTCGGCCGAGGTGCTTCCCGGCGAGGGGAGCTGGGTAGCGATCATGGCGAGCACCACGGTCCTCATCGCCCAGCTCGGCATCGCGGCCCGCTGGTCGGTGCCGGCCGGGCTGCTCGTCGTGGTGAGCTACGCACTCGGCGCGCACCTGGCGGGCAACGACACCGAGGCGACCGCGCACGCCCTCACCCTCACCATGCAGGTGGCCAGCGGAGCCGGCCTCGCCTGGCTGGCCAGACGCAGCAGCTCGTCCGCTGACGCCGCGTTCGCCGGTTACCAGCGGGCCCACCGGCAGGCGGTGGTCGACCGGGCCACCCGGGCCGCCGAACGCCGGCAGAACCGCGACCTGCACGACACCGTACTGTCCACGTTGACCGTCGTCGGGCTCGGCGCCGTCCGGTCCGGCCAGGCACTGCGCGACCGAGCCGCCACCGACCTGCGTACCCTCGACGATCTGGCCGATGCTCGCGCCGAGTCGGTGACCACCGACAGCGCCCGTGGGGTACGGCTGGACGACCGGTTACGCGCCGCATTGGCCGGACGTCCCGGTCCCCCCGCCTCGTTGCCGTCGGTCACCACGCCTCCCGCGGTGGCGGCCGCACTTACCAACGCGGTACGCGAGGCACTGTCCAACGTGGATCGGCACGCGCCCGGTAGCGCGGTCGAGATTTCCCTGTCGCGGGCCGCCAACGCCGTCGTGGTCGAGGTGGCCGACGACGGTCCCGGCTTCGACCCGAGCGGGGTGCCGACGCACCGGTACGGGTTGCGCGAGTCGGTGTACGGTCGGCTCGCCGCCGTCGGCGGTGCGGCTCTGGTGGACTCGTCCCCGGGGCACGGCACCCGGGTACGCCTGACGTGGCCGGCCGGCGGGGCGCCGGCGGCCACCGGGCCGGAGGACAACTCGGCGACCGTCGGGGCCACCGTGGCGGCCACGGCCGACCGTGGGGTACGGATCGCCGCCGTGGTCATCGCCTTCGGCTGGCACCTGGCCATCAACCTGCCGGCGCTGCTGGGCAGTTGGTCGGCGTACCGATGGCCGTGGATCGCCGCCACCGCCTTCCTGGCCTTCGCGGCGGTCGGCTGGGTGTCGGCCCGCGCCATGCTCCGGGACGAGCGCCGGTCGGTCTGGCCGCCGGTGACCGTGCTGCTGGCCACCGACGCGGCGATCTTCGCCTGCGTGCCACCGGATCGGCTGTTCGCGCCGGCGAGCTGGGGCTGGACGTCCCTCGGTTGGTTCGTCGCCCTCATCTTCTGGCGCCGTCGAGTCGCGGCGCTTATCGGCGCGCTCGCCGCCGGGGCCGGGATCGCCCTGGTCGCGTTGCTCGCCGCCGGTGCCACCCGGGAGGCCGACCTCAGCCGGTACGGCCTGTACGTGTACGGGACGATGGTGCTGCCCATCGCGTTGGTCGTCGGCGCCGGCATGCTCAGCAGCCTGGCCACGAGCACCGCGGGCACCGCGGCGGCCCGATCCGCGCTGGCCGCCGAGCGGACCGCCGCCGCCCGCACCAGACGGGAACGCCGGGAACGGCTTTCCGTGGTCAGCGTGACCGCTGGGGTGGTACTGGCCGAGTTGGCGGACGGGCGGGCCGATCCAGCCGATCCGAGGGTGCAGCGGCGGTGCGCCCTGGCCGCCTCCCGGCTGCGCCGGCTCATCGCCGAATCGGACGACGTGCCCGACCCGTTGCTGCACGAGCTGCGCGCGTGTGCGGACATCGCGGAGCGCGGCGGCGTACCGGTCGAGTTCGTCTCCGTCGGAGAGCTTCCGCCGCTGCCGGTGGAGATCCGGCGGCGGTTGGTCGATCCGCTCGCGGCGACGCTGGCCGCCGCCCGCGGTTGGGCCAGGCTGACAGTCGTGGGACAACCCAACGAGGTGGTGGTCGGCGTCACGACGGCGGCCGGACCGGAGCCGGTTCCGCCCGAGGCACCACCCACACCGAACGATCCGCCGTCCGGTCCGGACAGACCGGCCGGAGGGTACGACGGGCGGGTCGAGCGGTTCCACGAACGGGACGAGGAGATGATATGGGCGCAGACCCGGTGGCGGGCCAGGTGACGGCGGACGACCGGATCGGCGTGGCGATCGTCGACGACCACCCGGTCGTGGTGGAGGGAGTCCGGTCCTGGCTGGCCGCCGAGCCCCGGCTGGCCGTGGTGGCCGCCGGGGAGGATCCGGACCGGGTGCTGGCCGAGGCCGGCCGGCGGGCCGAGGTGATCCTCCTCGACCTCCGGTTACGGGGACGCATGGTGCTGGACAAGGTGAGCGAGCTGAGTATGGCCGGCCGGCGGGTGGTCGTGTACTCCGAGCACACCGACCAGGAGACGATCCTCGCCGCTCTGGACGCCGGCGCGGTGGCCTTCCTGGCCAAGCACGAAGGGCGGGAGCACTGCGTCCGTACCGTGCTCGCGGCTGCCGCCGACCGACCGTACGTGCCACCGGCGTTGGCCGGGGCGATCGTCGGTGACCGGCGTGCCGATCGTCCGGTCCTGTCCGACCAGGAGCGGGAGGCGCTGCTGCTGTGGTTCCAGTCCATGTCGAAGGCGTCGGTGGCGCGCCGGATGCGGATCAGCGAGCACACCGTGAAGCAGTACGTGGACCGGGCGCGGATCAAGTACGCGCGCGCCGGCCGGCCGGCCGCCACCAAGTCGGCTTTGCTTGCCCGGGCGATCGAGGACGGACTCGTCCGGCCGGATGAGATTGGCAACTACCGGTCCTACGCGTCGCCCGACCGGCCGACCCCCTAACGACCGTCATGACAACGTTTACTTGACGCGGCAACCTGTCGGGAAAGAGGGTTCTCGGTGGGAGGTCCAATCCCCGATGAGCAACGCGCCGTACTTCATCCGCGCGTACCGCCCGGACGAGCCGGACGCCCCCGATGGCGCCTTTCCCCGGCTCGGATGGCGGAACGGAATCGTCCTGGCCGACGGTGAACGGGTGTTCTGGCGGGGCCACGCCCTCGTCACCGGATATCTGCTGCGTCCCCGACTCGTGGACAGTGAACGAATGTGGGCGTTGCCCCGACCGGCGTCGGTCGTGGTGACCGACCGGCGGCTCGCGTACGTCTGCGACGGCTGGTCCATCGCGGCCACCCACCGTGACGGCCGGCCCGGTGCCCGGCACCGGCGGCGGGCCGACCTCGCCCAGCGGGTGGCCGTCGGCCAGGTCCGCTGGCAGTGGCCGAGCCGACTGCACGTGCTGCCGGGGAAGGGGTCGGGCCGGCTGGTGCTGGTCTGTGACTCGCTGCACACCATCCGGCAGCCCAGCCTGGCGCTCGGTGGCGCCGACCTGGACGGTCCCGACGCGACCTGGGAGTTGGCGCACCTGGTCCGGCGGCTCGCCGCGATGTTCCGGCTCGCCGAACCGGGCATCACCGACCTGTCCCCACCCGAGCGGGACGCGTTGCGGTTCCGGGCCCGGGCACTGGCCTGCGCCGACGATCTCGCCGACCCGCAACGCGGCATCGACCTGCCCGGCTCGTTACCTGTGGAGTTCCTGCACGGCGACGACTACTACCGACGGGCGTTTCCGGGTGCCCGGCAACTCGCTGCCGGCGGCGGCGTGGTCGGACCGGACGATTCCGCGGCCGGCCCCGGCCCGGGTCACGGGGTGCTGGGCGCGGGCCGATCTCCCTGGTCCAGGGCGGCCGCCTCCTCCGCCGTCGGCGCGGACCCACCCATGTGGGCCGGCAACCACCAGCCGTCGTCCAGCCCGGAGGGCACCGCCGGATAGCCTCGCTGGGCCCGATCCACCAATGCCGACAGGTGCCGACGCAGCTCGTCGGTGGCCCGACCCACGTCGTCGGTGTCGGCCACCGGGATCGCTTCCCCAACCATGATGGTGATCGGCACCCCTCGCTTGGTGAGCTGGCGGGGTCGGCCCTTGGTCCACAACCGCTGGCTGCCCCAGATCGCCACCGGCAGGATCGGCACACCCGCGGCGCGAGCCATCCGTACCGCGCCGGTCTTGAGCGGCTTGACGGTGAACGACCGGCTGATCGTCGCCTCGGGAAAGACTCCGACGATCTCGCCGCCGCGCAGCGCGGCCACAGCGGCGTCGTATGAACCGGCGCCCGCCGCCCGGTCGACCGGGATGTGCCGCATGCCGCGCATCAGGGGCCCGGCGACCCGGTCGGCGAACACCTCCTGCTTGGCCATGAAGCGGACCAGGCGCCCCGAGTCCCGGGCGGCCAGCCCGCAGAAGATGAAGTCGAGATAGCTGACGTGGTTGCTGGCCAGGACGGCGCCGCCGGTGCGCGGGACGTGGTGACCTCCGTCAACCCGCGGGCGCATGCCCAGGACCCGGAACATGGTCAGGGCCGCCGCGATCACCGGAGGGTAGACGAGTTCTGCCACAGCACCCTTCTACCCCATCCTGACCAGCACCAACCAGCCCCCTCCCCCCCCCCCACCGCCCTCTCCCGTCGATCTAGGGCAGATGGTCGTGATTGGAGATCAACACGCGACCATCTGCCTTAGATCGACGAGGCGGGGCGGTGGCGGTGGGGGTGAGCAAGGAACTCCACAATCAGGCCGGCGAGTCCGACCGGATCCTCGGCCGCCATCGCGTGGCTCGCCCCAGCACGGTACTCGACGCGCAGCCCTCGGCGCGGTTCGAGGGCGGCCAGCCGGGTGCCGAGATACCGCCGGTAGGCGGCGTACAGGTCGCGGAACGGGCGCTGCTCCGGCAGGTCCTCGGTGGCCAGCACGAGCAGCAGCGGGCAGCGGACGTCCGCGTACACCGGCAGCGGGTCCAGCTCGGCCATGGCGGCGTCGAGCTGGGCCACGAGGTCGGCGTCCGGCCGCGGCCAGGTGACGCCGTCGCGCTCCTCGACGTTCCGGTCGAACGCGCTCAGCCAGTCCTCGGCGGGTCCACCGAACCGCTCGACGAGGTGCTGCTGCGCGGCACGCGCCGCCGCCAACTGGTCGGCGTCCCAGGGCCCGGCCATCGCGGCGGCCATCCCGTCGAACACGGCCCGCAGCCGTGCCAGCTCCGCGGTCGCGGTCGCCGGGTCGAGTCCGACCAACTGGTCCGGTCGGCTCGGCGGCGGATTGCCGTCCAGGCTGACCGCCCCGGCGCAGCCGGGATGCCGCCGCGCCCACATCGCGGCGAGCATCCCGCCCAGGGAGAGTCCGACCACCGGCGGGTTGTCCAGTCCCAGTTCCTTCACCACGGCGTCCAGGTCGTCGAGCACCGCCTCCCAGTCCCACGGACCGCTTCCGGATCGACCGTGTCCGCGCAGGTCCGGCCGGATGATCCGGTACGCCGGACGCAACGCACGGGCCAGTCGGACCATGGTGGCGAGGTTTCCTCCACCGCCGTGCAGCATCACCATCGGCGGGGCGTCGCCACCGTCGTCCGCCACCGCGATCGGCACCGGTCCGGAACGCACCACGATTTCGGTCATACCGGGTCTCCCTCCTGCTGATTTCCTGCCGGTGCGGTCGGATGGCGCAGCCGGTCCCGGACCGAGGACGGCACGACGCCGCCGTCCGGATGCCGGGTCAGCCGTCCCCGGCGCACCAGGTCGTGCACGCCCTGCCGGGTGATGCCGAGCATCGCCCCCGCGGTGGCGTACGAGATCGAGGTCGCTGTCGGGTGGCCAACCCGGTGTGCCACCGCCCGTCCCAGCGGGCTGCGCCACCAGTCCACCGGCGGGTCGAAGGGGCCGTCGCCGGGATAGAGCGTGGCGACCATCCGCATGACGGTGCCGACGGCGGCGGAGTCGTCACCGTCCACGATGAGCGTCGCCCAGGTCGCCGCCCTGGCCCGCACGATGGACCGCAGCGCGTCGACCGTCTGGTCGCCGTCGAGCAGGATCTCCAGCGGGTCGAGCAGCCTGATGTCGATCACCCGGAGTAGCTGTTCGCGCACCTCGTCCCGGCTGGGCGGCATGGCGACCCCCTTCGCTTGACACCCAATCGTCAAGTACTTGACGCGCAGTGTCAAGTATCGGTTCCTTCTGCTCCGAGCAGAGCGGCCTACCCGTGCCGGACGCGTTCTCCGCAGGATGGTGCGATGGAGCAGATCGCGAACCTTCTGTGGCTGCACGGCGGCGGCTGGCACTCCCGGTCCACCGAGGACGGCGCCGCGCTGGCCGAACATGGTCTACGCGTGATCCAGGGCCGCTACCGGCTGACCGGCGAGGCGCACTGGCCGGCCCAACTGGACGACGTACGCGCCGAAGCCCGCCGGGTCCGGGCGACGGCGCCGGACCTGCCGCTGCTGGTGGCGGGCGACTCGACCGGTGCCATGCTGGCGCTGCACGCTGGCCTGCGCGGGATCGACCGACCCGGCGATGTCGACGGAGTGCTCGCCTTCTGGCCGCCGGTCGACCCGCTGAGCGCGGATTTTCTGCGGCTGCGTCGGCACGACAATCCGTGGTCGGGCCTGCTCGGCCACGAACCGGCCGTCGGCGATCCGGCCACCGTGGACGCCACAGTCGCCACCCACGTGGGCAGCGGCGTGCCGGTGCTGTTGGCACACGGCAATACCGACGTCGCGGTGCCGTGCAGCCAGACCTTCGAACTGGCCGGGGCGCTGCACGCAGCCGGGCATCCCGTGCACACCCTGGTCACCCACGGCGGCCACGCGCTCGACCTGTCCCGCCCGGACCTGGCGGCGGCGACCCGTGCCTTCCTGACCGCCCACCTCCCCCTACCCCACCCCCCCTCCCCGTCGATCTAGGGCAGATGGTCGTGATTGGAGATCGAACGACGACCATCTTCCCTAGATCGACGGGGATGGGGGGTGGG